>CALGTB010000128.1 GCA_937902285.1 uncultured Actinomycetes bacterium | reverse complement strand
GTAGTGCAGGCCGAGGACCTCGCCCACTCGGTCGTGCAGCCACTGGTTGTTGCCGTTGAACGACGCGAAGCGCCGGATGTCGACGCTCACCAGGTCGGACGGCGGCTCGCCGCCGGCGATCCACTGGGCGAGGGCCCGTCCGGCACCGCCCGCCGACGCGATGCCCACCGAGTTGAACCCCGCAGCCACGAAGAAGCCACGGACCTCCGGCGCCTCGCCGAGGATGAACTGGTTGTCGGGGGTGAAGCTCTCGGGGCCGTTGTAGAACTTCTTGATGCCCGTCCGCTGCAGCACCGGCAGCCGGTGGAGTGCGCTCTCCATGAGGATCTCGAAGTGGTCCCAGTCCTCGTCGAGCAGCTGGAACTCGAACGGGTAGGGGATGCGGTCCGGTGGCACCCAGGGCTTCGCCACCGGCTCGAAGCCGCCGACGACCAGGCCCCCGACCTCCTCCTTCATGTAGGTGTAGCCGTCGGGGTCGCGCAGGATCGGCGTCATCCGCTCGACGCCGTCGATCTGGTCGGTGACGACGTAGAAGTGCTCGGCCGAGTGCAGGGGGACATTGACCCCGGCCATCGCGCCGACGGCCTTCGCCCACTGGCCGGCGCAGTTGACGACGATCTCGGCCTCGATGTCGCCATGATCGGTCTGCACTCCGGTGACGGCACCGTCGCGCGTGGAGACGCCCAGCACGCGCACGCGCTCGACGATGCGCGCCCCCTGCATCCGTGCGCCGCGGGCCAGCGACTGCGTGACGTCGGTCGGGTTCGCCGTGCCGTCGCGCGGCAGCCAGATCGCCCCCTGCAGGTCACTGGTCTCGAGGATGGGATAGCGGTCGAGCGCCTGGGCCGGGGTGAGGATCTCGCACTCGAGATCGAAGGCCTCGGCGGCCGCGGCCGTGCGCAGCAGCTGCACCATGCGCTCGGGAGTGCGCGCCACCGTGACGCCCCCGCACTCCTTGTAGCCCGTCGAGAGTCCGGTCTCGGCCTCGAGCGACTGGTAGAGGGCCGCCGAGTACTGCACGAGCCGCGTGCCGCTCTCGGTGGCGCGCAGCTGACCGACCAGGCCTGCGGCGTGCCACGTGGTGCCCGAGGACAGCTGCCCCTGCTCGAGGAGCACCACGTCGGTGATGCCGAGGCGGGTGAGGTGGTAGGCGACGCTGGCGCCGACGATCCCTCCGCCGACGATGACGACCTGGGCACGATCCGGGAGTTCGGTCACGCGATGAGCCTAGGAGCAACGGGCCGCCCATGCGGCCCGCCGCGCATCGAATACTCCGGTGAAGGGCTGCTCAGGCCGCTGGCCAGTCGGACAGGTCGACGCGGGCCAGCTCGGACGGAGCCTCGCTGTCCGGGTCGGTCACGAGCCAGGCCCCGCGGGCGTCGTCGTCGACGACGAGCCCTTCGAACTTGCGCATGGTCGGCGTGCCGTCGGGGTCGAGGATGTGCGTCCAGGTGGCCCCGTCGGCGTCGATGGTCCCGATCACGGTGCCCACGGACTGGCCGTCCTGGACGGCGTCAGGGGAGTCCTCGGCTGAGGCGGTGAACCAGAGGCGCCCGTCGCTGCCGCGGGTGACGTCGGAGAAGCCGAGCGGAACGGCGTTGTCCCTCAGTCCGGGAAGCGTCCCGAGGTTCCAGTCCTGGAGGGCGACCACCGACCACTCGCCGGAGTCGAAGTCGCCCGACAGCTCGACGGTCGCGGAACGTCCGCCGCCGTTGGCCCGGTTGAACAGGATCAGTGAGCCGCTGGGATCCCGCAGGGCACCCTCGATGTTGGGCTGCTCGCCGAGGGCGCCGGCGACCGTGTCGTACATGGTCGAGGCGTCGATCCGCTTGGCCGTGCCGGTCGCGGGATCAAGGCGCACCACGGTCCGGCGCTTCTCCCCGGAGCCGGAGCCCAGGATGAGGATGCTGCCATCCGTGTCGAGCAGGGCAGCCTCGAAGTCGGGCTTCTCGTCCTTCGGCAGTGGTGCCGGATCGGATCCCAGGTCGACGGTGCTGGTCGCGGGCGGCTCGGTGCTGGTGTCGATCCACATGGCCTGATTCGCGATGTCCATGACGAGCAGCATCCGATCACCGTCGCGCACGAGCCCGGAGCCGGCTCGGGCGCCCGGCAGGGGTCGCACCCAGTCGATCTGTGCGCGCACCACCGGATCCTGAACCCCCGCGAGGGGGGAGGCCGACGTCGGCGACGCCGAAACGGGAGCCGGCCCCGTCCCACAGCCACCCAGGAGCGATGCGGCCGCGACCAGGGCGATGACGCCGCGGGCCGCCGGATTCAGCGTGGTCCTCACGTTCTGCCATGGTGCTCTCGGACGGGCATCGAGGCAATTCGTGGACCCGGGCGGTCGCGAACGTCAGGCGGAGCCCCCGGTCAGGTTTGAACTGACGACCTACCGCTTACAAGGCGGTTGCTCTACCACTGAGCTACAGGGGCGTGACGGCGACAGGATACCGGTGATGCGTCGTCACCCGTGGTGACGCAACTGCCTCCGGAATCGCCTCACGTGACGAGGCATCGTGTGGGAATCTCTGTCGCATGCCGCCCGCGCCCGCTTCGGTCGATGTCTACATCTCGACGTTCCCCGACGAGGTTCAGACCGTCCTTGAGCGGGTCCGCCGAGCCGCGCACGAGGCGGTCCCGGGCGCGGGGGAGATGATCAGCTACAACATGCCGGCACTCACCTGGAACGGCCGGCCCTTCATGAACTTCGCGGGGTGGAAGAACCACCTCAGCATCTATCCCGCACCGGACGGGGACGAGTCGTTCGAGCGGGACATCGCGCCCTACCGTGCCGAGCGGTCGACGCTGAGGTTCCCGCTGCGGCAGCCGATCCCCTACGAGCTCATCGGTCGAGTCGCCATCCTGCTTCGCGAAGGATCTGCGGAACAGGCGTAGCCAGCGCGGCCGTGGCGAGCCGCCAGTCGGTCTCCTTGTCGTGCTCGAACCAGATCACGAGCGAGACGCCGAGCCGCGGAGCCTCGGCGGCCAGGTCGCGAAGCCACGTCTCCTTCGCGTCGGGTCCCGCGCCGCACTCGGCGATCATGATCGGGAGGCCCGGACCGAGCGTGCGCAGCTGGCGCACCGTGTCCGCGAAGACCTCCGCCGCCGACTCGTAGTCCCGGCGCGGCAGGACGCCCGTCCAGTTGTACCCGTCGACGGCGAGCCAGTCGACGTAGGCGGCGCCCGGCCAGAACGTCGAGATCGTCGTCGAGCCGGGGTAGGCGTTGTTGGGGTTGAACACCCAGCCGACCTGCTCGGCCCCCTCGGCGACGAAGATGTCGTGCAGATGCCGCCACGCCCGGCGGAAGTCGGTCGGACTGTCGCCCCTCGACCACGCGTGCCAGTCGCCGTTCATCTCGGCGGCGAAGCGGAGCAGCACGGTGGCGCCGCTGGCGGCGGCATCCCGTGCCCAGGCCCGCGCGTAGTCGTCGTGTGCCCCGGCGGCGATCCGGGCCAGCGAGTAGGCGGGCTGGTCGACGCCCAGGGGAACGTCGGAGTCCCACGGCTCCCACGACACGACCAGCGGCACGGCGCGGCGAACCGACTCCGCCGCCCAGGACATCGGGAACGGCTCGTCGAAGGGGGCGTACGTGCTCAGCGCCGCCGGTGACACCCCGAGCACGGCCTCGGTGGCAGCGGTGAGCTCGATGGTGTTGGTCGTCCAGCCGAACTGCGGCTGAGTGCTGCGCGCGATCGACGGTGCCGTCGCCACCGTCGCGAGGATCACCGTCGCGGCGACGACTGCGGGCACTCGGCAGCGCATGCGTCCACGCTACGCCTCGCTCATCCCGATGAAGCGGGCAGCGTTGGCGCCGAGGATCGCCGCGATGTCCTGGCGCTCGAGCGAGGAGTTGCGCACGACGGCCCCGGCCGGCCGCTCTCCGAGGGGGTAGGGGTAGTCGCTGCCCATGAGGACGCTCTCGGGCCCGAGGACGTCGACGAGCAGGCGCAGCGAGGCCTCGGAGAACACCACGCTGTCGACGCTGAACCGGCCGATGTACTCGCTCGGCGGCCGCGAGCTGCCCCCGGCCACCACGTCGTGCCGCTGGTGCCAGGCGTTGTCGGCCCGTCCGAGCCAGAAGGCGAACGAGCCGCCCCCGTGGGCGAACGCGATGCGCAACGACGCGGGCAGGCGGTCGAACGCTCCGCTGAGGATGAGGGCGAGGAGGGACAGGTGCGTCTCGGCAGGCATGCCGACGAGCCACTGGGCCATCCAGCGATCCAGCCGCGGCGAGGTGGGCATGTCCCAGGGGTGCACGAACACCGGCACCCCGGACTGGGCGCAGTGCGTCAGGAACTCGACGATGCCACCCCCGTCGAGGTCCGTGTCCCCGACGTGGTTGCCGATCTCGACTCCCCGGTGCCCGTTGGCCACGCATCGGTCGAGCTCGCGGCAGGCGGCCTCCGCGTCCTGCAGCGGCACCTGGCAGAACGGCACGAGTCGAGCAGGGTCGTGTCCGGTGATCTCAAGGGCGAGGTCGTTGAAGATCGACGACACCTCGGCGGCCTGCTGCGCCGACCGTCCGTACGAGAAGAACACGGGCGTGGGCGAGACCACCTGGATGTCGACCCCGTCGTCGTCCATGTCGGCCAGGCGTCGTTCGGCGTTCCAGCAGGCGTCGCCGATCCGCCGGAACTCGCTCGAGCCGATCATGATCGTCGCCTCGGTGGCGGAGTCGACGCGCAGCGAGGGCCAGTCGGTGCCGCCGACGGCCTCGGCCAGGTCGGGCCATCCGCGGGGGACGTAGTGCGAGTGGGCGTCGATGACCGGCGACGTCATGCCGGCGGTCAGCCCCGACCCGGATGAACCGCGCCGCACTGCGAGCACGTGCGCGCCGCCATGTCGCCGTAGAAGGACTCGAACACGGGAGGCAGGTCGACCACGATGTCGTTGACCTTGAGCTCGACGTCGTGCAGCAGCGCATGGCACTGAGGGCAGTACCACTGGAAGTGCTCGAGGACGCCCTCGTCACGGACGCGCTCGAACACCAGGCCGATGGAGCCTGCCTCGGGCCGCTGCGGGGAGTGCGGCATGTTGCGTGGCAGCACCCACATCTCCCCGGGGCCGATCGTCACCGTCTCCGGCCCGGCGGGCGTCATGAGATTGACGTGCATCGTCCCGGTGAGCTGGTAGAAGACCTCCTCGTACGGGTCGACGTGGAAGTCGGTGCGCTGGTTGGGGCCTCCCACGACCATGACGATGAAGTCGCGGCAGCCGGGGAACACCTCCTTGTTCCCGACGGGCGGCTTCAGGTTCGGGCCGTTCTCGGCGATCCACGCATCGAAGTCGAGGGTGGTGGTCAGGTCACTCATGCGTGCCTCCTGCGTCGGCAGCGGGGGTGCGGTGGGCGATCGCCTGAATCTCGATGAGGAGGTCGGGGTGGGGCAGCTCGCGGACGGCGACGGTGGTGCGGGTCGGGCCTGACTCGGTGAAGTACTCGGCGTAGACGTCGTTGTAGGCGTCGAAGTCGCCCATGTCGACGAGGTACGCGGTCACCTGGACGCAGTCGTCCAGGCGGGCACCTACCGCCCCGAGGATGTCGCGGATGTTCTCGATGACGGCCCGCGTCTGCTCGGCGATGTCGAGCACCTTCACGCCGCCGACCACGTCGACGCCGGCGAAGGTGTCGTCGGGCCGGCGGCTCGACGTTCCGGACACGAACACGAGGTCGCCCACGACCTTCACATGCGGGAAGCGGCCCCGAGGACGGGCCTTGCCGGCCACCACCTCGCCGTGCGCGCTCATGCCGTGTCCGGGCGGCGCTGCAGGGCGCGGATGGCCAGCGCCGTGACCCCGAGTGCCAGGACGCCCAGGCCGACGGCGACGACGCGGTGCTGTCGCCGCGCCCGCACGACGACGTCCGCGTAGGGGATGGTGGTGAACGAGACCATCTCGTAGCGCGAGAGGTACCGCCCGGGCAGCATGCGCTCGAGCTGGTGCTCGAGCCGGGTGGCCGCGCGGAACGCCCGGGACCCCACCTTGTCGCGCATCTCGACGAAGTTGTCCTTCGCGAGCTGGGCGATCGCCTCGGCGTTGGCGCGACGGCGCTCCTGGTACATCGGCAGGGCGAGCGTCCAGTCGTCGTCGACCTCGGCCAGGCAGCGATCGAGCTCGACGACGTCCTCGAAGCCGCAGTTCGCCCCCTGCCCGAAGAAGGGCAGGATCGCGTGCGCGGAGTCGCCGACGAGGCCCACCTTGCCCTCGACCTGCCACGGGTCGGTGTGGACCGTCGCGAGGAGCCCCACGGGGTTGTACTGGTAGTCCTCGACCAGCGTGGGCATCAGGGGCACGGCATCGGGGTAGACCGTGGAGAAGTGGGCCAGGATCTCCGCTTCCGTCTCGAGCTCGTCGAAGCCGTCGTCCCCGGACTTCGGCCAGAAGAGGGTGCACGTGAAGGACCCGTCCGGGTTGGGCAGCGCGATCATCATCGAGGCGCCCCTCGGCCAGATGTGCAGGGCATCCGGGTCGAGGGTGAAGTCCCCGTCCCGCGCGGGGATGGTGAGCTCCTTGTAGCCGAAGTCGAGCATGTCGGTGACGACCGCGACGCGACCCAGCGACTGCAGCGACTGTCGCACCACGCTGCCGAACCCGTCGGCCGCCAGGACGACGTCAGGCGTGACCTCGAAGGTGGTGCCGCCGAGCTCGAAGGTCAGCGTGTTGCTGGCGAGGTCGTAGCCGGCCAGACGCGAGTCGAAGCACACGGTGACCCCAGGGGTCGCCTCTGCCGCGTCGAGCAGCGTCTCGTTGAGCGCCGCGCGGCCGATCGAGTTGATCGCGCGGTCTCCACGGGCCGAGTAGGCCTGGAACGTCGTCTGCCCGTCGACGGCGTGGATCATGCGCCCGTGCATGGGGAGCGCGGGGGCCATCACGGTGTCGACGAGGTCGATGCGCCGGAGCGCGTCGAGGCCGCGCTCGGACAGGGCGAGGTTGATGGAGCGGCCGCGCTCGGCCGTCGCCGAGCGCGGATCCGGCCGGCGCTCGTAGACGTCGACGCGGTAGCCGCGCCGGCCGAGGTAGCAGGCCAGGAGCGAGCCCACGAGCCCGGCGCCGACGATGACGACGCTCTGGTCCTTCGCCGCGGTCATGCGATGCCCTCCCCGGTCAGCTCGTTGCTGAGCGCGTCGACCGCGCGCCAGCAGTCGTGAAAGGTGCAGTAGAGGGGGGCGGGGGCGAAGCGCATGATGTCGGGCCGGCGGTCGTCGGCCACCACCCCCCAGTTGCTGCTGAGCCGCTCGCAGAGGTCGGCGACGTCGAGATCGAGTCGCACGGAGAGCTGGGCTCCGTGCCTGTCGTCCTCGGCGGGGGTGACGATCGTCAGGGGCGTGCGCTCGGCCAGGTCGGCGAGCAGCGAGCGCAGGTACGCGGTCAGGCGCAGGCTGCGCGCCCGGAGTGCATCCATCCCCACCTCGTCGAACAGCTCGAGAGAGGTGCGCACGGGACCCATCGCGAGGATCGGCGGGTTCGACAGCGACCATGCGTCCGCCGAGGCCTGGGGCAGGGAGACCGGCTGCATCTCGAACCGGGACGACGGCTCGGTGCTCCACCAGCCTTCGAACCTGGGCATCGCCGTATGGCTGACGTGCCGCTCGTGGACGAAGGCGCCCGCCACGGCCCCGGGCCCGGAGTTCAGGTACTTGTACGTGCACCACGCCGCGAAGTCGACGTCCCAGTCGTGCAGGCGGAGCGGGACGTTG
>CALGTB010000127.1 GCA_937902285.1 uncultured Actinomycetes bacterium | reverse complement strand
CGGCGTCCGCGCCAGCACGGAGCGACCGTCGACCAGCAGCCGGTCGACAACGCCACCCTCCGATGGGCGGATCCGTGCGTGCACCCGGGGGCCCGACAGCACCAGCGGCTGGGTCGCGATCATGCGTGGGGGGTCGGGCGCGCCGCGTCCGCGGGCTCCACGCCGCCCGCCAGCGCACGACGCAGCGCCCGCTTCCCGTCGAGCACGAGCTTCAGCATCGCGTCCGATTCCGCCTCGCCGTTCCCCCGGTTGATCGCCTCGAACACCGCCAGGTGGCGATCGGCGTCCTCGGCCAGCACCTGGTCGTCCGAGTCGACGACCTGCTGGAGGTTGAACGTCAGGTGGAGCAGGTCCGCGACGACGGTCCCGAACTGGCGCAGCAGCAGGTTGTGGGACGCCGCGTAGACCGCCAGGTGGAACTCCACGTCGGCCGAGGCGTAGCCCTCGAGGCCGCGGTCACGCTCCGCCATGGCGAGGCACGCCCGCTCGATCCGGCCCAGGTCGTCGAGCGTGGCGCGGCCGGACGCCAGGCTGGCGGCGGCCGGCTCCAGCAGCTGGCGCGTCTCCACGAGGTCGACCAGCAGCCCGTCGCCCACGGTGAGGAGGGCCGGCATCCAGTCGTCGTCCTGGCGCACTGCGCCGGTGACATCCCGCAGGGCGACGGTCTCGGCCTCGCGCTCGCCGGGGTCGGCGACCCGACCGCTCCAGAGCACGTTGTCGAAGATCGCGAGCCCGCCGACCCGGAGCAGGCGCTTGGCCTGGGTGAGGATCGCGGGGTACTCGGTCTTGTCCCCGTCGACGAAGACGACGTCGTAGGCGGCGTCCGACAGCCGAGGCAGCACATCGAGGGCCCGACCGGCGATGAGGCGGGTGTGGACGTGGTCGTAACCCAGGGCGGTGAAGGTCTCGCGGGCCACGCGCTGATTCTCGGCCTCGATGTCGATGCTGGTCAGCACCCCGGCCGAGGTCATCCCGGACAGCAGGGCCGCGCCCGAGATCCCGGCGCCGGTGCCCACCTCGACCACGGCCTGCGCGTTGACCGACGCGGCCAGGAGGCGCAGCAGGGCCGCCACGGGCCGCGTGACCGGAACGCAGCCGAGCTCCGCGGCCCGGGTACGAGCCTCGCGCAGGGCCTCGGAGTCGTCCTCCCAGGCATCGACGTAGGCCCAGGACTGGGGTGTGGGCAGGTACGGATCGTGCTTGGCTGCGCTGGCGATGGTGCACCTCCGAGTGTGCGATGCCCTGGTCGGTCCCACGACCGGCGGCATTCGTTTCGCAGCCTAGCCTGAACCGCGAGGGGGACGCCTGAACTACGGTAGGGGCAGGGCCGCCCGGCCCGGCACCCGCGGACGGCCTCCTGCACCGGACGGCCATGGAGGTTCCCATGTCCGACCAGTTCCCCCCTCAGGGTGCTGCGCCGTTCCCGCCGCCACCCTCCGCGGAGCCTTCCTACGGAGCCTCGGAGCCCTCGTACGGTGCCTCGGACCTCTCGTTCGGGGCCGAGGCCACCGCATCGCCCGGCCCGGCGCCCGCCCCCGTCGTCGTGACGAGGCGGCGTGGCCCCGGGGTCCTCGGAACGGTCCTCATCGCGGCGCTGGTGGCGGCGGTGGTCGGTGCCTTCGCCGGGCTCGCCGGCTACCTCGTCGGCCGGAGCGTCGACGATGCCAGCGGGGTGCCGGACGCAGCCGTCATCCTGCCCCAGTCGACATCGGGGGGAGTGGAGCGTCCTGCCGGGTCGATCTCCGCGATCGCCGCGGGCACCCTGCCGGCCGTGGTCTCGATCCTCGCTGAGGGCACCACCCAGTCCGGCAGCGGCTCGGGATTCGTCGTCCGCCCCAACGGCTACATCCTCACCAACAACCACGTCGTCGACCTGGTCTCGGACGGCGGGACCCTCACGGTGGTCTTCAGCGACGGTGACCGGGCCACCGGCACGGTCGTCGGCACGAACAGCTCGTACGACCTCGCGGTCGTCAAGGTCGACCGGCGCGGCCTGCCCACCGTGGCACTGGGCGACTCGGACGACGTGCAGGTCGGCGACACGGCGATCGCGATCGGCGCCCCGCTCGGCCTCGACGGCACGGTGACGTCCGGCATCATCAGCGCGATCGACCGCCCGGTGACGGCGGGCGAGAGCGAGTCCGACCTCGCCTACATCAATGCCATCCAGACCGACGCGGCGATCAATCCCGGCAACTCCGGCGGGCCGCTGCTCGACGGTGCCGGCAATGTGGTCGGCGTGAACTCGGCGATCGCGTCACTGGCCGTCGGCGGCGAGGCGGGCAACATCGGCCTCGGTTTCGCTATCCCGATCAACTCCGCGAAGCGCATCGCCGAGGAGCTCATCGCCACCGGAAGCTCGCGAACGCCGCTCATGGGCGTTCAGCTCGTCATGGACTACATGGACGGCGGAGCGAAGGTGAAGAGCGTCAACGACAGCAGTCCGGCGCTCGAGGCCGGGCTCGAGGCCGACGACATCATCACGGCAGTCAACGGCCGCAGCATCGACGACGCCGTCGAACTCGTCGTCGAGGTCCGCAACCATGCGCCGGGAGAGAGGCTCGAGATCACGTACGAGCGCGACGGCCAGGAGCGCACGACCACCCTCGTCCTCGCCGATGACGGCGCGGCGGAGTAGGCGAGGCGGCAGTGTTCGATATCGGCATCGGCGAGATCCTGATCGTGGCGGTGATCGGGCTGCTCGTCTTCGGGCCTGAGCGGCTGCCGCGAGCCGCCGCCGACGCGGCGAAGTGGCTGAAGCAGATCCGGGTGATGGCCACGGGAGCGCGCAAGGACCTGGTCGACTCGGCGGGCATCGACCTCGGCGACACGGTCGACAGCGTCAAGTCGCTGCAGGAGTTCCATCCGCGCCGGCTGGCTGCCAGCTTCCTCAGCGACGAGCCGGACAAGCCCGCCGCACCAGCGGAGCCGCCCCCGGCACCACGCCCCGCGTTCGACCCCGACGCGACCTAGCCGGTCAGGTCGCGCGGCGCGCCGGGGTGATGCCGAGCGACATCCCCGCCAGCCCGCGCGGACGCTGGCCCAGCGTCTGCGCGATCGACAGTAGGGCGAGCGATGCCGGGGCATCGGGGTTGCTTAGGACGAGCGGGCGGCCGGAGTCGCCCCCCTCGCGCAGGGCCACATCGAAGGGGATCTGCCCGAGCAGGGGGACCGGCGTGCCGAGGACCGAGGAGATCGTCTCGGCCACGATGGCCCCGCCCCCGAAGCCGAACAGGTCCAACGGCTCCCCGCAGTGCGGGCACGGGAACGAGCTCATGTTCTCGATGACGCCGGCGACCTTCTGATGGGTCTGCTCGGCCAGCGTGCCGGCCCGCACCGCGACGTCGGCCGCGGCCGGCTGCGGGGTCGTGACGACCACGATCTCGGCATTGGGCAGCAGCTGAGCGGTGGAGATCGCAACGTCGCCCGTGCCCGGCGGAAGGTCGAGCAGGAGGACGTCGAGGTCGCCCCACCACACGTCGGCGAGGAACTGCTGGAGGGCCCGGTGGAGCATCGGCCCACGGAACGCGACGGGCTGTGAGACGCCGCCCGGCTTGAACGGCAGCATCGAGATGACCCGGACGCCGTAGGCCTGCGGCGGCATGATCATGCCCTCGACCATGGTCGGCGGCTCGACGGCGTTGAGCATCCGCGGGATGGAGTGCCCGTACACGTCGGCGTCGACGAGGCCCACCGTGAGTCCGCTCTGCGCCATCGCCACGGCCAGGTTGGCCGTCACCGACGACTTGCCGACCCCGCCCTTCCCCGAGGCGATCGCGTAGACCTTGGTCAGGGAGCCGGGCTGCGCGAACGGGATCTCCCGCTCGCCATGGCCCCGCAGCAGTTCCTTCATGGCGGCTCGCTGCTCGTCGCTCATGACATCGAGCACGACCTCCACGGAGGTGACGCCGGGAAGCGCCTCGACCGCCGACGTGACCCGCTCGGTGATGGTGCCCTTCATCGGGCAGCCGGAGACGGTCAGGTAGACGGCGACCCGCACCGAGCCGTCCGGTGCCACGTCGACGGACTTCACCATGCCGAGCTCCGTGATCGGCCGGTTGATCTCAGGATCGTTGACCGAGGCGAGGGCGGCGGTGATGGCGTCGACGGTAGGCATGCCCCGATGCTAGTTGCCGACCCTCGGGTCCGCTTTCGGCGAGTGGCGAGGGGTCAGTCGTCCGGCGCTGTGTCAGCCGCGGAGCCGGCCTCTGCGGCCTTGCGCTCGGCCTTCTTCTCCGCCTTGCGCTGCGCCTTGGCCCGTTCCTCGAGCCGGCCATCGAGGTCGTCGAGCAGGTCGCGCAGCTCGCCGCGCACGTAGTCACGGGTGGCGACCTCGCCCAGGGCGAGGCGAAGGGCGGCGATCTCGCGAGCGAGGTAGTCGGTGTCGGCCAGCAGTCGCTCGGTGCGCAGGCGGTCCTCCTGGAACTGGATGCGGTCGCGGTCGGTCTGCCTGTTCTGCGCGAGCAGGATCAGCGGGGCGGCGTAAGAGGCCTGCAGGGACAGCAGGAGGGTGAGGAAGATGAACGGGAACGGGTCGGGCGCGCCGTCGGAGATGACGATGTTGAGGATGACCCACAGGATGATGACGATCGTCATCCACGCGATGAACGCCCACGACCCGATGTGACGTGCCACGGACTCCGACATGGCGCCGAACCGCTCGCTGTCGACCGACGGCCGCAGCGACCTGCTGCGGTCCATCGGCATGTCCATGCGCGCCGAGCGGCGCGAGCGCTCAGTCGCCATGACCTGGGCTCCCCGACTCGTCGTCGTTGTCGCGCCAGTCCTCGGGGAGCATGTGATCGATGACGTCGTCGATCGTGACGGCACCAAGAAGGTGGTTGTTCTCGTCGACGACGGGCAGGGCCACGAGGTTGTACGCCGCGAAGTTGCGGGTCACCTCCCCCAGCGGTGCGAGGGGCCCGACGGGCTGCAGGTTCTTGTCGATCAGTGACGAGACCAGGGTGGCCGGGGGCTCACGCAGCAGCTGCTGGAAGTGGCAGGCACCGAGGTAGCGCCCGGTGGGCGTCTCGGTGGGCGAGCGGGTGACATAGACCTGCGACGCGAGTGCGGGGGACAGGTCGGGGTTCCGGATCTGCGCCAGCGCGTCGGCGACGGTGGCGTCGGGCAGCAGGACGATGGGCTCGGTCGTCATCATTCCGCCGGCCGAGAAGTCGTCGTACGAGAGCAGGCGACGGATGTCCTCGTCGTCCTCCGGCTCCATGCGCTGGAGCAGGTCGGCCGCCTGCTCCGGGGGCAGCTCGGAGATGAGGTCGGCCGCGTCGTCGGGGTCCATCTCCTCCAGGACGTCGGCCGCCCGCTCGCCGCCGAGCATCATCACGATCTCCGTGCGGTCGTCCTCGGGCAGCTCCTCGAGGATGTCGGCCAGCCGCTCGTCGTCGAGGCTGCGCGCCACCTCCATGCGCCGCTTCGGCGAGAGGTCCTGCAGCACGTCGGCGATGTCGGCGGCGCGCATCTCGTCGAGACGGGTCAGCAGCTGCTCGGCCGGCTGGTCCTCGACCGGGGCGGACAGCCCGCGGATGTCGTCCCAGTCGACGATGAGGGTCTCGCCCCGCCGTCGGAGCCCGCCACCGGGCTTGCGGACGAACAGCTGGGTGACGTACCAGTCGCGGCTGCGTGACTGCTCCACGGCGACATCGAGCACGGAGACCGACTGATCCATCTCGGTCAGCTGGACCGGGCGGTCGAGGAGCTCGGCCGTGACGAGCGTCTCGTTGCTGCGCTGCTCGAAGCGCCGCAGGTTGACGGTCCCGGTCACGATCACCTGGCCGGAGTCGATCGCGGTCACCTTGGTCATGGGCACGAAGATCCTGCGACGAGGGGCCACCTCCACAACCAGGCCCGTCAGCCGGGGCGGGTTGCCGCCGATGCGCAGGACGACAATGGCGTCGCGTACCTTGCCCACCTGGTCGCCATTGGGGTCGAAGACCCCGATGCCGGCCAGGCGCGCGAGGAATACTCGGGTCGCGGCACCTGTCGTCACGCCCGAAGGCTACCCCCAGGAAGCAGGAGGCCATGGCATCCCCGATGGACCCTGCTGTGGTTCCTGGGACCTTCGCCCGCCCGCCGACCGCTGACCTGGTGTGGCTGGGCATCGCGGTGCTGTTCATCTCGTCCTCAGGGCCCCTCATCGCCGCCATGGCGGCGCCAGCGCTCGCGATCGCCTTCTGGCGCTGCTTCCTTGGCTCTGCGGCGACCGCCCCGTGGGTGCTGGTCCGCCAGCGGAGGGAGCTGAGGTCCCTGTCGCGGCGCGAATGGCGGCTCATGATCCTGGCGGGGCTGCTCCTCGGCGCCCACTTCGCCACGTGGATCCCGTCGCTGCGCTACACCACCGTCGCGTCGTCGACCGCCCTCGTCGCGACCCAGCCGGTGTGGGCCGCCCTGATCGCCCGGCACCGCGGGGCGCACATCCCGAGGAGCGCCTGGGTCGGCATCGCGGTCGCGCTCGTGGGAGTCGTGATCCTCACCGGTATCGACGTCAGTGTCGATCCAAGGCACCTCATCGGGGATGCCCTGGCGCTCGCCGGCGGGATCCTCGCCGCCATGTACGTGACGGTCGCCGAGAGCGCGAGGCGCACGGTCTCGACCTCGACGCTCACGATGACGGCCTACGCCTCGTCCGCGATCCTGCTGCTGGCGCTGTGCGTCGTGGGCCGGCAGGCACTGGCCGGCTTCTCGGCGCGTGACTGGCTGTTCATCCTCGCCCTGACCCTCGGCGCCCAGCTCCTGGGCCACACCCTGATCAACAAGGTGCTGTCGACGACGTCGGCCACCATCGTGTCGCTTGCGATCCTGCTCGAGATGCCGGGGGCGACCATCATGGCGGCGGTCGCCCTGGGCCAGTTGCCGCCGGCCGGCATCATCCCCGCGGTCGCCCTCATGTTCGTCGGAATCGTCCTGGTCATCCGCTCAAGCACCAGGGACGTGCCGACGGAGACCTCGCCGCTCTGACCGCCGCCGGGAGGCGCTTCCCGTCGGAGGGCGTCCTCACTAGATTCAGCGACGTGCCCGTCCTCGCGATCGACCAGGGAACCTCGGGAACGAAGGCCATCGTGGTCGCCGCCGACGGCTCGATCCTCGGCAGTGCCGAGTGCCCCGTGCGGCCCGTCTACCGGTCGGGCGGCTCGGTCGAGCAGGACCCCGCGGAGCTGCTGCAGTCCGTTCTCACCGCGGGCCGCGAGGCCGTCGCTGCGAGCGGCGTCGACGTCGACGCGGTCGCGCTGGCGAACCAGGGGGAGACCGTGCTGGCGTGGGACCCGGTCTCGGGGAGACCCCTCAGCCCGGCCATCGGCTGGCAGGACCGTCGGTCGGAGTCCGTCTGCGACCGGCTGCAGGAGCACCGGGAGCGCATCGCCGATCGGACCGGGCTGACGCTCTCGGCCTACTTCTCCGCCCCGAAGATGACCTGGCTGCGCGAGCACGTGACGCGCAAGGGAGTCGTCACGACAAGCGACTCCTGGCTCGTGTGGCAGCTCTGCGGCGAGTTCGTGACCGACGTGACCACCGCGAGCCGGTCGCTCCTGCTCGACCTCGACACCGTGACGTGGGACGCCGGGCTCCTGGGCGTCTTCGGCCTGGACGGGGAGCGGCTGCCCAGGCTGGTCGACTGCGACGAGGTCGTCGGCTCGACGTCGGCCTTCGGCCGGGACGCGCCCGTCGCCGGCCTCATCGTCGACCAGCAGGCGGCCCTGCTCGCCGAGGGCTGCATCGACGTGGGCAGCAGCAAGTGCACGTATGGCACGGGGGCCTTCATCCTCGCCAACACGGGGTCGTCGGCGCCGAGGTCCGCCGGTGGGCTCACCACGTCGGTCGCCTCCCGCACGCGCAGCGGAACGCAGTACTGCATCGACGGCCAGGTCTACACGGCCGCGTCGGCCGTGCGCTGGATGGTCGACATCGGCCTCATCTCCGACGCCGGCGACCTCGACCGGATCGCCGCGGCCGACAGCGGGGAGACGCTCTTCGTTCCCGCACTGGCCGGGCTCGCGGCCCCGTACTGGCGCGCCGACGCCACCGCCAGCCTGTCCGGCCTCAGCCTGGCCACGGGGCGGGGCGAACTCGTGCGAAGCGTTCTCGAGGGGATCGCCGCGCAGGTGGCCGTCCTCGCGGCGGTGGTGGAATCCGACCTCGGTCGGCCGCTTGCCTCCTTGCGGGTCGACGGCGGGCTGACCCGCTCGGCCGTGCTCATGCAGGCGCAGGCGGACCTGCTGCAGGTGCCCGTCGAGGTCTACGCCTCACCGGATGCCACGGCGCTGGGCGCGGCGGCACTCGCCTGCATGAGCCTGGAGCCCGGTCGGCAGCTGGCCGATGCCCCGTGGCCGTGGCAGCCTGCTGCCGTGTACGAGCCGCGGTGGGAGCCCGACAGGGCAGCGGACTACCTGTCCCGCTGGACCGCGGCCATCGAGCGCGGCCTCGAGCCGGAAGGGGCGCGATGACCACCGCGGTGCAGGTCGATGTCGCCGTGATCGGGGGCGGAGTCGTCGGCTGCGCCGTCGCGCGCGAGCTTGCCGGGCGTGAGGTCAGCGTGGCCCTCATCGAGAGCCGCGGCGACGTGGGGGACGCCACGAGCAAGGCGAACACGGCCATCCTCCATACGGGCTTCGACGCCGTGCCGGGATCGCTGGAGTCGTCCATGGTCCGCCGCGGGTACGCCCTGCTGTCCGACTACGCGGCGGAGGTCGGCATCCCGGTCGAGCGCACGGGAGCCGTGCTGGTGGCCTGGGCGGCGGATGAGCTCGCCGCCCTGCCCGGCCTGGCCGACAAGGCGGTCCGGAACGGCTACGACTCCTGCGAGGTCGTCGATGCGGCGGCCGTCTACGCGATGGTGCCGGCGCTCGGGCCGGGCGCGCTCGGCGGGCTGGTGGTTCCGGACGAGTCCATCATCTGCCCGTGGACGACAACGCTCGCCTACGCGACGGAAGCGCAGCAGCGCGGTGCGCTCCTGCTGCTCGGTCGCCGCGTCACGGGCGTGGCGGTCGGGACCGAGGCCACCACGATCAGCACCACGGCGGGCGAGGTCCGCGCCGCCTGGATCGTGAATGCGGCCGGCCTCGGCGGCGACATGGTCGACCGCATGCTCGGACACGATCGGTTCACGGTCGTGCCGCGTCGTGGGGAGCTGCTCGTCTTCGACAAGCTCGCTCGCGCGCTGGTCGACCGCATCGTCCTGCCGGTGCCCAGCGCCAAGGGCAAGGGCGTGCTGGTGAGCCCGACGATCTTCGGGAACGTCATGCTCGGGCCTACGTCCGAGAACCTCGTCGATCGCTCGGACACGTCGACGTCGGCTGAGGGCTTCGCGTTCCTCACCTCGAAGGGGCGCACGATCATGCCGGCCCTGCTCGACGAGGAGGTCACGGCCAGCTACGCGGGACTCCGCGCTGCCACCGAGCACTCCGACTACGTGGTCGAGGTGGATCCCGCGCAGCGGTACGTGCTCCTCGGCGGGATCCGCTCGACCGGGCTCACCGCATCGATGGCGCTGGCCGAGCGTGCGTGCGACCTCATGGAGGCGGCGGGCCTGTCACTGCACGTTCGCGCGGGCGTCCCTCCGCCGCCGAGGATGCCGAACATCGGCGAGGCGTTCCCGCGGCCCTACCAGCGGGTGGACCTGATCGAGCACGACCCGGAGTACGGCACCATCGTCTGCTTCTGCGAGCGCGTGAGCCGAGGGGAGATCCGCGACGCGCTGCGCTCGCCCATCCCGCCCTGCGACGCCGACGGCCTGCGCCGCCGCACCCGGGCCCTGATGGGTCGGTGCCAGGGCTTCTTCTGCGGGGCCGAGGTCGAGGCCATGCTGCGGGAGCAGACATGAGCGAGCAGCGCGCGACCCTGCGGCCCACGGTCGCGATCGTCGGAGGGGGCCCTGCCGGGCTGACGGCGGCGACGACGCTGCGCCGGTTGGGGATCGAGTCGGTGCTCGTCCTCGAGCGCGAGCAGCAGGCCGGCGGGATCCCCCGGAACAGCGACCACACCGGCTACGGCGTGCGCGACCTGCGCACCGTGCTGACCGGGCCTGCGTACGCCGAGCGTCTCGTGCGCCAGGCCCGCGACTGGCGCGTCGACATCCGCACGGCGTCGACGGTGACCGACTGGGCGGACGACCGCTCGCTCATGGTGACGAGCCCGGAGGGCCGGCTCAGGGTCGACGCGCAGGCGGTCGTGCTCGCCACGGGCGCTCGCGAGCGTCCGCGCTCGGCACGGATGGTGCCCGGCGATCGCCCGAGCGGAGTGCTGACCACCGGCCAGCTGCAGAACCTCGTGCACGGACGTCACGAGCGGTCAGGCGGCCAGGTCGGCGTGAGGGCCGTGGTCGTCGGCGCGGAGCTGGTCAGCTGGTCCGCCGTGCTGACGCTGCGCGAGGCCGGCTGCGCCACCGCCATGATGACGACCGAGCACCAGCGCGCCGAGTCGTATGCCGCCTTCACCATCCCCGGCCGCAGCCTGCTGCGCGTTCCCGTCTCGCGGCGCACCCGCGTGACGCGCATCGTCGGACGCGAGCGGGTCGAGGCGGTCGAGGTGACGCGCCTGGACACGGGGCAGTCGATGACCGTGCCCTGCGACACCGTAGTCTTCACCGGCGACTGGATCCCCGACGGCGAGCTCGCCCGGCTGCGCGGCCTCGACATGGACCGGGGGAGCCGGGCTCCGCTGGTGGACACCGCACTGCGCACCAGCCTCGACGGCGTGTTCGCGGCGGGCAACCTGCTGCACCCGGTCGACACGGCCGACGTCGCCGCGCTGGACGGCCGGCATGTGGCCGCACAGGTGCTGGCGTACCTGGCTGCTCCTTCCTGGCCGGTGGAGGGCACGCGGCTCGTGGCGGGGGAGGGCTTCGCGTGGATCGCCCCGGGGGTCGTGCGCCTCGGCGACCCGCCGCCGGCACGGTCGCGTCTGCTGCTGTGGCCGACCGCGCACCGATCGGTCGCTCGGGTGGTGGTGCGCCAGGACGACGCTGTCCTCGCGCGTCGCGTGCTGCCGTGGGCCGCGTCGCCGGGCCGGGTCTTCCGCGTGCCGTGGGGGCTGCTCGACAAGGTCGATCCGTCGGGCGGCGACGTCACGGTCAGCCTGGCCTGATCTGGTTCCCGCCCCGCCTACGCTGACCGCATGGCCGTCAACCGCAGCCGCTCCGCCCGAGCCGCGCGCAAGCGGCGGCGCCGGATGGGCCGCGTGGAGCACGACCTGACCGACGAGCAGTGGAGTGCGCTCATCGCCGCATGGGGTGGCTGCGCCTACTGCGGAGCGGTTGATCGACCCCTGCAGCGAGACTGCGTGATCGCCATCTCACGGGGCGGCCGCTACACGCTCGACAACATCGCCCCTGCGTGCGGCTCCTGCAACGCCAGCAAGTGCAATGACGAGGTGACCGGCTGGCTTCGCCGCAAGCGGCTCGATGAGGGGGCCTTCCTGCTGCGGCATCGAGAGATCCAGTCGGCGCTGGCCCACCAGTTCCCCGCCGAGCCTGCGACGTGAGCCCGTTGGGCCTGGTGCGCCGATCGCGCTGACGGGCTAGCTCGCGTAGTCGTAGAAGCCGCGGCCCGACTTGCGGCCCAGCAGCCCCGCTTCGACGTGCCGCTTGAGCAGGGCCGGCGGTGCGAACGCCGCGTCCAGGTGCTCGGCGTACAGGCTCTCCGAGACGAGCAGCATGGTGTCGAGGCCGATCATGTCGCACAGGCGCATGGGGCCCATGGGCATCCCGCACCCGCCGACCATCCCCTCGTCGATGTCCTCGAGGCTGGCCACGCCGTTCTGGAGCGAGCGGATGGCCGACAGCAGGTAGGGCACGAGGATCGCGTTCACCACGAAGCCCGAGCGATCGGCAGCCCGGATCACCTTCTTGCCCAGCACGTCCGCGCAGAAGGCATGCGTCCGATCCGCGACCTCGGGATCGGTGAGCAGGCAGGGGACCACCTCGACGAGGGGCATGACGGGCACCGGGTTGAAGAAATGCGTGCCGAGCACCCTGCCGGGGTGACTGCTCGCGGCGGCGATCTGCGCGACGGGGATCGACGAGGTGTTCGTGGCGATGATCGCCTCGGGGCTCAGCACGGTGTCGAGCTGCGCGATGAGGGCCACCTTGTCCTCGACGGCCTCGCGGATGGCCTCGATGACGATCTCCCGGTCGGCCAGGGCGGCTACGTCGCTCGTGAAGGACAGCCGGCTGACGATGGCCGCGACGGGCTCAGCGAGCTTCCCTGCGGCGTGAGCCTTCGTGAGTGACGCATGAATCCGCTCCTGCGCCGCGGCCAGGGCGTCCGGGAACACGTCGACCACGATGACGTCGCAGCCGCCCCGTGCACCCAGCTCGGCGATCCCCGATCCCATGACGCCGCACCCGGCGACTCCCAGTCGATTCATGATCTCCACTCCCTCGTGATGGCTGCAGCCGCAATGCGACGGTTCAGAAGTCGCCGGCATTGGCGCGCAGCGCGCGCAGCACCGTTCGCAGGGTGCTCGTCTGGTTCTCGGTGATGCCGAGCTGCTCGAACACCTTGTCATTCAGGGCGACCGTGGCGGCGAGGGCGCGAGCGCGACCAGACTCGGTAATGGAGGCCAGCACGGCTCGGCGGTCGGTGGCGTGGGGGATCCGCTCGACGAATCCCTGGTTCTCAAGCCGGTCCACGGCGCTCGTCACGCTCGTAGGGTGCACCTGCAGGAGAGCACCCATGCGAGTCATGGGAAGTGCTCCGTGCTTGGTGAACGACAGCAGGGTGAGGATCTCGAAGCGGGCGAATGTGAGGTCAAGCGGGCGGAGCACTGTGTCGATGCGCTGCAGGACGATCTGCTGCGCGCGCACGATGGAGGTGACCGCGGCCATGCCGTCGGCAGCGCTGCCCCAGCCGTGCGCGATCCACTGGCGACGCGCCTCCTCGATGGGGTCGCTGTCCAGCGACCTTCCGCTCGTCACGGATTCCTCCCGTTGCCGCCGCGTCCGATCAGACGTTGCGTCGGTACTGACCGCCGACCTCGAAGAACGCTGATGTGATCTGGCCAAGTGAGCATACGCGAACGGCCTCCATGAGTACCGAGAATGTGTTGCCACCCGAATATGAGACGTCCTTGAGCCTTGAGAGCATCGCATCGGCCTCGGCTCGGTGCGCCTCGTGGAAGGCGCTGAGGCGCTCGACCTGGCCGCGCTTCTCGTCCTCCGTCGCACGGGCGAGTTCAAGGACAGGCACGTCCCGGCCACCGTCGTTGTTGAGGAAGGTGTTCACCCCGATGATGGGCAGGGATCCGTCGTGCTTGCGATGCTCGTAGAGCATGGACTCGTCCTGGATCCGGCCACGCTGGTAGCCCGTCTCCATCGCGCCGAGCACACCGCCCCGATCCGAGATGCGGTCGAACTCGGTGAGGACAGCCTCCTCGACCAGGTCGGTGAGCTCGTCCACGATGTAGGAGCCCTGGAGCGGGTTCTCGTTCTTCGTCAGCCCCCACTCCTGGTCGATGATCATCTGAATCGCCAGGGCCCGGCGCACCGACTGGGGGCTCGGGGTCGTGACGGCCTCGTCGTAGGCGTTGGTGTGCAGGGAGTTGGCGTTGTCGTAGATGGCGCAGAGGGCCTGCAGCGTCGTCCGGATGTCGTTGAAGTCCATCTCCTGCGCGTGCAGTGATCGGCCCGAGGTCTGCACGTGGTACTTCAGCTTCTGGCCGCGCTCGTCGGCTCCGTAGCGATCGCGCATGGCTATCGCCCAGATGCGGCGTGCCACGCGTCCGAGCACGGTGTACTCCGCGTCGATTCCGTTCGAGAAGAAGAACGAGAAGTTGGGCGCGAAGTCATCGACCTTCATCCCTCGGGCGAGGTAGGTCTCCACGTAGGTGAAGGCGTTGGCCAGGGTGAACGCCAGCTGCGACAGCGGGTTGGCCCCGGCCTCGGCGATGTGGTAGCCCGAGATGGACACGGAGTAGAAGTTGCGCACCTTCTCGTCTATGAACCACTCCTGGACGTCGCCCATGCAGCGCAGGGCGAACTCCGTCGAGAAGATGCAGGTGTTCTGGCCCTGGTCCTCCTTCAGGATGTCGGCCTGAACCGTGCCGCGGACGTTGGCGAGCACCCATGAGCGGATGTCAGCGGCCTCCTCCGGGGTGGGCTCGCGCCCTTCGAGGTCGCGGAAGGAGTCGAGGCGCTGGTCGATGGCGGTGTTCATGAACATCGCGAGGATGGTCGGCGCCGGACCGTTGATGGTCATCGACACCGACGTCATGGGATCGCACAGGTCGAAGCCGGAGTACAGGACCTTCATGTCGTCGAGAGTCGCGATGGAGACGCCGGACGTGCCGACCTTCCCGTACACATCCGGCTCGGTGTTGGGATCCCGTCCGTAGAGGGTCACGGAGTCGAACGCGGTGGACAGGCGGGTGGCCGGCTGTCCGGATGCCAGGAGGTGGAACCTGCGGTTCGTGCGGAAGGGGTCGCCCTCGCCCGCGAACATCCGCGCCGGGGCTTCACCCTCGCGCTTGAACGGGAACACGCCGGACGTGAAGGGGAAGCTGCCGGGCAGGTTCTCCTCGCGGAGGTAGCGGACGAGGTCCCCGGCGTCCTCGGTGCGCGGCAGGGCCACGCGGGGGATCCTGGACCCGGAGAGCGTCTCGCGCCACAGGGCGGTGTGGAGCTCCTTGTCCCGGATGCGGACGACGAGTTCGTCGGCCGCGTACCGCTCCCGCACGGCCGGCCAGGCGGCCAGCTGCTCGGCGATCTGACGCTGCAGGCCGGCCTCCTGTCGGGCCAGGATGCCGCGAACGTCGTCAGTGTCGGCACCCGACTCGGCCAGGAGTGCCGCGGCTGTGCCCAGGTGCTGCACACGGCGCGCGACGGCAGCCTGATCGGCGGTGACGGCGTGGTAGTCGCGGATGGTCTGCGCGATCTCGGCGAGGTAGCGCGCCCGGGCCGCGGGCACCAGCGTGGACAGGGCCGTGGGCTCCTTGCCGTCCGTTCGAGGGAGAACGCCGGGTCCGGCGGAGAGCCCGCGCTCCGTGAGCAGGTCGAGGAGGAAGTGGTACAGGTGCGTGACGCCATCGTCGGCGAACCGGGCCGCAGACGTGCCGAAGACCGGCATGTCCTCCCATGACGCCCCGAAGGCCTGACGGTTGCGCACGAGCTGGCGTGCCACGTCGCGACGGGCATCCTCGGCGCCACGCCGCTCGAATTTGTTGATGGCGACGGCGTCGGCGAAGTCGAGCATGTCGATCTTCTCGAGCTGCGACGCGGCGCCGAACTCGGGAGTCATGACGTAGAGCGACGCATCGACGAAGGGCACGATCCCGGCGTCGCCCTGGCCGATCCCCGGGGTCTCGACGATGACGAGGTCATGGGTGGCCCTGCAGGCGGCGATGATGTCGGCCAGGTTCTCGGGGATCTCGGAGCCGGCACGACGGGTGGCCAGGGAGCGGAAGTAGACCGAGCCGAGATCGACGGCGTTCATGCGGATCCGGTCGCCGAGCAGGGCGCCGCCACCCTTCGTTCGCGTGGGGTCGATCGCGATGACGGCGATCTGCAGCTTGCCCTCCTGGTCAGCGTGGAAGCGTCGCAGCAGCTCGTCCGTGAGCGTGGACTTGCCGGAGCCACCCGTGCCCGTGATGCCCAGCACCGGCGTCGTGCGGCGGGCGGCGGCCGCATGGATCTGCTCGCGCCACTGCTCGGGCGCGCGGCCCTCCTCGAGAGCAGTGATCGCTCGGGCCAGTTCGCGATCGTGTCCCGCGAGCACGTCGTCGAGTGCAGGCATGTCGCCCGTCGGCTCCGTGTCGCACTCCTCGACCATCGACGCGATCATCCCGACCAGGCCCATGCGCTGGCCGTCCTCCGGGGAGAAGATGCGCACGCGCTGCTCGGCGAGCGTCGCGATCTCCTCGGGCACGATGACGCCGCCGCCGCCGCCGTAGACACGGATATGGCCGGCCCCCGCGGCCTCCAGCAGCTCGCGCAGGTAGGTGAAGTACTCGACGTGCCCGCCCTGATAGGACGACACCGCGATGCCCTGCACGTCCTCCTGGATGGCCGCGCGCAGGACGTGCTCGACGCTGCGGTCATGGCCCAGGTGGATCACCTCGCACCCTTGGGACTGCAGGATCCGCCGCATGATGTTGATCGATGCGTCGTGGCCGTCGAAGAGGCTTGCGGCGGTGATGAAGCGGACGGAATGGCGCGGTCGGCGATCCTCGGTCACGGCGTCGCTCCTCATCCGGGATCCCGTGGCGCTCGCACGCCGGGCCCGCGACTATATGGGATTTCATATAGTAGGACATCAAAGGGGTTGTGGGAAGCCAGTCTCGGCTCTCGTGCTGACGGCTAGCGATTCGTGAGCAGCGTGCGGTCCGCGAGGAAGTGACCGTGGTCGTTGAAGGCGACGAGTGACAGGCCGCGCGGACTGGCGGTGATCGTCGTGATCGAGGCATTGATGCTGACCCGGTTCAGGGCGATCACGCCGCCCGATGTGGCCCCCAGCAGGCGCCCGCACACGGCAGCGGTCACGCCCGAGGAGGTGACGACGACGGCATCGCGCCCACGGGGAATCGCGGCAGCCAGATCTGTCAGGGCTTGAAGCGCACCGTCGGAGAAGGCGTGCCACGCAGGGTCGCCGCTGTCGATCCATTGCGCCATCGCCTCGTCCAGCCGCCCCTGGAACTCGGTCGAGGTGAGTCCTGCGGACGCTCCGGGCGCACCGAGGCGATCGTCGACGAGCTCGTGGGCGTGCATCTCGTTCCATCGGGTGTCGATGTCGGCCGTCGGCACGCCGAGTGCCGCTGCGGCGATCGTGGCGGTGTCGCGCTGGCGCCGAAGACTCCCGCTCGCGACCACGGGACTGCGGGCACCGCGCCGTGCCAGCTCATGGCCTGCCACCAGGGCCTGACGTGCGCCCAGGTCGGACAGGACGTCGTAGTCCTCCGCTCCGAAACTGGCCTGCCCGTGTCGGAGCAGGTAGATGGCGGGCATCCGGCTACCCGGTCCGACAGATCACGGGCCGGCACGCTTTCGCAGGTCCGGACGGCACGACATGGGCGCACCTCATGAGTCGAGCAGACTCTCGCGCAACCGGGTGATGTCCTCCATCGACAGTCCCTTGGCGAGCGCCCAGCCCTCTGCCGTGCCGTAGAGCGCCGACACGTGCGTCAGGAACGCGCGCATGGTGTCGGGCTCGGCCTCGAAGATCCAGCTCGGAGCAGAGGCGAGGCCTTGGTCCTGGTAGAGCCTGGAAGCGCGGACGCGCTTCAGGATGGGGCCCATGTTCGACTGGGTGACGTGGTAGTCAGCCACGATCGTCTCGATGTCCACGCCGAGGATGCCGAGCAGCATCGCTGTGAGGACTCCCGTGCGATCCTTGCCGGCCGTGCAGTGGATGACGACGGGCCGGTTGGCCTGATCCGCGATGAGCCGCAGAGCGGAGATCATCGATTCCGCATTCGCCTCGATCGATCTCACATAGTCGTCGACCAGGTTGTCGGCCGCTCCCGCGTCGAACTGCTCCTGAGTCATACCCGACTGCGGATTCATCGGCAGGTTGATCACGCGAGACGGGACATGGCCGATGAGGTAACCCTCATGCTCGACCTCCAGCGATGTGCGCAGGTCGATCACCAGGCCGGGTGCCACGACCGCGGACAGGTCCGTCTGGCCTTGCTCCGTCATTCCCAGCGGGCTGTCACTGCGGATGACCTGCCTTGACCGCACGCGGCGGCCGTCCTGGGTCGTCAATCCGCCGAGGTCGCGCACGTTGGCGAGGCCGTCGATGGTCAACGGCTCAGCCTTCGATGTCGTCATGCCTCATTCTCTCGTTCGGTCCGACCTGTGGCCGCGATCCCATCAGGGCGGGCGCCCTACCAGGGGTAGAAGGGC
>CALGTB010000126.1 GCA_937902285.1 uncultured Actinomycetes bacterium | reverse complement strand
ACGCTGTCGGTCATGAACTTCTCCTTGACCTCAGCCGACGCCGTGTCGTCGTCGAGCGCGGTGACGTCGTCATCGCTCAGCCCGTTGATGACCGCCGTCATGCAGTCGATCACGGCCTGGGACTCACCAGCCTCGGTCAGCTGGCTCGTGAGATCGGCGATCGCCTCCTCGCGGATCGAGTTGCTGCTCGAGCCCCCGCAGGCCGCCAGGGCCAGGGGAAGAAGCAGGACCATGGATACCGCTGTCAGTCGCACGCGCATGTCGGGCTCCCCTCGTTCGTGCTCGAAGTGAACCACTCGCCCGTCGCCGTGCACAGCGCGACGACAGCACGATTGCGTAACGGACGTGCCGGGCACTCCCCCGGGCTACTCCGCCGGAATGCAGACATCGAGGGCAGCATCGACGGCCGCCTCTGTCTCGGCACTCATCGCGTCGTCACGCAGCGCCGTCAGCTGATCCGTGGTGAGCGGACGCAGCGCCTCGACGATGCAGGTCACCTGCTCCTCGTTCGCACCGCCCTCCGATGCCTGCTTCCGCAGCTCCAGCAGGAGGGCGTCCTTCGCTCCCTCCGCAGGAGCCTCGTCCGTGCTGCCGCCGCAGGCGCTCAGGCTGAACGCCAGTGCCGCGACCGCCAGCAGCGCCCCCGCGCGCCGGACCGACGGGACGGTCATGCGCCCACGCGGGCGGTGTCGACCGGCTCGTCGTCGGCGATCTCGTCCTCGCCCGGCTCGATGTGCACCTTGGGCAGCAGGCGGTCGAGCCAGCCGGGCAGCCACCAGTTCGCCTTGCCGAACATCGACATCAGCGCCGGCACGAGGATGAGCCGCACGATGAAGGCGTCGATGATCACGGCCGACGCGAGGGCGATGCCGAACAGCTTGATCGTGGAGTTCGTGCTGGGGACGAACGCCAGGAACACGCTCGCCATGATGGCTGCAGCGATCACGACCACGCGGCCGGAGCCCGCGAGACCACGCCGCACCGCAGCGGAGTTGTCGCCGATGCGGTTCCACTCCTCCTGCATCCGCGACACGAGGAAGACCTGGTAGTCCATGGACAGGCCGAACAGGATGGCGAACACCATGATCGGCAGGAACGGGAAGATCGGCCCCGTTCCGGACACGCCCAGCGGACCGCTGAGCCAGCCCCACTGGAACACCGCCACCGTGATCCCCATGGCCGCCGCGAACGACAGCAGGCTGGTGATCGCCGCCGTCAGCGGGACCACGAGAGAGTGGAACAGCAGCATGAGGGCGAGGAAGCCCAGCCCGACCACGATGGCCAGGAACAGCGGCAGGGCATCGGTGAGCACGGTGGTGAAGTCACTCGTGATGGCCTGCGTGCCACCGACGTAGATCTGCGCGCCGGTCGCCTCCTCGAGGGAGGGGTTCGTCTCCGTGCGGAGGCGATCCAGCAGCTCGGTGGTGGCCTCGTCCTGCGGCGCGGTCGTCGGGATGACGCCGATCACCGCGACATCGCCGTCGAGCCCGAACTGCGCGGGGTTGGCGACGACGAGCGGGAGCACGCCCACGCTCGGCTGCGTGGCCGCGACGCCCTCGGTCGCCGCGATGCCCTTGAGTATGGTCGAGTACGACTCGACGTCGCCGTCCTTGGGCATCTGGATGGCCACGACGAACGGGCCGTTGACGCCGGGGCCGAAGCCCTCGGCACGCAGGTCGTAGGCGACGCGACCGAGCGAGCCCTCAGGCTTGCCCGAGTCGTCCGCGAAGCCCTGTCGGAGGCTGAACATCGGGATGGCCAGCACGACGACGACCGCGAGGGCCAGGAGGGCCGGCACGATGGGACGCTTCTGCAGCAGGCGGCCGTAGTGCGCCCAGCCCTTGCCCTCTCCGTGCACGCTGCCGGGCTTCTTGCCCCACGGCAGCCGCCACGCGAGCGCCTTGGTGCCGAGCAGGCTCAGCAGGGCCGGCAGGAACCACAGCGCGGACAGCATGACCATCAGCACGGTGACGGCGGCCGCAACGGCCAGGCCGTTGAAGAAGTTGATGCGGAGCACGAACAGGCCGAGCAGGGCGATGATCACGGTGCTGCCCGCGAACAGCACGGCGCGACCGGCCGTCTGGACCGACTCGAGCGCCGCCGCCTTCGCCTCGCGGCCCGCGAGGACCGCCTGGCGGTAGCGGTTCATGACGAACAGCGCGTAGTCGATGCCGACGCCGAGGCCGATCATGGCCGCCAGGGTGGGGGCGAACGTGGCGACGTCGAGGAAGTTGGCGGCCAGGAGGACGGCCATCTGCCCGGTGGCGAGTCCGACGAGCGCGACGACGATCGGGATGCCGGCGGCGACGATGGATCCGAAGGCGATGAGGAGGATGACGATCGCGACGAGGATGCCGATGCCCTCGCTGCTCGGCGGCTCCTGGCCGGCGAACTCGAGGACCTGGCCGTTCGCACCGACCTCGAGGGTGTCGCTGCGGAGCCCCTTGGCCTCGTCGATGATCACCTTGGCGTCCTCGACGGAGACATCGGCTCCGCCGTTCGCGAAGCTGATCGTCGCGAAGGCGACGTGGCCGTCGGGGCTGACGGAGGAGAACGACTTCGCTGCCTCGGCCATCGCGGCCTGCACCTCGGCGGGGAGGGCGGCGATCTCCTCCTCAGTCGGCGGCGCCTGGGTTGGCGGGCACTCCGAGCCGATCGCGGGGCCCACCGGGTTGGTCACGCAGATGACGGAGTCGAGCTGCGCGATGCGCTCGAGGGCGGGAACCACGGTCGCGAGCACGGCAGGATCCACGGCCGATGCCCCGGCCTCCGTCGGCGACCAGACGATGTTCGCGCCGCCGTCGAGTGAGCCCGTGTTGGTGCCGGACGAGTCGAGCAGCTCGAGGGCGGCCGTGGACTCGGTGTCGGGCAGGTCGAACGAGTCGTTCAGCTCGCCGCCGAGCCGCACCCCCAGTCCGATGACCGCGATGATGGCGATGAACCAGGCCACCAGGGCAATGACGGGGCGACGGACCGCCCACGCGGACAAACCGGGCATGACGCCTACCTTCACGAGTTCCGACGAGACAGCGCACGCGGAGGCGAGCGCCTCCGATTGCAAGTGACAGCGAACGCCATCGTTCCTTATCTGTCAAATCAAGGAACGTCACCGTTCACTGCCGTGTTACCCTCAGGCCATGTCCTCCTGTCGCCTGCGCCGCCGTGGCGAGGTCCTGCGCGACGCCGTGTTCGCCGCAGCCCTCGCCGAGATCGCTGACGTGGGCCTGCGCAGGGTCTCGATGGAGAGCATCGCCTCCCGGGCCGGGACCGGCAAGGCGGCGCTGTACCGCCGGTGGCCGAACGTGCGCGCACTCGTGATTGAGGCCCTGGGCAACACCATGGACGAGATCGACCCGCCCCTGCCCGATTCCACGGGATCCCTGCGCGCGGACCTCCTGCTCATCTTCGGCCGCATCGCCAGCGCCCTCGACTCGCCATCGGGCCGGGTCGTCCTCGAGCTGGTGAGCGAGGCCAGCCGGGATCCCGACATGATGGCCGAGTTGCAGGCGCGGTACGGGAGCCGCCGGCAGCTCGAGGCCGTGCGCCTCATCGAGCAGGCCATGCTCCGGGGTGAGATCCCGCGACAGGACCTCGACCCCTTCGTGCTCATGGCAGCTCCGGCGCTGATCTTCCACCAGCTCATCCTCACCGGCACTCCGGCATCGGAGGAGCAGGTGGCGCACATCGTCGACCACATCGTGCTGCCACTGCTGCGCCAGCCCTCAGAGGCTCTCGTCGGCGCCTGACAGCGTCTCGTCGAGCTCGGCAACGGCCTCCTTGACGATCGACACGGCCTCCGCCTGCCGGTAGCCACGACGCATGAGCATGCTCACGAGTCGCCGCGCCCTGGCGGCCGGCTCGAGCCGGCTCGTCGACGGCAGCTTCGAGCGCACGAGCGCCAGCCCGCGGGCCCGCTCGAGGTCGTCGTCGATGGCCTCGAGCGCCTCCAGCGCGTCGTCGTCGGTGATCCCCTTGGCCCGCAGTTCGTGCCGGAGGCTCTGGCGTGCGGTGCCCCGGGAGCGGTGTCGGCTGCTCACCCACAGGCGCGCATACTCCGCGTCATCGATGAGGCCGACCTCGGTGAACCGATCGAGCACCCGGTCGATCACATCTGACGGGATCCCCCGCCGACCGAGATCCTCGGCGAGGTCCTTGCGCGTCCGCGGGGCAGACGACAGCCGACGCAGCACGACCGTACGGGCCATCTGCTCCGGATCGGCCTCGTCGTCCGTCGTCACGTGATCTGACCTGGAACGCGTCCCGCGCACCGACGCGGCTAGACGTCGATGGGAGCGGGGGCGACGACGTCCGCCACCGCGTCGACCGCGGGAGCATCGACCTGCGGCCCGATCCCGAGCGCCTCCTTGATGCGCTTCTCGATCTCGTTCGACAGGTCGGGATTGTCCTTGAGGAAGGTCCTCGCGTTCTCCTTGCCCTGGCCGAGCTGGTCGCCCTCGTAGGTGTACCAGGCCCCGGACTTCCGGACGATGCCCGCGTCGACGCCGATGTCGATGAGCGAGCCCTCGCGCGAGATCCCCTCGCCGTAGAGGATGTCGAACTCGGCCTGCTTGAACGGCGGGGCGACCTTGTTCTTGACGACCTTGACGCGGGTGCGGTTGCCGACGGCCTCGGTGCCGCCCTTGAGCGTCTCGATGCGACGGACGTCGAGGCGCACGGACGCGTAGAACTTCAGCGCGTTGCCGCCGGTCGTGGTCTCCGGGGAGCCGAACATCACGCCGATCTTCTCGCGCAGCTGGTTGATGAAGATGCAGGTCGTGTTGGTGTTGCTGAGCGCGCCAGCCATCTTCCGCAGCGCCTGGCTCATGAGCCGCGCCTGGAGTCCGACGTGGCTGTCGCCCATCTCGCCCTCAATCTCGGCCCGCGGGACGAGCGCCGCGACGGAGTCGATGACGACGAGGTCGAGGGCTCCGGAGCGCACGAGGGTGTCGCAGATCTCCAGCGCCTGCTCGCCCGTGTCGGGCTGCGAGACGTAGAGGCTGTCGAGGTCGATGCCCAGCTTCGACGCGTAGTCGGGGTCGAGTGCGTGCTCGGCATCGATGAAGGCGGCGAGCCCGCCGGCCGCCTGCACGCTCGCGATCGCATGGAGCGCGAGGGTCGTCTTGCCCGAGGACTCCGGGCCGTAGATCTCCACGATGCGGCCCCGCGGCAGCCCGCCGATGCCCAGCGCGATGTCGAGAGCGATCGAGCCGGTCGGGATCACGTCGATCGGGATCCGACCCTCCTCGCCCAGTCGCATGACCGAGCCCTTGCCGAACTGTCGCTCGATCTGGGCGAGCGCGGCATCGAGTGCCTTCTCGCGGTCGTTGGCGGCGCTGGCCATGGTGTCTCCTTGATTCGCGGACGGGTACGACGTGGAACCTATGCGGGCTGTCTGACACTGGACGCCGGTGCCGGCTCCCTGTGACGGGCGTCCGATCCGTGGTCGCTGGTGGGAATCTATATCGAACGGGTGTTCGAATGGGCACGACACGCCGGAGTCGCCACGGCGACGGCCAGGCCCACCAGCGGGAGGATCGCGACCGCGCACAGCAGCCCGTAGGAGCCCACGAGGACCACCACCCCGGCGATCGCTCCCCCGAGCGCCCCGGCCGCGTTCATCGTCAGGTCGGAGAGCCCCTGCACGGCGGGCCGCTCCGCGGGCTCGACCTCGTCGGTGACCATCGTGGACCCCGCGATCAGCGTGCACGACCAGCCCAGGCCCAGCAGGAACAGCCCGACGCCGAGCATCGGCACGTTGTCGCCGGGGGCCAGCCCGGCCACCACGCAGGCGACGACGAGGATCCCGATCCCGGCCACGATGACCTGGATGCGGCCGAAGCGGTCGACGGCCCATCCGACGACGGGCGAGAAGGCGTACATCCCCGCCACGTGGACGCTGATGACGAGCCCGATCAGCTGCAGCGTCACGTCGACATGGGCCATGTGCACGGGGGTCATGACCATCACCATGACCATGACGACGTGCCCGATCGCGATGGCCGTGATGCCCAGCAGGGCGCGCGGCCGGCCCTTCAGGTGCTCGATGCCGTCGCGCAGGCGCGGTCGGGCCCGCACGTCGCCGCGGGCCTCGCGGTGGGCGATGGACGTCAGGTACGGATCGGGGCGCAGGAAGGCGATGAGGATCAGCGCCGTCAGCGTGAGGCAGGCCGCCGCCACGACGTACGGCCCGGCGAGCTGGGGCAGCCCGAGCGCCAGGCCGAGGTTGCCGGAGGCGTTGAGAAGGTTCGGGCCCAGGACGGCCCCGACGGTGCCTGCCCAGACCACCCAGGACAGGGCACGGGCCCGATGCTGCTCGGTGGCGAGATCGGTCGCCGCGTACCGCGCCTGGTAGCCCGACGCGGAGGCGACGCCCACGAAGAAGCAGCCGAGGAAGACCAGCGGAAGGCTGCGTGACACGGCGGCGATCACGACGACCACCGCTCCGGCCGCGCCGAGGCCGTAGCCGGTCGCGAGGGCCGCCCGGCGGCCCTTGCTCAGGGCGATGCGTGCGAGCGGCAGGGCCAGGACGGCGGCGCCCAGGACGCCGGCCGTCTGCGCCAGTCCCGCCGCGGCCTCGCTGTCGGCGACCGACGCCGCGATGAGCGAGCCGGCCGCCACGGAGCCGGCCACCGCGACACCGCCGAACACCTGGCCCACGGAGAGCACGCGGACGGTGTTGCGCTGGATCACCGCCGCCGAGGCGATGTCCTGCTCCTCCGTCGTTCCGGGCTGCATCGCGGTCACGGGCTCACTCCCCCAGGGCCGGCATGGGGACCGTGCTCGAGCCGCTCGCCCATCGCCGCCTGCACGGCACGATCGTCGCGGGGCAGGCCGAGCGACCCGAAGGCATCGACGAGCACCTCGGGGTGCCCGTTCCACTCGTCGTAGTCGACGAGCACCGCCCGGCCCGGTCCGAGCATCCGCGTGAGGTCCGCGGTGGCGTCGACCAGCCATCCCCGCGTGGTCGACAGGACGTCCAGGGCGTTCTCGTTGCCAGGCCACCAGCCGCTCAGTGCCGCCGTCTGTGGGTCGCGGACGTTCACGAGGTAGCCGATCCCCGGCAGCAGCTTGTCGAGGAACAGCAGGTAGTTGAGGAGGTCGTCATAGCCGGCGAAGTGCCCGGGCTCATAGCGCACCTCCTTGAACCCGATCCACGACGTGTCGGCGCGCGGACGGAGCACCGTCTCCACCACGTGCCGGCGCAGGTCGGCGACGACGTCGGCCGGACTCAGGCGTGCCGAGCCGAACCACGGATGCGTGGGCTTGCCGGCATGGTGCCGGTCGGCCGTCTCCGCGATGGCCTGGACGTAGGCGTTCAGGCCTCGGAGCGCGGAGTAGTTCTCGCCGCGGACGATCACGCCGGGCAGCGCGTTCAGGGCCGCCTGCAGCACCGTGCTCCCCGTGCGTCCGTAGGTCACCACCGTGACGAATCGGAGGCGATCCGTCACCGGAGCACCCCGGGCACGTCGGTGGCGGCGCAGACGGCGCGCCACACGTCGCGGGTGTCCACTCCCTGCGCGATCGCCTCGTCCGCCGTGAGTCCCAGGCCCGGCAGGACCATGTCGTGCGCCCATGACCGCGAGTAGGCGGGCCCGAAGACCTCGTCCATTCGCTCCCAGAAGTCCGTGAGGCGCACGGCGGACAGTCTGCCCCATCCAGCACAATCGCGATGTGATCCCACTGTCGACGGCCACCCGAGCCTGGTTCGACGGTGCGTTCGAGGGTGCGACGCCCGCGCAGGAGGGGGCCTGGGCTGCCATCGCCGCGGGCGACGACACCCTCGTCGTGGCTCCCACCGGCAGCGGCAAGACCCTCGCGGCCTTCCTGCACGCGATCGACCGGCTCATCACCTCGGCGCCGCCCGAGGACCGCCAGCGCCGGTGCCGCGTGCTGTACGTCTCGCCGCTGAAGGCCCTCGCGGTCGACGTGGAGCGCAACCTGCGCAGCCCCCTGGTGGGCATCGAGCGCGAGGCTGCCCGGCTCGGCCTGCCCGCCCGCGAGATCCGCATCGGCATCCGCACGGGAGACACGCCGCCGGCTGAGCGCGCTCGCCTGGCGACCCGTCCGCCGGACATCCTCATCACCACCCCCGAGTCGCTCTTCCTCATGCTCACCTCGAAGGCGCGCGAGTCACTGCGCGGCATCGACACCGTGATCATCGACGAGGTGCACGCCGTTGCCGGCACCAAGCGCGGCGCCCACCTGGCCGTGTCACTCGATCGGCTCGACCTCCTCCTCGACCGTCCGGCGCAGCGCATCGGACTCTCCGCGACGGTCAGCCCCATCGCCGACGTGGCCCGGTTCATCCGGGCCTCCCGCCCCGCCACGGTGATCGCCCCGCCGAGCCACAAGCAGTGGGACCTGCAGATCAGGGTGCCGGTCGACGACATGGCCGACCTCGCGGCGGTGGCCGGACCCGACGACCCGGTGGCCCGGTCCTCCATCTGGCCGCACATCGACGAGCAGCTCGTCGACCTCATCGAGCAGCACCGCACCACCCTCGTCTTCGCGAACTCGCGCCGGCTCGCCGAGCGCATCACCGCGCAGGTGAACGAGATCGCGGCCGAGCGCCGCGCGGCGTCCGGCCTGCCCCCGGACGGCCCGCTCGCCCGGGCGCATCACGGTTCCGTGAGCAAGGAGCAGCGGGCCCTCATCGAGGACGACCTCAAGGCCGGCCGGCTCCCCGCTGTCGTGGCCACCAGCAGCCTCGAGCTCGGCATCGACATGGGCACCATCGACCTGGTCGTTCAGGTCGAGACGCCGCCCAGCGTGGCGAGCGGCCTGCAGCGGGTCGGCCGCGCCGGGCACCAGGTCGGAGCAGTCAGCAGGGGGATCGTGTTCCCCAAGTACCGCGGCGACCTCGTCACCGCCGCCGTCGTCACCCAGCGCATGCGTGCCGGGCTCATCGAGGACCTCCGCATCCCGCGGAGCCCCCTCGACGTGCTGGCGCAGCAGGTCGTCGCCTGCCTGGCCATGGACGACTGGCAGGTCGACGACCTCTTCGAGCTGTGCCGCAGGTCGGCCTCGTTCGCCACCCTGACGCCGGCGGTGTTCGAGTCCGTCCTCGACATGCTCTCGGGCCGGTATCCGTCCGACGAGTTCGCCGAGCTCCGGCCGCGCCTGGTGTGGGACCGCAGCACCGGGCTCCTCACGGGGCGCCCCGGTGCACAGCGGCTCGCCGTCACCAGCGGCGGGACGATCCCCGATCGCGGGCTCTTCGCCGTCTACCTCGTCGGGGGATCCCGCGCCGAGGGCGCCCGGGTGGGCGAGCTCGATGAGGAGATGGTCTACGAGTCGCGCGTCGGCGATGTCATCGCCCTCGGTGCCTCCAGCTGGCGGATCGAGGACATCACCCACGACCGGGTCCTGGTCGCCCCCGCTCCCGGTCAGCCCGGGCGGCTGCCGTTCTGGCACGGCGACGCCCTGGGCCGACCGGCCGCCCTCGGCGAGGCGGTCGGGGCGTTCGTCCGGGGCGTGGCCACGGCCGCCGACCCAGCCACGGTCGTCGCCGACCTCGGCCTCGACGCGTCGGCAGCCGCGAACCTGCTCGCCTACGTGGCGGAGCAGCGCGACGCCACCGTCCACGTCCCCAGCGATCAGGCCATCGTCGTCGAGAGGTTCCGCGACGAGCTCGGCGACTGGCGGGTCGTGGTGCACTCGCCGTTCGGCGCCCGGGTCCACGCCCCGTGGGCGCTGGCCCTCGGGGCTCGGGTGCGCGAACGCACCGGCCTCGACGCGCACGTCATGCACTCCGACGACGGCATCGTGCTGCGTCTCCCGGACACCGACGACGAGGAGGCCGCCCGCTCGGTCGCCGACCTCCTCCTCGTCGAGCCCGAGGAGATCGAGGCGCTGGTGACCGCGCATGTCGGCGGCTCGGCGCTCTTCGCGGCCCGGTTCCGCGAGTGCGCAGCGCGCGCCCTGCTGCTGCCGCGTCGTCGCCCGGACCGGCGCTCGCCGCTCTGGCAGCAGCGTCAGCGCTCGGCCCACCTGCTCGAGGTCGCGTCCGGCTACGCCTCGTTCCCGATCATCCTAGAGACGGTCCGCGAGTGCCTCCAGGACGTCTACGACGTGCCCGCGCTGCGCGACCTGCTCACGTCGCTGCGCGACGGCCGCGTCACGGTGCACGAGGTCTCCACCGAGCACCCGTCCCCCTTCGCCCAGTCGCTGCTCTTCGGCTATGTGGCGTCGTTCATGTACGAGGGCGACTCCCCGCTGGCCGAGCGGAGGGCCGAGGCCCTGACCCTCGACACGCGACTGCTCGCCGAGCTGCTGGGCACGCCCGAGCTTCGCGACCTGCTCGACCTCGACGCCATCGACGAGGTCGAGGCTGAGCTGCAGCGCACGGCCCTGGACTACCGCGCTCGTGACCTGGAGGACGCGGCCGACCTCCTTCGACTGCTCGGCCCCCTCGACGACACCGAGGCCGCAGCGCGCGGGATCGATCCCACGTGGCTGGTGGCGCTGTGCGAGAGCCGACGGGCGATCCCGGTCAGGGTCGGCGGCACGGCTTGCACGGCCGCCATCGAGGACGCCGGCCGACTGCGTGACGCCCTCGGCACCGCCCTGCCGCCGGGGATCCCCGACGCCCATCTCGCGCCCGTCGCCGATCCGCTGGGCGACCTGGTCGGGCGCTACGCGCGCACCCACGGCCCCTTCGTCCGCGAGGCCGTCACGACGGCGCTCGGCCTGGCCCCGGCGGTGGTCGACGATGTGCTGTCTCGGCTCACGGATGCGGGACGCCTGGTCCGGGGAGAGTTCCGGCCCGGCGGCTCGCACACCGAGTTCTGCGATCCCGACGTGCTCCGCCGCATCCGGCGCCGGAGCATCGCCCGCCTGCGGCACGAGATCGAGCCGGTCGCCGGTGATCGCTTCGCCGCCTTCCTCCCGCGATGGCAGAAGGTCACCGCAGCCGGATCCCGCTCGGCCCGTCGGGGCATCGACGGCTGCTTCGAGGTGGTGGAGCAGCTGGCGGGCACGGCGCTGCCCGCGTCGACCTGGCTGGACGCGGTCTTCACGGCCCGCGTCGACGACTTCCACCCGGGCATGCTCGACGAGCTCACCACCTCCGGAGACGTCGTCTGGTGGGGGCAGTCGGCCCTCACGGGCGGCGACGGCGTGGTGGGCCTGGCGCCCACCGATCGTGCTCCCCTCCTGCGTCCCCGCCCGTCGGACGACGACGAGGGCACTCCCCTGCAGCAGTCGCTCCTCGAGGCCCTCTCCGGCGGCGGCGCGTACTTCTTCCGCGACCTCGTCGACCGGGTGTCCGCCACGGAGGCCGCGATCACCGACGCCGCGGTCGTCGAGGAGCTGTGGGGCCTGGTGTGGTCCGGCCTCGTCACCAACGACTCCTGGTCCGCGCTGCGTGCCCGGGCGGCCGGAGGCGGCGTCTCGCCTTCCGCACGTGGCATGCACGGCGGCCGGCGAGGCCGTGGCTCGCTGCCACGCCGCAGCGGGCCGCCCTCGGCCGCGGGGCGCTGGTCGATCCTGCCCACGGTTGCCGCGCCGCCCGCCGAGCGGGCCAGGGCCACCGGCGACGCCCTTCTCGATCGCTACGGCATCGTCACCCGTGGCTCGGTCGTGGCCGAGCACGTCGACGGGGGGTTCGCCGCGGCCTACCGGGTGCTGTCGGCCTTCGAGGATGCCGGCCGCTGCCGGCGCACCTACGCCGTCGAGGGGCTCGGCGCCGCCCAGTTCGCGCTGCCGGTCGCCGTCGACCAGGTCAGGCTCTCCGGCGACCGTCCGGGTCGGGTCCCCGACGTCGTCGTGCTCGCCGCCACGGATCCCGCGAACGCCTACGGGGCCGCACTGCCATGGCCCGCCCTCGAGGGGGCCGGCGGACCTCACCGCCCCGCACGCAAGGCGGGAGCTCTCGTCGTGCTCGTCGACGGGGAACCGGCCATCTATGTCGAGCGTGGCGGACGGTCACTGATCGTCTGGCCGGCGGACGGGGATCAGATCGGGCTCGCCGCCCGCGCGCTCGCGACCGACGGTCCGCGCCGGGGTCTGGGCCGTGCGCCGATGGTGCGCGTCAACGGATCTGGCCTCGCTGAGCACTCCGTGGTGGCGGAGGCTCTGGCATCAGCCGGGTTCGTGGCGACTCCGAAGGGGGTCAGACTCCCGAGAACGACGGGGTGAGCGGCTCGGCGGCCGTCTCGGCCTCGGCCACCTGGAAGCTCACGGAGGCCAGGACATCGGACAGAGACACCTCGAGCGCGGAGCAGATGGCCGCGAGCAGCTCGCTCGAGGCCTCCTTCTGGCCACGCTCGACCTCGGAGAGATAGCCCAGGGAGACCGCAGCCGCCCCGGAGACATCCCGGAGGGTTCGGCCCTGGTCCTTGCGACGGCGACGCAGCTCATCGCCGATGACGTGCCGGAGGACGATCACGACCCCTCCCCTCACCTGGTCATCCGCGGATCTCGACGGTACCCCCATCAGACGCACCGCGCCCGTCCGGGGATCCCTTGTGGGGGCCAACGCCGCCCTCCGCACGCCTATTCCCGAGCAGGCATGGATTCCTGAGCAGGCAGGGCGTCGAGCAGGTCGGCCACCAGGTCCCAGCATGCCGCCACGGTCTGACGTCGGATCTCGGCCCGGTCACCGGACAGCTGCAGGTGCCGTGACTCCACCCCGGCGGCACCGCTCACCGCGATCCAGACCGACCCGGCCGCCTGGCCGTCGTGCGGATCGGGGCCGGCCACCCCGGTCGTGCCCACGCCGAGGTCGGCGGACAGCACCCGGGCGGCGCCGACGGCCATCGCCTCAGCCACGGGCCGGCTCACCACTCCGGCGGCGAGCGCCTGGTCCGGCACGCCGAGGAGGTGGCCCTTGAGGTCGGCGTGGTAGGCCACGATGCCACCGCGCAGCACGGCGGAGCAGCCGGGCACGTCGGCGAGGGTCGCGGCCACGAGGCCCGCGGTGAGCGACTCCCCCGTGCCCAGCGTGACTCCCCGCCGCAGGCACGCGGCCACGATCCCCTCCGGCGTCGGGTCAGGCCGGGTCACGATGCACGCCCAGGTTCGTCCGCGTGGCAACCGGCTGGCGTCGCAGGCGGACCGCACGGACGACGTAGTCCAGGCCCGTCACCACCGTGAGCACGACGGCGACCCCCATGACCCATGCGCTCGCCGTCGGCCACCAGTCGAGCGGGACGTCGGCGAGGTACATGAAGATGGCGACCGTCTGTGCGAGGGTCTTCGCCTTGCCGCCGCGGCTGGCCGGGATCACCCCGTGCTCGATGACCCAGAACCGCAGCACCGTGACCCCGACCTCGCGGACCAGGATGATGGCGGTCACCCACCAGGGCAGGTCGCCGAGCAGTGACAGCCCGATGAGCGCGACGCCCGTGAGCGCCTTGTCGGCGATCGGGTCGGCGATCTTCCCGAACGTCGTGACCATGTTGTAGCGGCGCGCGATCGCCCCGTCCATGAGGTCGGTGATCGACGCGAGCACGAAGACGACCGCGGCCACGTCACGCGCGGTGCCCTGCTCTCCCCCGTCGACCGCGAGGAGGACGGCCAGGAGGGGCACGCACAGCACGCGCAGCACGGTCAGCGCATTGGGCAGGTTGACCAGGGGAGCATCCCCGACGGGATCCGCTGCCCGATCCGGAACGGCCGGCTTCACGCGGACGACTCGACGAGCTCGGCCAGGAGGTCGACCCCCTCGACATCGACGACCTCGGCGGCGATCATCTCGCCCACGGCGACGCTCGCCGTGCCGATGCGGACGATCGTGGAGGAGTCGTCAGGCCCCTGATGACCGGCGCGGCCGACGGCCACCGCCTGGTCGTCCTCGTCGACGTCGAGCGCCTCCACCAGCACCATGACCCGCTGCCCGATCCGGTCCTCGGCCCGCTGCGACATCACCTCGTCGACCAGCGCGGTCACCAGCTCTACCCGCTCGCGGATGACGTCCTCGTCGAGCTTGCCGGGCAGGGAGGCCGCCTCGGTGCCGTCCTCGTCGCTGTAGCCGAACACCCCGACGGCATCGAGTCGGGCCTGCTCCAGGAAGGCCAGCAGGTCCTCGAACTCCTCCTGGGTCTCCCCGGGGAAGCCCACGATGACATTGCTGCGGATCCCCGCGTCGGGGTCGAGGTCGCGGATGCGCTCCACGAGGTCGAGGAACTCGGAGCGGCCCCCGAACCGGCGCATGCGTCGCAGCACCGTGGGACTGGCGTGCTGGAACGAGAGGTCGTAGTAGGGGGCGACCACCGGCACCTTCGCGATGGCGGCCAGGAGGTCCGGGCGCACCTCGGCCGGCTGGAGGTAGGCCACGCGCACCCTCTCGATGCCCGTCTCCGCGCCGATTCGCGGCAGGAGCGCCTCCAGCAGGCGCAGGTCGCCGAGGTCCTTGCCGTAGGACGTGGAGTTCTCGCTCACGAGCACGGCTTCGCGCACCCCCTCGCCCACCAGCCACGCGATCTCGGCCACCACGTCGGCCGGCGGGCGGGAGACGAACGATCCCCGGAACGACGGGATGGCGCAGAAGGTGCAGCGGCGGTCGCAGCCCGACGCGAGCTTGACGGGGGCGACGGGACTGCCGTCGAGGCGGCGGCGCAGCGTGGGGGGCTGCCAGCCCGGAACGTCGTCCGCGTCGCCCGAGGGCGCAGACCCGTGCCCGGGGATCGCGCCGGCCGCGGCGGGTCGGTCGACGGGCGAGATCGGCAGCAGTTGCCGACGGTCGGTGGGGGTGTGCGGAACGTGGGGCTCGCCGGCCACGATCCGGCGCAGCGTCTCGCCGATGTCCGGGTAGTCGTCGAAGCCCAGGACCGCGTCGGCCTCGGGCAGCGAGTCGGCCAGCTCGCGGCCGTAGCGCTCAGCCAGGCAGCCGACGGCCACGACGGCGCGCGGCCCGCGGCTGCCGTCCTTGAGGTCCGACACCGCGAGGATGGCATCGATCGAGTCCTTCTTCGCCACCTCGACGAAGCCGCAGGTGTTCACGAGCACCGCGTCGGCGTTCTCCGGGTCGTCGACCAGCTCCCAGCCGTTCGCCGCGAGGCGACCGGCCATCTCCTCGGAGTCGACCTCGTTGCGGGCGCAGCCCAAGGTGACGACGGCCACCTTGTTGTTCTCGGACACCACCCAAGACTAGGGGCTGGGGCGTCCAGCGCCTGACAGCGTGGTCAGTCGGCCGGACGGTGGCCGAGATCGCGGTCGAAGGCATCCACCAGGTCGTCGGGGTCGAGCCCGAGCACCGGGGCGATCGCACGGAGCTGGCCCCGGGCATACACCGTGCCCCCGCAGTGGCTGAAGTCGTCGACCTCCATGGCCGCCAGGATCGACGCGCGCAGCTTGGTCGTATGAGCCAGGTCCTCAAGGGAGATGCCCCGCTCGACCCGAGCAGTGTTCAGCATCTGTCCTGCTGACATGGGGCCTCCTGCTCGTGACGCGTGACCAGCATCGTATGCGCTGCCGCTGCACGGCCGCAGTCGTACCCCGCTCCCCGCCGTGCAGCGGGGCCGTCGTCCTACTCGGACTCTCCCCGCAGGATCAGCAGCAGGCCCGGAAGCTCATCGGGCTTGACCAGCACCTCGCGGGCCTTCGAGCCCTCGCTGGGACCCACCACGCCGCGCGTCTCCATGAGGTCCATGAGGCGACCCGCCTTGGCGAAGCCGACCCTCAGCTTGCGCTGGAGCATCGACGTCGACCCGAACTGGGTGGTGACGACGAGCTCCACGGCCTGCAGCAGCACGTCGAGGTCGTCGCCGATCTCCTCGTCGACCTCGCGCGACGCCGCGACGTGCGCGACGACCTCGGGCACGTAACGGGCCTCGCCCTGCGCCTTGCAGTGCGCCACGACGGCCTTGATCTCCGCCTCGGACACGAAGGCACCCTGGATCCGCATCGCCTTGTTGGCACCCATCGGCAGGAACAGCCCGTCGCCCTGCCCCACGAGCTTCTCCGCGCCGGCCTGGTCGAGGATGACGCGGCTGTCGCCGAGGCTCGAGGTGGCGAAGGCCAGCCGGCTCGGGACGTTCGCCTTGATCAGCCCGGTGACGACGTCGACGCTCGGACGCTGCGTCGCCAGGACCAGGTGGATTCCCGCGGCGCGTGCCAACTGGGTGATGCGCACGATGGCGTCCTCGACGTCCCTCGGCGCGACCATCATGAGGTCGGCGAGCTCGTCGACGATGACGAGCAGGTACGGGTAGGGCTCGATGACCCGCTCGCTCCCCGGGAGGGGCTTGACCTTGCCCGCCATGACCGCGTTGTTGAACTGGTCGATGTGGCGGAAGCCGAACTGCGAGAGGTCGTCGTACCGGCGGTCCATCTCGGCCACGACCCACTGCAGCGCGTCAGCTGCCTTCTTGGGATTCGTGATGATGGGCGTGATGAGATGCGGCACGCCCTCGTAGGCGGACAGCTCGACCCGCTTGGGATCGACGAGGATGAGCCGCACCTCCTCCGGCGTGGATCGCATGAGGATCGACGTGATGATGCTGTTGATGCAGCTCGACTTGCCCGCGCCCGTGGCACCGGCGACGAGCAGGTGGGGCATCCGGGCGAGGTTGGCCATGACGAAGCCACCCTCGACGTCCTTGCCCAGTGCGGCCGCCAGCGGGTGGTGGTCGCTCGTGGCGGCGCTGCTGCGCAGCACGTCGCCGAGGGCGACGAGCTCGCGGTCGGTGTTGGGGATCTCGACGCCGATGGCCTTCTTCCCCGGGATGGGGCTGAGGATGCGCACGTCGGCGCTGGCCACCGCGTAGGCGATGTTCTTGCTCAGCGCCGTGACCCGTTCGACCTTGACGCTCGGGCCGAGCTCGATCTCGTAGCGGGTGACCGTCGGTCCGCGCATGAACCCGGTGACCTGGGCGTCGATGGCGAACTGCTCGAGCACCTCCGTGAGCGCCGCCACCACATGCTCGTTGGCGCGGGTGGCGGTCTTGTGCGCCGGGCCGGTGCGCAGCACGTCGCGCTTGGGCAGGGCGTACGGCGTGCGCTTCGGGAGCGTGAGCTGGCGGGCCACCGGCTTCTTGGCGGTCGCGCCGATGACGACGGTCTCGTTGCGGGCCGGGTGCCCCTCGGGGGCCTCGGGCTCGTCAGCCGCCCACTCGTCGACGAGGTCGTCCGAGGCGACCGGGTCCTCGACGTGAGCCGCGGCCAGCCCCGCCATGAGCACGGCGGCGGGACGATCCTCGTCGGCGTCGATGATGGTGGTCGTGTGGTGCAGGTCGGCCTGAGCGCCGAACATCGGCGCCTCGTCGTCATCCTCGGAAGCGTCCGCAGAGACCTTGTCGGACGGGGAGCGGCGCACGAGTCCCGCCGCCCCGCGCGCCATGCTGACGCCGCGCGCGCGCACGGATGCCAGTGAGGTCGCCGTGAGGACCAGGATGCCGAACAGCAGGAGCAGGACGAGGACCAGCCCGGTGACGATGGGGCCGACGGCCGCCACAATGGGGGCGGTGGCCAGCCAGCCGACGACCCCGCCGCCGGCGGACATCGCCTCGGCGCCGTCGCTCGGGGTCGCGGCGTCCTGGACCAGGTGCCACAGGCCGATGATGCCGACGAGGGCCGCCGCACCGCCGATGACGAGGCGTCCGGTGGTCGCGTTGTCATCGGGGTGACGCAGGAAGCGCCACGCCAGGCCCAGCAGGATGAGGGGCGCGATCCAGTCGAGCGAGCCCACGATGGCCGTCGTGACCATGCTCGCCCACGACACGAACCAGCCGTCGACGCCGAACCAGGTGGCGGCCACGAGCACGGCTGCCCCGGCGACCAGTGCCAGGCCGAGGCCGTCGCGGCGATGGGCGGGATCGAGGTCGCGTGCACCGCGGCCGAGGGCGCGCGCCGCAGCGCCGAGCACGTGGGCGATGCCCAGCCACACGGCACGCAGCGC
>CALGTB010000125.1 GCA_937902285.1 uncultured Actinomycetes bacterium | reverse complement strand
ACTCCCAGCGTGACCATCACCCCGACCACCGACGGACCGTACGAGGTCACCGGCGAGGTGCGGATCGTGGCACCGGACGGCACCGTGCTGCGCGAGACGGGCAAGGCGTTCCTGTGCCGCTGCGGCCACTCCGCCAACAAGCCGTTCTGCGACGGCAGCCACCGCAAGGTCGGCTGGAGCGAGACCGCCGTAAGCAATCCGTAAGGCCGATACAGGCCCGCAGGGCTTCCGAGGACCCGCGTCGCCGCCTACGTTGGCAGGACCGACCTAGGAGGAACGATGCGTCGAACGCTGGCCCTCGCGGCCGTCCCCGCGCTCATGTGCGCTCTGGCCGTCACCGGCCTCGCCGGTGCCGCCCCGGCGCAGGCGGAGCCCCACCAGTACCGCGCCTTCGGATCCTGCGCGGACGTCAATGCCGAGTACGCCGGCGGCGTGGCGCGAACGCAGAAGGCCGCCGACCGAGTCGTGCGGCAGGGCTTCCAGCGTCCGATCGTCTGCCCCACGGCGTACGGCGCCAATCGCGCGTTCGACCGGGATCGCGACGGGGTCATCTGCGAGCGGCGCGCTCGCTAGCCGGTTCGCTCGCGCTACCCGACCGGCTTCAGCCCCCGGACGAACGCCTTGATCTGGGCCAGCGTGAGTCCCTGCGAGTAGACCTCGACGTGGGTCGCCGACAGCCCGGTCCCGCCCGACGGCAGGGTGACCGTCGTGAACGCCGACCGGCGCACTCCGGCTCGCGTGGCTCGGGGGCAGGTGGAGGCATTCCCCGCGCAGTCGCCGAGCACGGTCGCCTTCGCACCGCGCACCATGAACGTGGCCGCCGGCCCGACGCCGTCCGGCCCGTCCTGGCAGGCCATCTGCGACTGGTTGAGGCCGATCCACCGCGAGGTGCTCGTGGCCTGACTGCCGTAGTCGGCATTGATCTGCTCGTCCATCCCGGCCATGCAGCCGTTGAGCTCGAAGCCGGTCTGCGCGAGGCGTGCCGTGGTGGTCGGCTCGTAGACCGTGTACGTGAGTCCCACCTGCGCGCTCTCGTAGTCGTCAGGTCCGGTTGCCGCACCCGTGGGCGCGACCGCTCCCACCGCGATGAGGACGGCAGCGCCCAGGGCTGCGGTCACGCTGACGATCCGGCGCGTGCGGGTGCTCGTGGCCATGGCCATGGCCATGGCCGCGCGCTAGCGACGCCGTGGCGTCAGTACGAGGGCTTGTCCGGCTCGATCTGGCTCACCCACGCCACGATGCCGCCGCCCACGTGGATCGCATCGGCGTAGCCGGCCCCCTTGACCACCGCGAGGGCCTCCGCCGAGCGGCCGCCGACCTTGCAGTGCAGCACGATGCGCTTGTCGCTGGGCAGCTTCTCGAGGGCGGAGCCATCGAGGAACTCGCCCTTGGGGATGAGGATCGCGCCGTCGATGCTGACGATCTCGTACTCGTTCGGCTCGCGCACATCGATGAGGACGAAGTCGTCGTCGCCCGCCGCACGGGCATCGAGCATCTCCTTCAGCTGGACGACCGAGATCGTCGAGTCACGCGCCGCCTCGGCGGCCTCGTCGGAGATGGTGCCGCAGAAGGCCTCGTAGTCGATGAGCTCGGTTACCGTGGGGTGCTCGCCGCAGACGGCGCAGTTCGGGTCCTTGCGGATCTTCACCTGGCGGTACGTCATGTCGAGCGCGTCGTAGACCATCAGCCTGCCGAGCAGCGAGTCGCCGATCCCCGTGATGAGCTTGATCGCCTCGGTGACCTGGATCGACCCGATCGAGGCGCACAGCACGCCGAGCACGCCGCCCTCCGCGCACGAGGGGACCATGCCCGGGGGCGGGGGCTCGGGATAGAGGCAGCGGTAGCAGGGGCCGTACTCGGCCCAGAACACGCTGGCCTGGCCGTCGAACCGGTAGATCGAGCCCCACACGTAGGGCTTGCCGAGCAGCACGCACGCATCGTTGACGAGGTAGCGGGT
>CALGTB010000124.1 GCA_937902285.1 uncultured Actinomycetes bacterium | reverse complement strand
CGCCAGGAGGCGATAGCACCGTGAGGATCGACCAGTTCGCCTCCGCGGAGGCCTATGGCCGCCTCGGTGACGCTCTGCTGCTGGTCTCCCATGATGCGACCGTGCTCGACGCCAGCCCTGCCGCTGCGCTCCTCTACGGGCACACGCAGGCCGCGCTGATCGGGCTGCCGGTGGCGGCGCTCAGCGCACGGCCCGAGCAGCCGGAGTTCACGCCGGCATCCACGGACCACCCGTCGGGCGCCGGCGCAGTCGAGTCCGAGCACGTGCGCCGTGACGGCAGTCGATTCGCGTGCGAGGTGCGGGCGATCGACGTGTCCGAAGGCGACGCGGTCGCCGTGCTCTGCGCGGTGCGCGACATCACCGATCGTCGGCTCGCGCAGGACGCCCTGCTGCGCAGCCAGGAGCGGTTCGAGAACATCGCGGCGACGATCCCCGGCGTCCTCTACGAGTACGAGGTCTACCGGAACGGCGGCGGGTCCTACACCTACGTCGGCCCCGGTGTCACCGAGCTCCTCGGGCTCAGTGAGCAGGAGATGCTCGCCACGGTCGACCCGCTGTGGAGGCTCGTCCACCCGGATGACATCGACCGCGTTCTGGCCGAGGACGAGGCTGCCGACGGGGTGGGCCTGACCTTCAGCACCGACTTCCGGATCCTCACCCCCGACGGCGGCCTCAAGTGGATCCACATGACGTCACGGCAGCTCCCGTCGCGCCCGGGCGTGCCGGATGTCTGGTGCGGCCTCATCCTCGACATCACCCAGCGCAAGCTCGCGGAGCAGAAGCTCCATCAGCGCGACCAGGACATGGCCCGGCTCAACGAGGAACTCGCTCGGGTGGCCGCGTCTGACTCGCTCACGGGACTGTCCAGCCGCCGGCACTTCTACGACATGCTCGACCGGACCATCTCGGTGGTGGCCCGGCACGGAGGCACGCTCAGCGTCGCCAGCTTCGACCTCGACGGGCTCAAGCGCGTCAACGACTCGAAGGGCCACGGCGCAGGGGACCAGGTGCTCGCCACCTTCGCGAGGCTGCTCGACGAGCTCAGGCGACCCGAGGACGTGGCCGGGCGGCTCGGCGGCGACGAGTTCAGCGTGATCCTCCCCGGAGTCGATCGGGCGGGAGCGAAGCAGTTCGCCGAGCGCATCCTCACGGCCGTGCGAGGCTCCCGGCTCCTCGCCGAGGCCACGGTGACGGCGAGCAGCGGCGTCAGCGAATGGGCACTGCGGGACCGCTCGGACGACCTGCTGCGGAAGGCGGACGAGGCCCTCTACTGCGCCAAGCGCGGTGGCCGCGACGCCGTCGGCGCCTGACCGTCTCCCCTCCCACGAACGCGGGACCTTCGGCCCCTCATCCCCCGCAGGTCGGGTCTACCGTGGAGTAGGACCGTTGGGTGGTGATCGACATGTCAATCCGATCAGCGGGAATCGTGGTCTGGACGGCAGTCGCCACAGGCGCACTGCTCGTGTCAGCAGCCTCAGGCGTGGCCCTGGCCTCGGTTAGGGACGGCCTGCCGGCAGTTCCGCCGGGCGGATCGACCGCCCTCGCGGGACTGCCGCGGATCGACTGCCCACCGGTGCTCACGGCTGAGCAGTGCAATCAGTTGCAGGCGGCCGTTCCGGGCGACATCCCCGCGGGCCTGCCGACCACGATGCCGACGGAGATGCCCACGGCCATGCCGTCCGGACTCCCGTCGGGGATGCCGACCGACCTTCCGTCGGGGATGCCGACCGACCTTCCGTCGGGGATGCCGTCAGGTGTGCCGTCCGGCATGCCGTCCGGATCGTCCGGAAGCCTCCCGGACCTCTCGAAGATGACCGCCGCCCAGATCCAGGCGCTCATGGCTCAGGCGACCCCGGCCCAGATGGCCGCGTACACGCCCCAGGCGATGGCGCAGCTGTCGGGCAACCAGCTCGCAGCACTGGCCCCGACCGCGATGGCTGGGATGACCGGTGAGCAGCTGGCTGCCCTGGCCCCCAATGCCATCTCCAAGATGACGGGAGCTCAGATCGCCGCCCTGACACCGAACGCCTTCAGCTACCTGTCAGCAGATCAGGTGTTCGCACTGGCACCCACGGCCATCGCCAAGATGGACGCTGACCAGCTCGCCTCGGTGTCCCCGCTCGGCATCTCGAAGCTCAGTGGCGACCAGCTTGCCGCCCTGTCCCCCTCGGCCATCACGAAGATGAGCGGAGACCAGCTGGCCGAGCTCTCGCCGGCGGCCATCAGCAAGCTCAGCGGGGCGCAGCTGTCGTCCCTGGCGCCGCAGGCCTTCGAGAAGATGGACGAGGCCCAGCTGTCGCGGGTCAAGCCCCTCGTCATGGCGAAGATGAGCGGCGCCCAGATGCAGGAGCTCGATGCCCTCGCCCTCAAGGGGCTCACGGCCGACCAGATCAGCAAGCTCGGCACCGGTGCCGTCTCGGCGCTCAGCGCCGACCAGCTGGCGGCCATGAAGGCGAAGACCGTCGCCGCCTTGAAGGCCGGGCAGATCCCGTCGCTGGATCCGGCGACCCTGACCGGTCTCCTGCCGGCCCAGTTGGCCGCGCTGCCCCCAGGCACCCTGGCCGCCGTCACGCCCGAGCAGTTCGGGCAGTTGACCCCGGCCGCGGTCTCGGCGATCAAGCCCGCACAGCTCAGCGCCGTCCCGCCGGCCGACTACGCCAGCATGACCCCCGAGCAATTGACCGCTGTCTCCGCGAAGGCACTGAGCGCCGTCGACGCATCCCAGTTCCTGAAGATCGCTCCAGCGACCCTCGTGGCCATGGGTCCCGCGCAAGTCACCCAGTTGATGGCGCAGGCACTGATCCACATGACGCCCGCGCAGCTGGCGGCCATCCAGCCCGCAACCGCTGGAGCCCTCAGCGCCCCCCAGGTATCCGCGATCACGCCCGCTGCGATGGCGGCGCTGCAGCCGGAGCAGCTGTCCGTCATCAAGGCCCAGTCGGTGGCCGCGCTAAAGCCGCCGCAGGTGGGCGCGCTCACCCCGGCCGCGATAGGCGCACTGCAGGGTCCGCAGATGGCGAAGCTCAGCCCGCCGGCCGTGGCTGCGATCACGCCTGCCCAGATGCCCGCGCTCCCCCCAGCCGCCATGGCCGCGATGAAGCCGGCCCAGATGGCGGTGGTGAAGCCTTCTGCGGTCGCGAAGATCCTGCCCGCCCAAGGCTGCGCCGTGAAGCCGATAACCGTGGCGGCCATCAAGCCCTCGCAGATCACGTCGGTGCAGCCAGCGACGCTGGCGGCGATGAGCCCGACTCAGTTGAAGGCGCTGTCGGCGAGTTCATCACGTGCCCTGACCCCGGCACAGATCGCCGCGCTCAGCGCGGCTCAGCAGGCGGCCGCCCGGCCGCAGGGTCGGGAGTCCCGGGCGGTCTGCGCCTACCACGCCTGAGGACTAGAGCAGTCCCCAGCCGGTCAGCACCTCGACCAGGTCCGGGCTCGTACTGAGAGCCCGGACCTCGGTGGGACTGAACCACCCCGCGTCGCTCGCATCGTCACCGGCGAGCGGAGCCGGTGATCCGGGCACGCTCAGCAGGAAGTCGCGGATCACATAGGTGCCACCACCGGGGGCAGCGCGCTCGACGGACCCGACCTCCCGCACGAGGATGCCCGACAGTCCCGTCTCCTCGAGCAGTTCGCGGACGACGGCGTCCTCCGACGACTCCCCCGGCTCGACGCGGCCGCCCGGCAGCGACCAGCTGCCCTGTGCAGGGGGATTCGCCCGGCGGATGAGCAGCAGGCGTCCGGCGTCGTCGAACACGATGGCACCGACGCACGGGATCTCCTCGGACCCGGTCACGTGCGGTTCTTATACT
>CALGTB010000123.1 GCA_937902285.1 uncultured Actinomycetes bacterium | reverse complement strand
ACCTGCGAGTTGCCGAGGTAGTCGTCGAGGGGGTGGGAGAACATCCCGATGAGCAGGGCGATGGCGATGACGGCCAGAGCGCCGCCGGTCACCAGGAGGAGGCTCTTGATGAGGTGCGGCCGATCCGACAGCACCACGGCGAGCGCGATGCCGAGGATCGGCGTCATGAGCGGGGCGACGATCATCGCCCCGATGACCGTCGCAGTCGAGTCGGCCACGACGCCCGCCGTGGCGATCACGGCCGCCAGGACGAGCAGGACCCAGAAGCGGCTGGACGGGCGTCCTCGGATCGGTCCGTCTATGAAGAGCGACCCGGTCATCCGGGAGATGTCGGTACCGGTGAGCGCGCTCATGGACGATCCCCTCCGTCCGCCCGCGTTGGCGGTCCCTCACCGCATCGTGGCGGGAGGACGGGGGGCTTCAGCCCGCGACGCGCCGGGACGTGTCGCGGGTCAGCCCGGGCAGATGCGGCGGATCAGCGGCTCGGGATCGACGGCGTCGGACTCGCCGCCACTGCGCCAGTACTCGAAGTGCAGGTGGACCGCCCCGGGTGACCCCGTGTCGCCCATGAGGCCGATGACGTCGCCGGCGTCGACGCGCTGACCTCCCTGCACCAGGACCTCGTCCATGTGGCCGTAGTAGAACTTCGAGCCGCTCTCGCCACGCATGACGATCTGGAGGGCGCCGTTGTCCTGCTTCTTCGTGCGGTCGATCACGCCGTCCTCGATCGCGTAGATCGGGGTGCCGCGCTTGCCGCCGAGGTCGATGCCGGTGTGGATCCGCTCGCCGCGATCGGCGCCCCAGCCCTCGCCGTAGGTGAAGTTCTCGGTCGGGCACACCCGGGCACCGCTCGCCTTGGCGGCGGCGGCGGGGACGGGTGCAGCGAGGGCGAGTCCGGCCAGCAGCGCGGACGTGACGACGAGCACGGGCAGCGCGGGGCGCACGGGTCCTCCCGGGGGGAAGCGGACGGGGCCCGGCCGACGTTACCGGTTCGTTATCTTTTCGGCCACCCGGTCGGACGAATCCGCCCGTCTCCTCCGGGGCCGAACCGTGCATCCGAGGCGGGCCATCGGCCTCGAGAGCCTCCTACGAGGGCCGGCCCGGAGCCCCCGGTGCCTCGATCGCCCGGAGCACCAGTGGCTCAGGCATGAGGTCCAGGAACCGGGTGATGCCGGCCACGACACTGCGCACACCTGAGATCAGCATGCGCCCACGGTACGTCGGATCCTCGAAAATATCAAGCACACTTGACATCCACGCCGCAGGAACGTCAAGTATCTCCTGCAGTCAGTCTCGGGACTGCCAGACCTTGCGCGAGGATCCGACCGACGCGGCCAGGCTCCGGCCGTTCTTCCAGACGGCGGCCGCCGGCATTCCCGCACTCGCCGAGACGGCCCGCACCATCGCCAGCACGGCGGGCTCGGAGGCGCTCTCGACCACGTGCGCGATGTGCGGCTCGAAGCCGACGGGGACCCGTCCCGAGGCGAGCGCCTCGACCAGCACCTTGCGCGGCAGCTTCTTGCGGCCCTTGCCGCTGACCCCGCGCGCCACCTCGTCGAGGGCGGCGTCGTCGCTGGCGCGGTCGACCTCGGATGGCAGGCCGACCGGCACCCCGAGCACGGCCAGCAGGGCGAGCAGCTTGGCCGCACCGATCTCGATGTCGCGTCCGCTCTCCAGGTAGTTGAGGGTCGCCCGCGAGATCCCGACCATGCCGGCCAGGTTCTTCTGGCTGATCCCCGAGGCCCGTCGGTAGGCGCGCACCAGAGTGCCCACGGTTGCCACCTTGATGGTGGGGCGGTCCTTCATGCTCGAAGGGTAGGGGTGCTCCCGGCCACGTGCACGGTCCCGGCAGCAGTCGATCCACTAGCGTGCGACCTGTCGAGCCTGGGGAGTGCGCATGAAGCGTTGGTGGCCGCTGGTTGCACTGGCCTCGGCCCAGTTCGTCATGGTGCTCGACCAGTCCGTGATGAACGTCTCGATCAGCACGCTGGTCGACGACTTCGACACCACCGTCACGACCATCCAGGCGGTCATCACGCTCTACTGCCTGACGATGGCGATGTTCATGCTCACGGGCGGCAAGATCGGCGACATCATCGGCCGGCGCCGCGCCTTCGTCATCGGCCTGGTGATCTACGGCTGCGGATCCGCGCTCACCGCGGTCGCGCCCACCGTCCAGGTCCTCGCCCTCGGCTGGTCGATCCTCGAGGGCATCGGCGCAGCGCTGGTCATGCCGGCCCTCGTCGCCCTCATCGCCGGCAACTACGAGGGCAAGGAGCGCAACACCGCCTACGCCGTGATCGGCGGCGTGGCCGGCGCCGGCATCGCGATCGGGCCGATCCTCGGCGGCTGGGCCACCACCGAACTGTCGTGGCGCATCGTGTTCGTCGGCGAGGTGGTCCTCGTCATCGGCATCCTGGCCATGACGCGGCTCATCGGCGACGCCCTGCGCCCCGGCGAGGCACCGCGGCTCGACTGGGTCGGCACGATCCTCTCGGCATCCGGTCTCGGGCTCATCGTGTTCGGCATCCTCCAGTCGTCCACGTGGGGCGTCGTGCAGCCGAAGGACTCGCCCGTGGAGCCCTTCGGGTTCTCGCTCGCGCCCTTCGTCGTCGGCGCGGGCGTGATGCTGCTCTGGGCGTTCGTGGCCTGGCAGCGCCGACGCGAGGCGCACGGCCGAGACCCGCTGGTCCACCTGAGCCTGCTGAAGGTGCCGCCCCTGCGCGCCGGGCTCGTCGGCCTTCTGAGCCAGAACCTCATCCTCATGGGCGTCTTCTTCACGGTGCCGCTCTACCTGCAGCTCGTGCTCGGCTACGACGCCCTCGAGACCGGCATCAAGATGCTGCCCGTCTCCATCACCATGTTCATCGCCTCCGCGGTCGGGGCGCGCATGGCGAGCCGCTTCTCCGTGCGCGGCGTGGTCCGTGCCGGCCTGGTGATCACGCTGCTGTCGATCCTCGTCCTGCTCGCGACGATCGAGCCGACCCTCGACGAGAGCGCGTTCGCGCTGTCGATGGCGGGTCTCGGAATCGGCATGGGGCTGCTCGCCTCCCAGCTCGGCAAGGTCGTGCAGGGCTCCGTCGACGCGTCGGGCCGTGGGGAGGCCGGCGGCCTTCAGTTCACCGGTCAGCAGCTGGGGTCGTCGCTCGGTGTCGCCCTCATCGGTGCCGTCGTGCTCAGCGGACTCACGAGCGCCTTCGTCACCAACATCCAGTCGGACGCACGGATCAGCCAGGAGGCCTCCGCCCAGGTGACCGAGGCCGTTGGCGGCGGCATCGACTTCGTCTCGTCCTCACAGGTCGCCGCGGCGACACAGGAGGCCGGGCTCGACGACGCGACGAGCGCGGCGATCGTCGACGGCTACGAGAACGCGCAGCTGCAGGCCCTGAAGGCGGGTCTGCTCGGCGCCGCCCTGCTGGCCCTGCTGTCTCTTCCGTTCACCCGCGAGCTGCCGCACGGCGAGCTCGAGCCCGTGCCGGACGACGTTGGAGTCACGGCCTAGATGACGTTGGAGTCACCGTCTAGATGAGCCGCCGGGCCGATGCCCACTTCGCCAGCTCGTGCCGGTCCGACAGCTGAAGCTTGCGCAGCACGGCCGACACATGGGTCTCGACCGTCTTGACCGACAGCACGAGCTCCGACGCCACCTCGCGGTAGGTGTACCCGCGCGCGATCAGCCGCATCACCTCGCGCTCGCGTGGGGTCAGCCGGTCGAGCTCCTCGTCGTCCTCGGCGGAGCCTCCCGCGAAGGCATCGAGCACGAACCCCGCCAGCCGCGGTGAGAAGACGGCGTCGCCGTCCGCGATGCGCTGCACGGCCTCGATGAGCTCCGCCCCGGTGATGGTCTTGGTCACGTAGCCGCGGGCACCGCCGCGGACGACCGCGACGACGTCGTCCGGCGCGTCACTGACCGACAGGGCGAGGAACCGCGTGTCGGGCACCTGCTCGACGCAGCGATCCAGCACGGCCCGCCCGTCGCCACCGGGCAGGTGCACGTCGAGCAGCACCACGTCCGGCCGCGTCCGCAGGATGACCGCCACCGCCTCGTCGACATCGCCGGCCTCGCCCACGATGTCGACCGCGTCACCGATCTCCGCGCGCACTCCCGACCGCACCATCACGTGGTCGTCGACCAGGACCACGCGCAGGCGCCGATCAGTCATCCGGTGCCCCCGCGTCCCGCGCGATCCTGAGCCGCACCTCGGTTCCGGTGCCGATCGTGCTCTTCACGTCGGCTGAGCCGCCCGCCCGCTCCATGCGGCCGACGACCGACTCGCGCAGGCCATGCCGGTCCGCGGGCACGGACGCAGGATCGAAGCCCGGGCCCCGGTCGCGGACGAAGACCTCGACGTCGTCGCTGCCGACCTCGGCATAGACCGATGCGCTGCCACCCCCGTGCCGGGCGGCATTCACCATCGCCTCGCGCGTCGCGGCGAGCAGTGCTGACACGGACGCGTCGATGGGGGCGTCGCCGACGGTGACCACCTCGAGCGTCGCGCCGTACGCCGACTCCACGTCGGCGGCATCGCGCTGGAGCCGGGCCGCGAACGTGCGGGTCGGGTCGCCCTCCGGGGCATAGAGCCACGACCGCAGGGCCCTCTCCTCGGTGCGGGCCAGTCGCGTCACCTCGCGCGGATCCGCAGCGGACCGCTGGATGAGCGTGAGGGTCTGCAGCACCGAGTCGTGCACGTGAGCGGCGATGTCCGCGCGCTCCTCCGACCGGATGAGGGCCCGGCGCTGCTCGGCCTGCTCGCGCCAGCGCCGGTAGACCCACGGGAAGACGACCAGCGCGGCGCCGCCGACGAGCAGCACTGCGGTCGCGAGCGCCTGGGCTGCCGCGGCCGGCCCGGATCGGCTGACGAGCACGCCGATCAGCCCGAGCACCACGAGGCCGACGCCGGCCACCACCCGCCACCGCCCGGCCTGCGCCGTCGAGCCGGCCGTCTGCCGGGCCGCCCGTGCGGCCGTCGCCGACCACTCCGAGCGCTGGTCGGCGTCCGCCTGCTGCCACACCAGGGCCGCCCCGACCAGGGCCACGACCACCGGCACCACGGCGCCGCCGAGGACGTCGACGCCGAAGGCGAGCAGCAGCAGTCCGACCCCGAGCACGAGGGCGGCCAGGGCGAGCAGTCGCGTGAGGTCCGTGCCCCGGGCGGCGTCGGAATCCGCAGCCGCGTCGTCGTCCTCATCGCGGGCGAGCGGCAGCACGGCCCAGAACGCCGCGTAGAGCACGAGCCCGATGCCGCCTGCCAGCGCGAGGACGACGAATGCGACGCGCACGAGCCAGACCGGCAGGCCGAGGTGGTCGGCGAGCCCCCGCGCCACCCCGCCCACGACGCGGCCGCGACCGGGTCGGGTCGCGCGCGAGGGCGTCATGGTGGTGCTCACGCACCGATCATCCACGCTCGGCAGGCCTCGGCGCATCAGGGACGACCCCCGATGTCCTCGGGGGCGAATTCAGGGTCGGTTCAGGGTTGCTCCCCGATGTGCACCGAGCCCCGGGCGGTCAGGCTGGAGCCATGACAGAGAACATCAGCACCTACCCGACCCGCCCACCCCTGCGCCGCCTGCGCGACGACCGCGTCATCGGCGGTGTCGCCTCGGGCTTCGCCCGCTGGCTCGGCATCGACCCGGTCATCGTCCGGGTGGTGCTCGTCGTCCTGGCCGTCTTCGGCGGCAGCGGACTCATCCTCTACGCCGCGGGGTGGCTGTTCATCCCCGAGGAGGGCGCCGAGGCCAACGAGGCGCAGAAGCTGCTCGAGGGGAGCGGGCAGCCCGGTTCGACGGGCCGGGTCGCCTTCATCGTGGTGGGCGCCTGCCTCGCCATCATCGTGCTGGGCGGCGCCCTCAGCTTCGGCCCCTGGAACGGCGTGTGGTTCGTCGGCGGCGGCGGCTCGCTGCTGCTGCTCCTCGCGGCCGGCGGTCTGGTGCTGTGGCTGGTCAACCGCGACCGGGCCATGCAGCCGGCCGGCTACCCGACCGCACCCACCGCTCCCGCCGCCTCACCGGGCACGCCCATGCCGACCCCCGCGGAAGCGGCCACCGACGCCGCAACGCTGTCCACCATCGCGGAGGCACCGACCGTCGTCACTCCGCCGGCTGTCGGCCCGACCGTCGTCGCGCCGGCCGCCGAGTCGACCGGCTACGCCTACGGCGGCTACGGCGGCTACCCCGGCTACACAGCCCCGGTGCCGACCCCGGTGCCACCGCGCGCACCTAAGCCGCGGTCGTACCTCGGAGCTGCCACGCTCAGCGTGGCCCTGATGGCGATGGGGGTCCTCGTCGCGCTCAATGTCACCGGCGCCACCACGATCCCGGCGGTCGTCGTCCTGTCCACCGGACTGGGAGTCCTCGGCCTCGGGCTGCTCGTGGGCACCTTCGTCGGCAGGGCCCGCTGGCTGCTGTCGATCGCCATCCCGCTGCTGCTCGTCATCGCCCTCGTGGCCCTGGTGCCGGCGAACCTGAGGCTCGGCACGCAGATCGCCGACCGCTCATGGTCGCCGTCCACGCCGGCCGAGACGATCGGGGAGTTCCGCGTGGACATCGGGCAGGGCCAGCTCGACCTGACCGACCTCGTGCTCCCGCCCGGGACGACCACCTACCCGATCAGCGCATCGGTCGGGATCGGCGACCTCGAGGTCATCGCGCCCGAGGGCGTGCGTGTCATCGTCGACGCCTCCGTCGGCGCCGGACGCATCGCCATCGAGGGCCAGCCGGAGCTCAGCGGCACCGAGCAGGCCGTCAGCGCCGAGCTGCCCGGCATCGTCTCGCCCACCACCCCCACCATCGACCTCACCGTCGAGGTCGGACTCGGAAACCTGGAGGTCTCCCGTGCGTAGTCATCCCATCGACCTGGTCTCGCTCGTCGCGGGACTCCTGTTCACCGCCCTGGCCGCCGGCTACATCGCCAGCAGCTACTACGACGTGAGCCTGGACCCGCGCCTCGTCCTCCCGCTCGTCCTCGTGGTGCTCGGGGTGGCCGGCCTCGCCGGATCCGTGCTGGCGCAGCGCCGATCCGACCGGGCGCTCGCCGAGCACAGCGAGGGATAACCGACACTCCGGACGATCCGGTGATTGCCGCCGCTTGCGGGCACGGAATACTTTGCCCGCATGCGGCGCCTCATCATCGGTCTTTCGGCATCGGCGCTCGTGGTCACGGGCCTCGCCCTGGTGCCCAGCGCGTCACGGGCGGCCGGAGGCACCGGCAGCTGGGGCGACTGGACGATCACGCCGGGCAGCGGCAGCGGCTCGCTGACCTTCACCGGCACCGACTTCCCGGACGCGGCGGTCAGCTCGACCGGTCAGAGCCTCGCGGTGTCGAGCGGCGCGTCGGTCAGCCTGTCCGGCCGCACGCCCATCGGCACGGAGTACGGCACGTCGGCGAACCGCCCCTACCTCTCCGCAGGCTTCAGCGCCACGCCGGCGACCGTGACCATCACCTTCACCACGGCGCCCAAGGCCGGTACCTGGTCGTTCGCCCTCGGCGACATCGACGCCGAGAAGGTGGAGATCTCGGCGAGGGACGCGTCCGGCGCCGCCCTCGACGTGTCCGGCTGGTTCCGGGCATCGTTCAACTACGCCGGTGCGGCGGACCTCCCGGTGTGGGCCTCACCCGCCCTCACGGGCAACAACGCCGACTCCAACGGCGCGTCCGCCTGGTTCACCCCGAGTGCCGCCGTGAAGACGCTGACCTTCACCCAGTCGAAGCTGCCGATCGGCGGCATCCCCCAGTACCAGCTGTGGATTGCCGCTGACGTCATCGCCGCGACGCCGTCCCCGTCGGCGAGCCCTTCCACCACCGCGAGCCCGACGGCCACCGCCTCCCCATCCCCCTCCGCCACTGCGAGCCCGTCA
>CALGTB010000122.1 GCA_937902285.1 uncultured Actinomycetes bacterium | reverse complement strand
AGTCGGCGCGACCGACTTCATCCTGCGAGAAGAAGGTCACGGACGCCGCGAACGGGTTGGGCGACGTATCGACGAAGATACGATCCCGATACCGGATCTGCGGACGCTTGACCTTGTAGGCCGTGGCTTCGATCTGGGACAGCTGCCCCACAACGAAGCCAAGTGCGGCCTGGTCGTTCATCACGAATTGTTTCACTTCTGGCCCTCCTTAGCCGATGTAGAGCTTGACGAGCTGACCGACGGTGCCGGCAGTCTCAAACTTCGAGTTGGGGATGGAGCTGACCAAGCCAGCGCCGATGACGCCGGTGGCAGCGGTGAAGGTGCCGGGGTCACCGACCGCGACAGTGTTCGCGGCAAGAACCCAGATGGTACCCTTGCGGAGAACACCCGCAACCTCGCCGACCGCGTATTGGTCAGCGGGACGGGTCTTGTCCGCGACGGCGATGCCCTCGAAGCCGACGCCACCCAGACGGGCAGTATCGACGCCAGCGCCACGACCGACTGCGAGGCCGAAGGCCACAGGGCCGGTGGTGATCACACGGGAAGCAACGTCACGGACCATCTGCCCTTCGGCTTCCATGCCAGCATAGCCGACCGGAGAAGCGACGGGGTAGCCGCCTTGGAGATCGTTCAGCGGTGCCATAGGTCAAGCCTCCTGTTTGGCGAACGAGTTGCGGTAGGCGTCGTAGGACGCGTCGCGGGTCCCGATGCTGGAGTCAACCAGAACCTTGCCCTTGAGCGGGTCTGCTGCGACGTCGTTCAGCAGATCGAAGGCCGCGTCGATGTAGGCTTCCGACTTGTCGGCCATCTCGGCACCACGCGTCGCAAGCACAACCGCCTTCTTGATCTCCGCCGGGGACTTCCCGTCGGTGACCACTGCCGGGGCGAGCGCCTTGGCACGAGTGACCAGCGTCGCCCGGTCGGCGATGAGCTTGTCGAGCGCCGCAGCGTCGAGGACCAGAGCTTTGGTGTCGCCCAGTTGCTTGGTGAGGGTTGCGATCTCCGCATCCTTCGCCGCCATCTTCTTGTCCTTGTCCTCTTCGGCAGCAGCCGACTTCTTCTCGAAGTCCTTTGCGGCGTCAGAGAGTTGGCGCTGAAGCTTCTCGATTGCTTGAGCGCCCGCGTCGGTCGTCACGACAGAGAGGCCGTCGATCATAACCGTCCGCGTCTGAATGGCATCTGCCATGTTCGCGTCCTTTCGGTCGATGACAGGGGAAGCGCCCCATCTCGCTAGATCAGCTGCACCGTCGCCGATGCGAAGCTGAGATCCGCCGCGCGCCAAGGGCACTACGGCAAGATGGTTGATCCGGATAGGTCCGGTCTGGACCGCCCGGTATGGTGTCCCGTCCGGCGCAATGCCGTCTTGGAGCTTGAGGCCAGTCGTGTAGCCCATAGAGATCTCACGAGTGCCATCCATCACCGCCTTGATGGCTGCAGCGTCCATAAGCTTGATCTGGACCCGGACGTACTCGCCATCGCGCGCGATGTCGGTCCCGATGTCGCCGACAGCGTACTGCTTCCAGTTGTCCGCCGTAACCATGACCGGGGGATGTCCAACCGTCACCGGCTTGCCCGCGAACGTCGCAAGACTATCACGAGCAAACACCGTCTCTTCCGGCCGGAATACGGAGACCAACCCCCCGCCATCAAGACCAACGTCACTAGCGAGATAGTCCTGACAGCCGACGCGAGCGCAGTTCACCTCTGCCACGAGGTAGCCATCCGTGGTGATGCGCGCGCCTGCGATTGGAACTGAGTCGACGAACTGCATGTCGTTCATAGCCCTTTCTCCTCTCGCCAGTTCGGATTGAGGTCTTCGAAGATCTCCGGTCCGAGTACGATCTTGCCTCGATAGGGCTGAACCTTCGAGAGGTCAAGCCCTTCGGTCTTGTAGCTGATGGTGACGTGCGGCTGGTACTCTGAATGGTTCCAGCTTGCTCCTGCGTTCTTGATCTCTTCATGACGCCAAGCAAGATGAGAGTTGACAAACAGAAGGACGGTTGCGTCACCAAATCGCTCCATCATTCGGGGTCCACCAGCCGGGATCTCGAGTTGGTCGATCCAGGCTTCGCCAGCCTTCATCCAGTCCAGAGGCGTAGAGCTGTATGCGATGGTGACGTGTAGGTCGTCCTCCACCAGCGTACTCGGGAAGCCCTGCTCCTTGGCCCAAGCCAGGATCTCCTTGGCGTTGACCACAGACCGGTGCACGTAGAGCGGACGCGGTGCAGCGTCGGTCGCGACCTTGGACTTGCGCGGCTCAAGCTTGGTCACCGTAGCGCTGGCTTTGGCCACCGGCTTGCCGTCAGGGCCCAACTGCTCAGATCCTGGCTGCAGCGGCTCAGGCAGCGGCTCTCCGTGGTCTCCAGGCTCCTCGTCTGGGTTCTCTTCATAGTAGTCGTTGACCATGTCCTCGAAGCCGGGCATCACGCCGGACTCAGTGAGAACGTTGACTGCTGAGTCAGCCAGCGCCTCGTCGGGGAACAGGGACGTATCACGCAGGACCTTGATCATGTCGGCTGTGGTCTTGCCCACCGTGGCACGCTCAGTCTCGTTCAGCTGCCAGAGGCTCGCCCACTCGTAGAAGATCTCAGGCTTGCGAGACCCAAGAGCAGAGCGGATGAGGCACTCATCGAGGACCGCCATCGCAGGAGTGAACTCCGTGGTCTGCATGGCCTTGATCTTGTCGTAGTAGTTACGCATGTCGCTGTCGCCTGTGGCGTTCATGCCTGCAGGCGACTGACCAAGCAGCCGGGTCATTGGGATGTCTGCAGCGCCCGCCGCTAGCTGCATGAACCGGTCCATGATGTCGGCCAACGAAGCGAAGCTAGCGTTCTTCTGCCCAAGGAGTTCATCAGCGTCGTGGATGTAGGTTCCGTTGATTCCCTTGCCCATTTCTGCGAGGCGGAAGCGCCGGATCAGCTTGCTCTCGTAGGACGGATCCTGCAACCCGTTCATGAACCCTGGGATGCCGACCGTGTCCACTTTTGCCTCGAACACGAGCGATGCAACGTTGGAAGATGTGGCATCTGCGTCGATGATCGCCTTCATCACAGAGAGCAGAACTGGATCGCCCCAGCCGGGGTACGTGGCCGCGAAGCCAGTATCCGGAACCTCTTCGCCCTTGAAGATCACGAGGCGCGAAGGATGAATGATCTGCCCAGTTCCGGTAGCTGTATTGATGCGCCAGCCCTCAGGCTGCTCGAACATGTCACTGGTCGGGTCGTCCACGATCCGCGTAGGAGAGAGGTGACGACGCTGCAGCACGGTGAGGTACTTGATGCCTTCCTTCTTGACCGTCTCAGGGTTGAGAAGCTTCGAAGGATCGGCAGCACCGTCTCCTATCAGGATTGCAGCACCCCCCAGCAGCCGTGCCGAGATCTTAGCGCGCCTGACCTTGTCCTGCAGCCCAAGGCGACGCTCTTCTGCGTCCAGTAGTGTGATCTCCTCAGCCGGAG
>CALGTB010000121.1 GCA_937902285.1 uncultured Actinomycetes bacterium | reverse complement strand
TCTTGCTGATGCCGCAGGCCCAGTCGAGGCCTTGGGATGCAATCCCCCGGACTGCGGAGAGGATCGCCGCCCATGACGAAGGGAATCGTGGGTCAACCTTGGTTTCCGTCGATCAACTGAGCCTTAGAAACGTTGAAGGAGTCCTGAGTGCTCGTCGCAACATGGAACGTCCAATGGGCTGCTCCCAAGCGTCGCGCCAGCATCGCCGAGCGACTCGTATCACTGAACATGGACCTGCTCGTCGTCACCGAAGGCGTCAGGAGCGTGCTGCCTCCAGGTGGCCACATCGCCCTTGGCGGCACAGACTGGGGCATCGAAGCGAAGCATCGTGCGTGGCGCAAGGTGCTCATGTGGAGCCGGTACCCCCTCAGCGACGTCACCACCTACGAAGAGACGGGGTTGCCTCCGGGTCGCATAGTCGCTGCCACGAGCCAAACGCCTGACGGTCCGATCCGCGTTATCGGGGTGTGCATCCCGTGGTTTGCCGCACACGTGGCGACCGGCCGCCGCGACGCGGTGCCGTGGCAGGAGCACCTGCAGTTCGTCGATGGTCTCGGCACGCTCCTTCGGGAGCGCTCGTCGCCACTGCCGCTGGTCGTCATGGGTGACTACAACCAGACGATCCCTCGAACGAGGGCGCCCCTCCGCGTGAGCGCAGCTCTCGAGGAAGCGCTGAGCCCCCTTCACGTCCTCACTGCTGGCGACATTCCGGGACTCCCAGCAGGGACGATCGACCACATCGCGGTCACCCCGGGCCTTGAGGGGACCGATGTGTTCGGGATCGCTCGAGTCGACGATTTAGGTATGCCCCTGAGCGATCACGACCTCGTTGCTGCGCACCTTGCCACCGGCGGGTGACTGGATGCGCATCGACCGGCGCTGAATGCTGCGGGCGTCGGGCTGGCCATGTTGGCGGCCGTGACGGCGTCACATGCGGTGTGCGATTCGTGGTGTCACGATTGCCAATGGGCACGCTTCTGCTCCGGGCCAGCGTCGCGGCTGACTGCCCTACGGTGGCATCGACAGAGCGGATGCTGGCCCCCACCCAGAGTGTGGTGGACGTCCGCTCCGCTTGCGCCTCGTCGGCCTCCACGAAATCATCAGTGGCTCGATATCGCCGTCGTCGCGTAACCCCACAAACCCGCTGGAGGACCCCTTGACCCGCCGTGCTCTCGCAGTGTCCCTGACCGCTACGGCGGTAGTCCTCCTTGCCGCCCTTGCTGCCGTGCCGGCCAGCGCCGACTCCGGTCCCGCGGACATCAGCGTCGGGCTCGGTCGGGGACCCTCGATCGGACCGGGCTTCCTGCCTGAGGTTGCCTACGGGACGCCTCTGGAATTGTTCGGCTACTCCGGGTCGGGCCAGCCGCTCGTCTACACAGGCGCGGGCGGGTGCACGGTCACGCCCGGCAGTGGTGCCTCCGGCAAGCCGCAGGCCATCGTGGCGGCCACCACACCGCTGGCGGACTGCACGCTCACCGTCACGACAGCCGCGGGCAACGGCTACTCCGCCAACTCCGTCACCTACGTGCTGCCGACCCGGGAGGGCTACCAGGAGTCTCCGGTGATGTACAAGGGCCGCACCGTGAAGAGGAACTCGACGACCGTGCTCGGCCCCAAGGACATCGTGACCGACCAGGACCAGGCGGTCAGCCTCGAGGTCACCAAGGGAGCCAGCCTGTGCTCGCTGGCGACGGTCAAGGGCAAGACGGTGCTGCGGACCGGCGGGCGCACCCGCACGTGCCAGGTGGTGGCCTCTGCCGACGGCATCGACGGCACCTACCTGCCCTTCGAGGCCACCATCACGTTCCGGGTGCGGTAGCCGCTCGCAGCTGCCGGACCTCCTCGGCCATGGCGGCATCATCGATGGACCCCGCCTCATGGTCGAGGACTGCTGAGACGAGGCGCGACTGCGCGTCGTCTCGCTTGCGCTCGATCTCGACTCGGCCTCGCGTGGGGCGGACCAGCAGGTAGGCGATCAGCAGGGGCCACACCAGCGTGCAGGCGGCGGCCCAGGCGACCTTGGACCCGACGTGCATGCCCCGCCGTCGGATGAGATCGATCATGACGATGAGCCACACCACGATGAGTGGGATCCATACGACGACGACCATCGCTTCGCCTGTTTCGGTCACAGCGACTCCCATGCCTCTGCGGACACCCGCCGGCGCATCCCCTGCAGGTTCTGAAGCGACGCACCGCGCGGCCGATGCCAACCACGCCACCTGCGCCACAGGGACGAGGCACGCTCGACGACGAGGAACAGCGCCGCGACCAGGAACGGGAAGAGGATCACGGCAGCCAGCCCAAGGTTCCACCCGTCATCCCTGAGTGACTGCCAGCTGAACATGACCCAGACGACGACGAACGAGAGGAACGCGACGCCTGGCACGACCGTGGCACGCACGGCCGGGGCGATGGGCAGCCGGCTCACGATGATGACGACCAGCAAGGGCAGGGCCGCCACCAGCAGGCCGAGGATCGCGTAGGGGAGCAGCACGAGCACCAGCAGAGCGCTCATGAGCCACGTCCATGACCGCGGTGCCGGGTTGGTCGCCGTCGCGATGGCCCGATCGGTGGTGCGAGCCGCTGCCAGCGCGGAGCGATAGTCGCCACCCAGTTCGACCAGGCGAGTGTGCTTCGGGTCAGGAAGCCGGTTGAGCCGGTCGGCGATGAGCGCCGCGTCGCCGTACTGCAGACCGCTCTTGGGGGCGGGGTCCACGTCGTCCAGCAGGACCTCGGCGACGGTCTCCAGCGCGTCAGCCGTAGGCCAATCGGCGTAGTCGGGTGCCGCCTGACGGAGTTGTGTGTCGATGACGGCGGTGAGGTCGACCACAGCCGCGCGGTCGTCGGCTCCCTGAGGGACGCCCTCCGGCTGTCGTTGCGCCCACTCATCCACGTCGATGGGCTCCCCGACGTTGACGAGGGCGCGGGATCGGAAGCCTGCCTTGTTCTCGTAGTGGATTCCTATCGGCAGGATGCGGACGCCCTCGACGCCGGAGTGGCGGGCACCCAGCGCGATGCGCGCTGCCCCGGTGTGGACCTCGGCCATGAAGGGCACGTCCT
>CALGTB010000120.1 GCA_937902285.1 uncultured Actinomycetes bacterium | reverse complement strand
ATCGTTGACGGCGGCAAGGGTCTCGTAGGCGTAGCGCGCTTGCAGCATGGAGGTCCAGCCACGCTGGGCGGCTTCGTCGATGACCGCCGCCGCCTTGCGGTGGGCATCGTGGAGGTTGCCCTCCACCATGTCGATCCATGCGATGTGAGCACGGGCTCCCAGGATGGCGAGGTCGACATCCTCCTGGGACCGGTCCGCGATGGCCGTCAGGAAGCGGCCGCGAGCCGTGACCGTGTCTCCGGCCCTGAGCAGGGCCACGCCGCTCTGGATCGTGGCGATGAGGCGCTGCCCCTCGGCACCGTGCCCGGGTTGCGCCATGGAGGCATGCTCAAGGGCGGCCTGAGCTGCGGTCGCGGCGGCCTCGTCGTCACCGTTGACTCGGGCAGCGGCGGCGGCCAGGTTCTCCAGGAGGCTGAGCGCCGCGGGGGACAGCGTGTCTCCCCCGGCGAGGCGGCGGCGCGTCTCGGACACTTGCTGCTCCATCGCGTGCAGGTGCCCCGAGGAGAACTCCAGGGACGCCGCGCACAGCGAGGCCGCAGCCGAACGTGGCAGCGCGTCGAAGGGGACTTCCCGCAGCAGGGAGCGCAGCCGGAACCGCAGGGCACCGACCAGTGATGGTGAGGCCTCCACGAACACGTCCAGCGCGAGGGCCCAGTCCTCCACGGCCACGGCGTGCCGGAGCGCCGCCAACGCGTCTCCGTGGCCGACCAGCCAGTGGGCGGCGGCCCGGTGGCTGTCCCGGAATCCGGCCGGGTCATCGCGCCTTAGCAGGGACACGAGCATGTCGCGGAACAGCGGGTGGTAGCGGTACGTGGTGCGTTCAGGGTCGACGGCGATGACGAACTGGTTGGCCCGTTCGAGCTGCTCCAGGCGCGACAAGGCCTGTCCACCGGGCGCGATCGCGTCGGCAAGCGGGCCGTTGAGGAGCTCGGCGACGCTGGTACGCAACAGGAAGTCGCGCATGTCGGGCGCATGGCGGGCCAGTACCTCGGCAGTGAGGTACTCCGCGATGGACCTGTCCGCTCCAGTGGCCGTCCCCTGCCGGGCGGCGCCCTCCGGTCCCGACATCTGCAGGGTGGCCAGTCGAACGCCGGTGGGCCAGCCCTCCGTCCGCTCCAGCACCGAGCCGACCTGATCCGGCGACAGCTGCAGCGACTCGACCTGCGCCGCGAGCTCCGACACCTCCGCCGCCCTGAACCCCAGGTCCTGGGCGTTGATCTCGGTGAGGGCGCCACTGGCCCGCAGGCGGTGCAGGGGTAGCGCCGGATCGAACCGAGCCAACAGGACCAGGCGGGTCGGCAGGTCGTGGGACACCAGGTCTGCGACGGCGGTCAGGATCTGCGGGTCCTCGACGACGTGGAAGTCATCAATCACGACGAGCAGCGGCTGGTCCAGCGTGGCGAGCGCTCGGAACAGCGAGAGCTGAACCTCGTCACTGACACCCCCACTGACCGAGATGCGAGTGAGCGGATGCCCCGGCGGGACGACACCGCTTCGGGCGATCGCGTCCAGGAACAGCCCCCAGAACTCCACCGGGCTGTCGTCGGCTGGGTCGAGGCTGAGCCACGCGACGCTGGCCAGGCCGCGATCCTGCCGGCTTCTCGCCCAGCCCGCGACGGCAGTGGTCTTGCCCCAGCCTGGCCCCGCCGAGACGATGGTCAACGGGCCCTCGGTCGCCCGATCGAGCGCCTCGGTCAATCCAGGTCGCTCGACCTCCACTGACAGTGCAGGCGGCACGGCAATGCGGGCACCTCGACCGAACGGCCTCATGTCCCCAGCTGCCCGCCGGAGGCGCCCAGGGCCGCCGCCCTCACCGGGGACGAGGGGCTCATGACGGGCATTCGCTGATCGTAGACGGCCCAAGACATCACCCCCCGCGGGTAA
>CALGTB010000119.1 GCA_937902285.1 uncultured Actinomycetes bacterium | reverse complement strand
TCGGGGAAGCCGGGGTAGTTGTCGAGCCGCTCGGTGATGCCCGCCTGCCCGCCGAGCGCAGAGCGCTCGATGATGATCGTCCGGAGGTTCTCGCGGGCGCCGTAGATGCCCGTGGTGAGCCCGGTGGGTCCGCCGCCGACGATGACCAGGTCGTGGCACTCCTCGGCCGCGGACCGGCTGAGCCCGAGCTTGTCGGCCAGCTCCTCGTCGGACGGCTCGACGAGCACTGAGCCGTCGGGGAAGACGATGGTGGGGATGATCTGCTTGCCGTCGTTGTACTCGTGCACCGTGGCGACGGCCTCCGGGTGCTTCTCGAGGTCGACGTAGCGGAACGGGACCCGCTGCTCGGTCAGGAAGGCCTTCGAGCGGCGGCAGTCCGGGCACCACAGGGCGCCGTACAGGGTGATCTCGTCGACGTCCATGGCTCAGCCGCCTTCCCGCGCGAATCCTGCAGTTCCGGTCACATCCGGGGGTCAGTGTGACGCTACCTGCAGGATCCGGCGAATGCGGGAGGATGGGGGCCATGCCCAACCGCCTCGCGCAGTCGACGAGCCCGTACCTGCTTCAACACCAGCACAACCCCGTCGACTGGCGGGAGTGGTCGGACGAGGCGTTCGCCGAGGCCCGCGAGCGCGACGTGCCGGTGTTCCTCTCGATCGGCTACTCCGCCTGCCACTGGTGCCACGTGATGGCCCACGAGTCCTTCGAGGACGAGACCATCGCGGCTCAGCTCAACGCGTCGTTCGTCTGCATCAAGGTGGACCGCGAGGAGCGCCCGGACGTCGACTCCGTCTATATGCAGGCGACCGTCGCCCTGACCGGTCACGGCGGCTGGCCCATGTCCGTGTTCCTCGACCACGACGGCCGGCCGTTCTACGCGGGCACCTACTTCCCTCCGGAGCCCCGCCACGGGATGCCCTCGTTCCCGCAGCTGATCGACGCGCTCTCTGAGGCGTGGCGCGAGCGGCGGGAGGACGTGATGTCGGCGGGGGCGCGCATCACGGAGGGCCTCGCCGCACGCAGCCTTCCCGACTCGTCGGGCCTCACGCCCGGCCTGCACGACCTGGCAGCAGCGGTGCGCTCGCTGTCGCGCGACTTCGACGAGCACCAGGGCGGGTTCGGCGGCGCACCGAAGTTCCCGCCGTCGATGATGCTCGAGTTCCTGCTCCGCTACGCCGCCCTGACGCAGGACGCGACCGCCCTCGAGATGGCCGAGCAGACGCTCGAGGCCATGGCCCGCGGCGGGATCTACGACCAGCTCGGCGGCGGCTTCGCCCGGTACTCCGTCGACGCCGGATGGGTGGTGCCGCACTTCGAGAAGATGCTCTACGACAACGCGCTGCTCATGCGCGTCTACCTGCACTGGTGGCGCCTCAGCGGGTCGGAGCTCGCGGAGCGCGTCGTGCGCGAGACCGCGGAGTTCCTCCTCGCCGACCTGCGCACCGCTGAGGGCGGGTTCGCGTCGGCGCTGGACGCCGACAGCGAGGGCGGCGAGGGCGTCTTCTACGCCTGGTCGCCCGAGCAGCTCGCGGACGTGCTGGGCGAGGCCGACGGGGCGTGGGCGGCAAGCCTGCTGCGGGTCACCGCGGGGGGCACCTTCGAGCACGGGCTGTCGACCCTCCAGCTGCGACGCGATCCTGATGACGCGGGGCGATGGGAGCGCGTGAGGGCCGCGCTCGAGGCGGCGCGGGCCGGTCGCCCGCGTCCCGGCCGCGACGACAAGGTGGTGGCGTCCTGGAACGGGATGGCGATCGCCGCGCTGGCCGAGGCCGGGGCGCTGCTCGGGGAGTCGACGTGGGTCGAGGCGGCGCTCGCGGCTGCCGACCTGCTCGTCGGCGTGCACCTCGGGGCGCACGGTGACGATCGGCTCTGCCGCACCTCGCGCGATGGCCGTCCGGGTGACAACGACGGAGTCCTCGACGACTACGGGAGCGTGGCCGAGGGCTTCCTCGCGCTGTACCAGGTCACCGGCGACGACGAGTGGCTCGCGTTCGCCGGCATCCTGCTGGACGTCGCCGTGCAGCACTTCTCCGACGGCGAGGGCGGCTTCTACGACACGGCGGACGACGCGCCCGCCCTCATCCAGCGTCCGCGCGACCCGTCGGACAACGCCGAGCCCTCCGGCTGGTTCGCGGTGGCGAACGCCTGCCTGACGTACTCGGCGCTCACCGGCCTGCCCGAGTACCGCGAGGTCGCCGAGCGGGCGCTGTCGGTGGTGGCGACGCTGGCGGGTCGTGCGCCGCGCGCCGTCGGCTGGGGGCTGGTCGCGGCGACCGCCCTCCTGGCCGGTCCGCTCGAGGTGGCCGTGGTCGGCGACCCGTCCTCGGCCGACTTCGCGGTCCTGCGGCGGGTCGCGCTCATGGGGACGTCTCCGGGCCTCGTCGTGGCCCTCGGCGACGGGGAGCCCGAGGCCGACGCGGTGCCGCTGCTGCGCGATCGACCCGCTCGGGCGGGCCGGGCGACGGCATACGTGTGCCGGGCTTTCGCCTGCGAGGCCCCGACCTCGGAACCGGTCGACCTCGCGGTGCGCATTGGCGCTCGTGAGGCCGTCTCCGGGGAGTAGCCTGCACCCGGTAGTCGAGTCGGAGGGCAGGAGGGTCAGTGGGCCTGTCGGATCTTCTCTATGGCGTCTACGAGAAGCGACTCCAGGCCCAGATCCCCGCTGATCGCCGTCCGCGGCACGTCGGCGTGATCCTCGACGGCAACCGGCGCTGGGCATCCGCGCAGGGCTCGTCGAGCTCGGTCGGTCACCGCGCCGGGGCGGCCAAGATCGTCGACTTCCTCGGCTGGTGCGACGAGGTCGGCGTCGAGGTCGTGACCCTCTGGCTGCTGTCGACCGACAACCTCAACCGTCCCCAGCCCGAGCTCGACGCCCTCCTCGGCATCATCGAGGACACGGTCACCGGGCTCGTCGAGCAGGGCAAGTGGCGGCTGCATCCCGTCGGTGCCCTCGACCTGCTCCCTGACCGCACGGCGCGCCTGCTGAAGGAGGCGGAGGAGTCGACCTGCGGCATCGACGGCTCCATGGTGAACATCGCCGTCGGGTACGGCGGACGACGCGAGGTGGTCGACGCCGTCCGGGCCCTGCTGCACGAGCACTCCAGCCAGGGGACCTCGCTCGACGAGCTGGCGAACCTCCTCGATGTCGAGCACATCACCGAGCACCTCTATACCAAGGGCCAGCCGGATCCCGACCTCGTCATCCGCACCTCGGGAGAGCAGCGACTGTCCGGCTTCCTGCTGTGGCAGAGCGCGCACTCGGAGTTCTACTTCTGCGAGGCCTACTGGCCCGACTTCCGGCACGTGGACTTCCTGCGGGCCCTTCGCGCCTACGCCGATCGCCAGCGCCGCTTCGGGACCTAGGCGGCCGGCCGACCCATGCCCGACCGCTCACTCGTCGACGTCGATGCCGGTACCGCCTTCCAACGACCGCTCATGGTCGTCCTGGCACTGACCTTCGCTGCGGGGATCCTCGATGCGGTCGGGTACGGCCGGTTCGGCGTCTTCACGGCCAACCAGGCCGGCAACCTGGTCGTGGGCTGGACACTGCTGCCCGACGAGCCTGCCGCTGCCGTCCTGTCATTCGTGTCGATCCTCGGCTGCGGCCTCGGTGTCACGGTCATCGTCGTCCTGCGGCATCGCTGGACTCGGCTGGCCGGCCCGGCGGGGTCGCGGACACTGCTGGTCGTCGCTGCCGGCCTGATCGTCGTGGCCGCGGCCATCGGGCGGGCGCTCACCGACGACCCCCGGGGCGGGCCGGCCGTCATCCCCGACCTGGGCACTGGCCCGTGGTGGAGCGACGCAGCCTCGGTGTGGCTGTCGGCGTTCTCCGTCGCCGCGCTGGCCACGGTCTTCATCAGCGGTGGGGGCACCAGGGCGTCGATCCTCGCGTCGACGAACGCGTACGTGGACGCCGTGCGGTTCGGCGTGGCCTCGGGACTCGACCGCACGGAGGCGCGATGGGGTCGTCAGGCCCGCCGCGCAGCGGGCTTCCCGCTCGCCTGGAGCCTCGGCGCAGCGGTCACCGTCGTGCTGCCTCTGGAGATGGTCGCGATGTCGTCGATCGCCGCCGTGGTGATCGTGGCAGTCGCCTTCTTTGCGCGGCGTGTCACGGCCGAGACGGACGGCTAGCCCCCCGTACGGTTTGAGGCACAGCGGTGAGCGACCGCACACCGCACACAGCACCGGGTCACCGGGCAGGTGGCCCGCATCAGGAGGCCCACGTGCCCGTTGCGCGTCCCGAGGCAGACACCCGACGCACCTACGTTCTCGACACCTCAGTCCTGCTCTCCGACCCGCGGGCCCTCCTGCGGTTCGACGAGCACGACGTGGTCGTGCCGGTCGTGGTGGTGACCGAGCTCGAGGCCAAGCGCAGCCATCCTGAACTGGGCTACTTCGCCAGGCAGGCCCTCCGCCTGCTCGATGACCTCAGGATCGAGAACGGCCGGCTCGACGAGCCGATGCCCGTGGGCGAGTCGGGCGGCACGGTCCGCGTGGAGCTCAACCACACGGAGGTCAGCGTCCTGCCGAGCGGCCGTCAGCTCGGCGACAACG
>CALGTB010000118.1 GCA_937902285.1 uncultured Actinomycetes bacterium | reverse complement strand
TCTGCACGACGATCATCTGCGCTCCGCCATCGATGGTGTCGCGGACCAGTGCGTCGTAGGCGACCTCGAAGCAGATGACGTCGCCGACAAGGACTCCGGCGATACTGAGGACTCCCACATCGGTTCCGGCGATGAAGTCTCGCGGCACGAGCCGGAAGCGATCGACGAGCGGGCCCAGGACGCTGCGCATGGGGACGTACTCGCCGAACGGCACCGGATGGCGCTTCACGTAGCGGTCCCCAGGTCCAGTCTGTGGATCCCAGACGATACCGGAGTTGGCGACGCGCGAAGGATCACCCGGCGCGTCCACGACGGCCCCCACGAGGACGGGGACGCCCGCCGCTCTCACCGCCTCATCGATCTGGGAACGGGCCTGGGCGTCGCGGAAGGGGTCGATGTCGGTTGCGTTCTCGGGCCACACGACAAAGTCGACGTCGAGGTTCGCCCGGGCCGCCATCCAGCGGACATCGCGGGTGAGCTGGGCATGGTTGCGCAGGACCGCCTGCCGCTCACCCATCGCCGACAATCCTTCACCCGGTACGCCCCCCTGCACGACCGCGACCGTCACCCCCGGCTGCTCGCCGCCGGGGATGGTCGGCACCGCCGTCGCGAAGCCGGCAGTGGCAAGGATCCCGACCAGACCGGCCGAGACCAGGGCGGTGGAGCTTGCCGTGGTGCGCCGGGCCTCGAGCACGAGGTAAGCCGCACCACTGCCCAGGAGCGCGGCGAGGTAGGAGACTCCCGCCGGCCCGACAACAGACGTCAGCGCGAGCAAGGGACCGTCGACCTGCGCGTAGACCAGTCGGCCCCACGGGAAACCGCCGAGCGGCACCGACCCGCGAAGGGTCTCGCTCGCAACCCACAGCGCGGGCACCACGAGCGGCCAGAGTCGACGGCGCTGGATGAGGGCGCTGAGCGCGAAGAGACCCACCCACCACGCCGTGCACACGGCTGTCAGGCCCAGCCAAGCATCGAGGCCGACAACCGTCATCCACCACAGCAGACCGCCGAAGAACCCGAGTCCGGCGATGGCGCCGTACAGCGCCGCCCAGCGTGGACGGGCCCGCTGGGTCACCAGGGCACTGACGCACACGCTCAATGGGGCGGCCCACCACCAGCCCACGGGCGGGAACGCCGCCCCCATCAGCAGCCCCGCGGCCAGTGCGGCCGCCGGTCGCCACTGGACGGGCGCGAAGCGATCACGTGCCTCGAGCGAGTTCACACCGAGAGAGTACGTCAGACACGCTGACCATACAGCGCATGCTGTATGGTCGATGGATGATTGACGTACTACCGCGGCTGGAGGCCCTGTCCCGAGTGGGTCGGGCGCTGTCCGACCCGACCCGCTGCCAGTTGTTGCTGGCGATGCTCGACGGACCCGTCTACCCGGCCGAGCTTGCTGAATCCATGGGCCTGACCCGTGCCAACGTGTCCAACCACCTGTCCTGCCTTCGCGGCTGTGGCTTGGTCATCGCCACCGCCGAGGGCCGTCATGTGCGATATGACCTTGTCGACCCTGCACTCGCCCACGCGCTGCGAGATCTCGCTGACCTCGTGATCACCGTCGAGCCGCACGACCACGTCGCGCCTAGCACCCACGGACCGGGCCTCTGATGGGCGGCGGCCACAGCCACGGGCCGTCCGTCAGCGCGGGCGCCGCCCACCGGCGTCAGTTGCTGATCGTGCTGGCGATCACCACCACCGTGCTCGTCGCAGAGGTGGTCGGCGGATGGATCACCGGCAGTCTGGCTCTGATCGCCGACGCCGGCCACATGTTCACCGACGTCGCAGGCATTACGCTCGCTGTCCTGGCTGTGACGTTTGCGAGCCGGCCCGCCACCGATGCGCGCACGTACGGCTACTACCGCCTTGAGATCCTGGCGGCCGTCGTGAACGCTCTGCTGCTGTTTGCCGTCGCGGTCTTCATCCTGTACGAGGCCTGGCGGCGCTGGGCCGACCCGCCCGACGTTGAGGGCGGACTCATGCTCGCATTCGCCTCAGTCGGTCTGGTCGCCAACGCTATTGGCCTGATCCTGCTGCGGAGGGGGTCGAAGGCCAGCCTCAACGTCAAGGGAGCCTACCTGGAGGTCCTGGGCGACACCCTTGGCTCGATCGCTGTCATCGTGGCCGCCATCGTGATCGCCACGACCGGGTGGCTACGCGCCGACGTCGTGGCATCCGTCGCAGTGGCACTGATGATCCTGCCCCGCACGGTGTCCCTGCTCCGCGAGGCGATTGACGTCCTCCTCGAAGCTGCGCCCAAGGGCACCGACCTAGACAAGATCCGCCAGCACATCCTCCAGACCCCCGGCGTCCTGGATGCACACGACCTTCACGTATGGACCCTTACCTCCGGTATCCCGGTGCTGTCAGTTCACATCGTCGTCAGCGAGGAAGCGCTCGCCACCAGCGGCGGCGGACAGGTGCTCGATGCGCTGGGAGAATGCCTCGCCGAGCATTTCGACGTTGAGCACTGCACGTTCCAGCTCGAGCCCGTCGGGCACGTCGACCATGAGCACGCCACCCACAAGTAGTGAGAACGCGGTCGCCCCGATACTCGCTGCCCGCCTACCGGATGTCGCGCCGGCCCGGCTGCTGGGGTGTGGAAATCGTGAGCGACACCCGCTCACCCGCGAGCGCAACGACACGGCGCGCGCCGAGGTAGTTGGCGACGTCAGTACCCGGGAAGGGCGCGACATGCGCCACTCCTCCGCACCGGTTGGTCTGAGCGATCATCGGCACGCCGCCCTTCTCCAGTGGTCCGAGGTACATGGCCACATGGCGGTACGTGCACGTTTGACCGACCGGACAGGTGTCGTACAGCACGAGGTCGCCAGGCTTGATCTCGGCCGGCGGGATCGGGGCGTAGTGACGGTCCAGAGCAGCACCTCCCCAGGGCACCATGTTGCGCGTCGACGGTGCCCAGTCGTCACCCGCCGTCGCCAGGCCGGCACCCTCCGCGTATGCACGCGACACGTAGGACGAGCAGTCGTACCGCCACGACGCCAGACGGCCCACTCCCTCGCACGCATACGGTGCCCCGAGTCGGACCAGAGCCCACTTGATCGCCACCGCTGCCTGCGCCGAGGGGGCATTCCTGACCGCCCTCTCGCACAGGGTCTTGATCGAGACACCGGTCGGGACCGTGCCCTCCAGGACCGCTTTCGGGCAGCCTGACTTCCCGACCACGGTCTGGGGCGCTGCGGCGCTCACCAGTCGCTGCAGGTCGTCTTCGTCACTCGCCAGTCGGACCAGGATCCTCTTGAGTTCACGGCCCAGTGCTTCGGCGTGACTACGGTCCGCGTCGGAGCGGATCTGTGCGGCGGCCGCGGCCGAATCCCCCGCCGTGGCGTGCTCCATGGCGGCGCCGTAGTCGGCCGCTTCATGGCCTGCGGCACCCTTCAGATAGACGAAGGCATCGATGTTGCGCAGGACATCCTGCGGCTGACTGCCGAGGACTCCCAGGATGACATCGAGGTCGGTTGTGCCATTGATGTA
>CALGTB010000117.1 GCA_937902285.1 uncultured Actinomycetes bacterium | reverse complement strand
CCCTCCTGATGCCGCCCTGACGCCTGGTCGGCGCATCTTGACGACTTCCTTACGGCGGCGAACCACGACCACGTCGGACCAAGACGGCCCCCCGTGCCTCTACGATCCCCGCATGACAGACGCGACCGAGCAGCGGCCACGACCGGGCCGCCTGGCCGCGCTCGTCGACTCCGACCGCTTCAACCTCGCCATCTCCGGCGTCATCATCGTCAACGCGATCGTCCTGGGCCTGGAGACCTTCCCGGCCGTCATGGAGTCGCAGGAGTCGACGCTCGTCCTGCTGAACGAGATCTGCTACGGCATCTTCGTCGTCGAGCTCGTGCTGCGACTGGCGTCCTACGGGCGCCGCCCGCAGGACTTCTTCAAGAGCCCGTGGAACGTCTTCGACTTCATCATCATCGGAGGCGTCCTCATCCCGGCCGTGCGCGACCAGGCGCAGCTGCTCCGGCTGCTCCGACTGCTCCGCATCGTGCGCCTCGTGCGGTTCCTGCCCGACGCCCGCGTCCTGCTGCTGACCGTCGTGAAGTCGATTCCCTCGATGGTCAGCATGATCGTGCTCACCGTCCTGCTGATCTTCCTCTACGGGATGATCGGCTGGACCATGTTCGGGGAGGCGCTGCCCGAGACCTGGGGCACCATCTCGCGGGCCATGCTGACGCTGTTCATCCTGCTCACCCTGGAGAACTTCCCGACCTACCTCGACGAGGCGCGCACGGTCACTCCCTGGGCCGTCGTCTTCTTCGTGTCCTACGTCCTCGTCGCCGCCTTCGTCGTGTTCAACCTGCTCATCGGCATCGTCATCGCCTCCATGGAGAAGGCCCGCGAGCAGGAGGCGGAGCTCGACCGCACCCAGGAGGACTCGGAGCTGCTAGGGCGCATCGACGCGCTGCAGGCGTCGCTCACCGAGCTCCAGGCGGACATCAGGCGGCGGGAGCGCGATCAGCACACGAGGTGACGAAGTCCAGGCTCGCTGCTGAGATCTGCGCGCGGGCCGTGTCCTGGCTGATGGTCGGGATCCCGTCGCCCGACTGCGTCCCGTAGTCGCCGAAGAAGGCGTGCACGGCCCCGTCGATCACCAGGAACTCGCTCGATGAGGGGAGGTTGGCCTTGGAGGCCTCGATATCGGCCGGCGTCGCGAGGCCGTCGTTGCCCGCCGAGATCGACAGGACTCCGCTCGACAGCGACGTGCTCATGTCCGAGGCCGGGTACGACGCGTAGAGGAGCAGGCACGACACGGGGGCCGACGCGTCGCGGTCGTGCGCCTGCGCGTCCATCGCGGCCACGGTGCCGCCGAGCGAGTGCCCACCGACGACCCAGTTCGTGATCTGCGGATTGGCCTCCTGCGCCGACGCGAACGCGCCCGACGCGAGGAAGGCGATGCCCAGCGGCTGCTTCGGGATGACGACGGTGAATCCTGCCTCTGCGAGCGGTCGCAGCACGGCGGCGTACGCACGCGCATCCACCTTCGCCCCCGGCTGGAAGAACACGCCCGTCGAGCTCGCCTCGCCCGTGGGCGTCATCACGATCTGCGTCGGTGACTCGATGACCGTGACGGCCGCGTCGGAGTCCATGGCCCCGAGGGCCGGCTCGACGGCTCCCAGGGGGCACAGCCAGAAGATCAGACCGATCCAGACCGCACCGAGGACGGTGAGGACGATCCGAACGGCGAGGCGCCAGCCCTTGGCCGGCGGCCGGGATCGCAGCGAGCGCAGCAGCACGAGCACCGATCCGGCCAGCGTGACGGCGAGAAGGATCGGGTAGGCCGGATGCGCGTGGACGATCGCGGACCACGCGGTGAGGCAGCACCAGCCGACGACGACGATGCCGAGGGCTGCCACGGCACGCACGACCCAGGTCACGGCACTCGCCCTACGACTCGGGGACGACCACGCGGTGGTACGCCGACACCCGGTCACGTCCTGCGTGCTTGGACTCGTACATCGCCGCGTCGGTGAACGCGAGCTCCTGCTCGAACTCGTCGCCGAGCCGGCCGACCGCCGCGTTCACCCCGATGCTCAGCGTGATCTGCTCCTTCGCCGGCACGTGCTCGAACTCGAGGGTCTTCACCGTGGCCCGGATCCTCTCGGAGATCCGCACGGCCGGCGTCTCGCC
>CALGTB010000116.1 GCA_937902285.1 uncultured Actinomycetes bacterium | reverse complement strand
GGGTGGACCATCCTGCTCATCGCCGACAGCCTGCGCCGGAGCCCGGGCGACACCACGTCAACGACGGTCGACAGTCCCCCGGTCAGGCCCGCCCTCCACCACAGCGGCGGCGCCGTCATCGCCCTCGCCATCGTCATTCTCGCCGTCGTCGGAGGCGTCGCCTACGACCCGGCAGCCGTCGGCGCCGCAGCCGTGTCCGCGGCACCCGCATCCGCAGGGGTCACCCCCACTGGCGAGAACACCGACGTGACCGTCACCATCGAGGGGATGCGCTTCACCCCCCAACGGATCCAGATCCCCGCCGGCAACACCCTGACAGTGACCGTCGTGAACAGCGGGGACGACGTGCACGACCTCGTCCTCGAGACCGGCCAGCGCACCCCCCGACTGTCACCGGGACAGACCGCGACGATCGACGTCGGCCTCGTCGGCCGATCCCTCGAAGGCTGGTGCTCGGTCGCCGGCCACCGTCAGATGGGAATGGTGCTCAGCATCGAGGCCGTCGGCGGGACCGACGCCGCACTCGCAGCCGCGGACCAGATGCCGACCGGGCACGACGGCCACGACAGCGCACCTGGCGACACGACCGTCACCGCAGATCAGATCGACCTGATGGCCGAGCCCGGGCCGGACGCCGTGACGTACGACCCGCGCCTGCCCCCGGCCCCGGCCACCCGCGTGCACCGGGTGCGCCTGGTGGTCACCGAGGTCGAGGCCGAGGTCGCCCCCGGCATCCGCCAGACCCGATGGACGTTCGGCGGCACCGCCCCCGGGCCCGTCCTGCGCGGCAAGGTCGGCGACACCTTCATCGTCACGCTCGTGAACGACGGCAGCATCGGTCACTCCATCGACTTCCACGCCGGCGCGCTCGCGCCCGACGGACCCATGCGCACGATCGCCCCGGGCGAGACCCTCGAATACCGGTTCACGGCGACCCGGGCTGGGATCTGGATGTACCACTGCTCGACCATGCCCATGTCGATGCACATCGCCAACGGCATGTTCGGCGCCGTCATCATCGACCCACTGGAACTCGCGCCCGTCGACCGGGAGTTCGTGCTCGTCCAATCGGAGTCCTACCTCGGTACGGCAGGGGGAACAGCGTCCGCGGAGAAGATCGCGTCGGGCCAGCACGACCTGGTCACGTTCAACGGCTATCCGATGCAGTACGACCACGAACCGCTGCAGGCCACCGTCGGCGACCGCGTCCGCATCTGGGTCCTCGCTGCCGGGCCCAACGTCGGGTCGTCCTTCCATGTCGTCGGGGGCCAGTTCGACACCGTCTACCGGGAAGGGGCCTTCGAGCTGCTCCCCGGCACGGGTGGCTCGCAGGTGCTCGGGCTGTTCCCCGCGCAGGGAGGTTTTGTCGAGCTCATCCTCCCCGAAGCCGGGACGTACCCCTTCGTCTCACACGTCATGTCCGATGCCGAGAAGGGAGCCCACGGCCTCCTGCGCGTCAATGAGGCGGGCTGAACGGTCGCGGGGCCGTTGCCCGCCTGACGATCTGGGCAGCCAAAGCCAACGTCCGATCCCGCCATCTCGAATCAGCGCCACTCTCGAGACCGAGCAAGGAAGCAGGTACCCCAATGATGGACTTGGGCCACATCCACAAGGCATTGATGGAGACCCATCGGGAGGCGCTTGCGGATCCGCGCAACTCCGCCGAAGGCCTGGACTTCGCCTCCTGCCCGCCCCACCGGCAACACCTCGCCACCCTCGCTGCGGGCGCAGCTGCTGACGGCATGAGCGCAGACGGCTGGCAGTCCGCGATCCTGGAAGGCCTCGGCCCCGAGGCCGGGCCCCTGCTGGAGTCTGCGGAGAGCTGCATGCGCGAATCCGGGTTGTGGCCCTGGCCGTCCTGACCGCGCATGTGCGCCAAGAGCGACGTGAGGCGTTCAGGTTCTAGTGCCACGCACTACCTTGGCGTTCAGTCGGACGAGGCAACGTCCCTCTTCGTTGGTGATCACGGCCACGATGCCGAACGGCATGACCGCCCAGACCCACGCGGACACGGACGCGGACGCGTTGAGGGCCGCAAGGCGTCGCCAACCCCCGGGCGCGTCTTTGCTCAACTCGACTGCCAATGCGTCACACGCTGAAGCTTGATCGCGTCAACCAAGTAGACGCCCGCACGGCTGAGAGCAATGCCAAGAAGGCGCGCTCGACTGCAAGACAACGTCAACGAAGGAAAGGGTCAGACAGGAGCGAGAATGCTGACAAACTAGACACCACGAGGGCCATCGAGAGACCCCTCAAACCGTCGTAAAGTCGTTGCAGCGCAACGCATTCGGGTATGTGGGTCTGTGGAGGTTCGGGTGATGCTTGACGGAGTGGCTTCGGGTGATGCTTGACACTTCCTGGATCGATTGTTGCCTGTCTGTCGCCTAGCTGGCGACGGATGCCCTCTTCTTCCTCACCTCCTTGGCGTTGTCGCGCAGGGCGGTCTTGAGGAGTTCGTTGCCGTCCCAGATGTGCAGGAGCTCGGGGCCGACGTGGATGTCGACGGTGCGGCCGGCACGGTGCCTGCCGACGGAGATCTGCTGCCACGCCACGCAGATGACCCCGACCGCGGAGACGCGTCGGGCGATCCAGTCGTCGCCGGACCGGTCGACCTGGTCGAGGGCGGTGGCGTCGGCGGGGCGTTCCTCGGCCCGGGCGGCGTGGAACCGGGACGCCGGGGTGGCCATGTCCAGCGACTCATGCGGGCGGGCGTAGTTGTAGTCGTGGACCCACGCATCCAGCTGCCGCTGGGCGTCAGCCTGGCTGGCGAACACCTTCCCCATCAGGAACTGCTCGCGCAGCGTGCGATGCCAGCGCTCGATCTTCCCCGTCGTGGTAGGCGACCGTGGCGCGGTCAGCAGGTGGTCGATGCCGTTCTCCCGGCAGATCCGGTCGAACAGGACCTCGACCTTGCCGCGGCCGAAACGCCCGGTGAACACCTTCCCGTTGTCGGTCAGCAGCTCCTGGGGAACCCCATGCGTGCGCAGGGAGGCCGCGAAGTGGTTGCAGACACTGCGCGAATTCGCCCGGACCATCAGCCCCGCGCAGACGATGAACCGCGAGTGGTCGTCGATCCCGGTCAGGGCCTTCAGCTCGGTGCCATCGGCCAGCAGGATCCCGCCGACCACGTCCATCTGCCACAACTCCATCGGCGTGCCTCGCTCCCACCGCTTGAACTTGCGATCCCGCTTGCGGCGCGCCGTCGGGTCGATCTGGGAGTGCCGCTTGAGCAACCGGTAGATCCCCGACCGGCTCGGCAGCGGGTCGATGCCCTCGCGGCCCAGCTCGTGCAGCAGCCTCCGTGGACCCCAGTCCGGATTGATCCGCCGCATCTCCAGCACCACCGCCTCGACCTCGGCGGGCATCTGGTGCGCGCACCCCCTAGGACGATGGGACCGGTCCGCCAGCGCGGCCAGGCCGCCCTTCTCATACCGGGCCAGCCACGCATGAACCGTCTGGCGCGACACGTTGAACCGTCGCGCCACCTCCACGACCGACTCGCCATCGTGGATCACGAACGACACCGCCTGATACCTCTGCTCCATGACACTCAGCTCCACCAACATGGCAGGAGTGTCAAGCATCAGCCGGAGCCACCGTCACCCATCAGCCGAAGCCGCGTCAAGGATCAGGCGGAGCCAAACCGTCAAGCATCAGGCGAAGCCGAACATTTTGGAAGTGGGTCGCCGGGTGTGCTGTTCCAGGACATATTTATCGCATGTCCCGCGACATGCATATCGCTTGAGGGGCTGAGTCCG
>CALGTB010000115.1 GCA_937902285.1 uncultured Actinomycetes bacterium | reverse complement strand
CGACACGGAACGAGGACGGGCAAACTCGCGCTGGTGCTCCCCAGCGGCCGGCCGACGGTGACGCCGGTGTGGTTCGTCCTCGACGACGACGGTGTGCTCCGATTCGAGACGGACACGGACTCGGCAAAGGCCCGGTCGCTGCGCGCGGATCCCCGGGCGTGCATCCTGGTCGACCTCGAGGAGCCGCCCTACGCCTTCGTGCGACTCGACGTCGTCACGTCGATGGTCGACGACCTCGCCGCCGTGCGCGCGCTGGCAACGAGGATCGGGCGCCGCTACATGGGTGAGGACCGTGCCGAGGAGTACGGGGCGCGGAATGGGGTGCCCGGCGAGATCATCGTCGAGTGCGTGATCACCCGCGTCGTGGCGCAGCATGACGTGTCCGGCTGAGCCACGCGTCCGGCCGGCGACCAACGTGGCCATCCTGTTCCTCCCGTTGTTCCCCTGACGTCCACCCCCGGCCTCTGGCCCGCCGTGCGGCCCTGTGTTGTACTGCAGGGGTGGGCGATGGAGTGAGCGTGCGGCGACCTCGCGGTGTCGTGCGCGCCGCCGTCGTCGCTCTCGCGCTGGCCCTCCTGGCAGGGCTGGGCCTGGTCGCCGCCCCGGCGGCCGTGGCCGTGGGTTCGATCACCCCGGCCACGCAGACCGTGTCGGGCACGGTCAACACGGCCATCACCCCGACCACCTCCTTCACGCCCGCGGGGATGACGGCCCCCGTCACCTACGCGATCACGTCCGGGACCCTCCCCACGGGACTGTCCCTCAACACCAGCACCGGCGTCGTGTTCGGCACCGCGAGCGTCGTGCAGGACCCGGCGGTCACCGTCACCGTCACCGCCACCGATTCGACGGCGGGCACTCCGCTGACCGCCACCGCGACTATCGCCATCACCATCGCGGCGGCGTCGATCTCGCCGGCGACGCAGTCGGTGTCCGGCTCGGCCAATGCCGCACTCACCGCGACTACGGCCTTCACGACGAGCGGTTTCGTGGGCACCGTGTCGTACGCGGTGACGTCGGGCACGCTGCCCGCGGGCCTGACCCTGGCGTCGTCGACAGGGGTCGTGACCGGCACGCCCACCGCCGTCCAGGCTGCGTCACCCGTCACGATCACGGCGACGGGGTCGGGCGCGGGATCGGCAACCGCCACCATCACCTTCACGGTGCGGTCGGAGTCCATCGCCCCGGCCAGCCAGACGGTGTCGGCCACGACCGGATCGGCGATCACGGCGACCACGGCCTACACCCCGACCGGACTGGCGGCGCCCGTCACCTATGCCGTGACGTCGGGGACCCTCCCGGCCGGGCTGACGCTGTCGACGACGACCGGCGTCGTGTCCGGGACCCCCACGACGGCCCAGTCGGCTGCCAGCGTGACGATCACCGCGACCGACTCCACGGCGGGCACGGCGCTGACGGCCACCGCCACCATCTCGTTCACCGTCACCACCGCGGCCTCGCTGTCGCCGTCGACGCAGACCGTCTCCGCCACCGTCAACACGGCGATCACGGCCACCACCGCCTTCACGGCGACCGGTCTCACCGCGCCGATCACCTACGCGGTGACAACGGGCACGCTGCCGACCGGGCTCAGCCTCGACACCTCCACCGGCGTCGTGTCGGGCACGCCCACCGCGTCGCAGAGCGCGGCCGCCGTCACCATCACGGCCACCGGTACGGCCACGGCCACCGCGACGATCACGATCACCGTTGCGGCGGCCTCGCTGTCGCCGTCGACGCAGACAGTGTCGGCGACCGTGAACACCGCGATCACGGCGACACGCACGTTCACCAGCACGGGCATCGTCGGGACGAAGACCTACGCGGTGACGTCGGGCACGCTGCCGGCGGGCCTGACGCTCGACACCGCGAGCGGCGTCGTGTCGGGCACCCCGACTGCCTCCCAGTCGTCCACGCGCATCACCCTCACCGCCACGGGTGCCGATGCCGGGTCGGCCACGGCGACGATCACCATCACGGTGTCGGCGGCCTCGCTGTCGCCGTCGACGCAGACGGTGTCGGCGACGGTGGGCAGGGCGATCACGTCGACCCGGGTGTACACCGCTTCGGGCATCGCGGGCACGCGGACGTTCAGCGCATCACCCGCACTGCCGGCCGGGCTCGTCCTCAGCACGACGACGGGCGTCGTCTCGGGGACGCCGACCGCCGCCCAGTCGGCCACCCGCGTGACGATCACGGCGACCGGGTCCGGGGGAGGGTCCGCGACCGCGACGATCACCATCACCGTGGCGGCCGCCTCGTCCGGCGGCACGTCGACGGACCCGGATGAGGAGGCGTCGGACGTCGACGCGTCGGGCAACGCCGAGGAGCCCGTCGCCGTGGCCCCGGGACTGTGGCTCGTCAGCCTCGAGCAGGCAGAGGCCGCGACGCTGCGCGTGATGCGCAAGCCTGTGGGCCAGTCGCTCTCGAAGGCCCCGGTGGTGAAGTCCACGGCCGGCCAGGCCGTCGCCCTCACGGTGCGCGGGCTCGAGCCGGACGCGACCTACCTGATGCGGGTGAAGGTGAAGGGCGTCTACGCGGACGTGGCCGAGGTCACTGCCGACGAAGACGGGCTGGCCACGCCGCCGGTCGTCTCGCTCACGCGCGCCGGCACCTACCCGGTCGCGTTCGTGTCCGACGATCCGGACGTCGACACGCGCTACGTCAAGCTCGCTGTCGGGCCGCGCACCGCTACCCCGTGAACGCGTCCAGACGGCCCTGGAGCTTGCGCATGCCGCGCAGCCACGTGTCGGTGGTGGCGGCCCGGGCGACGTAGTAGTCGGCCACCTCGGGGTGGGGCAGGATGAGGAACTGGTCACCCTGCAGCGCCTGCCACACCGACTCGGCCACGTCCTCCGGCTCCAGTGCGGCATCGCGGATGAGGATGTCGGCGATGGGCCCGGCGTCCTCGAGCATCCGGGTGCGCACTCCCTGCGGGCAGATCGCCTGCACGACGATCCCGCGGTTGCCGTAGGTCGCCGACAGCCATTCGGCGAACGCGACAGCGGAGTGCTTGCTCACGGAGTACGGCGCGCTGCCCAGCATCATGAGCAGCCCGGCGGCCGACGCGGTCACGACGAATCGCCCCTGCCCGCGCTCGAGCCAGCCGGGCACCAGGAGCCGGGCCGCGCGGATGTGCGCCATCACGTTGACGTCCATCGAGCGCTGCCAGTCGGCCTCGGACGCGTCCAGGCCGACACCCACCTCGATGCCCGCGTTCGCGAAGAAGACGTCGATCTCGCCGAGGTGCGCCGTAGCTGCCTCGATCAGCGCCGCCACCCCGGCCTCGCTGGCCGCGTCGCCGCCCCAGGCCATACCGCCGATCTCGTCGGCGACCGCCTGGGCCGCGGCGGCATCGAGGTCGTTGACGACGACCTGGGCCCCCTCGGCTGCCATGCGGCGGGCGATCGCCCGTCCGATCCCGTTGCCCGCTCCGGTGACCACGATCCGCTGGTTGCTCATCGGGTCGTTATACACCGCAGGGGGTCGTCAGTGCCGAGGAAGAGCCCGGGGGACGGGCACCTGAACACTGCGTGAACACTCCCGGCCACCCGGGCAACGAGGCAGGCGGGCTTCTACCGTTGATGGTGTGGAGACCAGCGTGCTGCACGTGCGTCCGACCCTCTCGGAGCCCATGGTCGACGAGGTCGGCTTCTCCGTCGAGCTCTCGGCCCAGCAGTCCCTGTCTCCCGAGGACGCCGGCGCGCTGGCCGGACCGGCCCTCGTCCTCGCCCGGCCGACCCTGGCCCGCTCGCCGCACGAGGCTCGTGGGCAGGTGTCCGTCGAGGACGGCCAGCTGTGGGTGGCGCTCGAGGTCTCCGGGCCCGGGGAGTTCGACGCGCCCGTGGTCGACCGTGCCACCGCCCTCTTCGACCACCTGTGGACGGCCGTCTGGCTCGGCGCCCGTGAGGGCGCGGACCACCTGAGGTCGGAGGCGCAGCTGCTGGCCCTGGCTGACGCGAGCCGCACGAAGGACTGGGAGGGCGCGGTGGCCGCCGCCACGTCGACGCCTCCGGGGCCGGCCTGCCCGCGCGGCTGAGAAATTTCCTGCGGGGTGCATCCACCCGGGGTCGTGAGGCCGAAGAGGTAGTTACACGCACCAACTACCTGGAGGTCATCCGTGAAGAAGGTCTCGCTTGCTGTTGCTGCCATCGCAGCCAGCCTGCTGCTCGCCGCGTGCGGGAGCTCTAGCTCGTCCGAGTCATCCTCCACCGCACCCGCTGCTTCGGCATCCGCCGAGGAGACGATGGCTGAGGAGTCCATGGCAGCCGAGGAGTCCATGCCGGCCGCCGAGGACATCGTGTCCATCGCCAGCACCACCGACGGGTTCTCCACCCTCGTCGCCGCCGTCACGGCCGCCGGCCTGGTCGAGACGCTCCAGGGTGAGGGTCCGTTCACCGTCTTCGCGCCCACCGACGAGGCGTTCGCCGCCCTGCCCGCCGGCGTGCTCGACGCCCTGCTCCTCCCGGAGAACAAGGACGTCCTGGCCAAGATCCTGACCTACCACGTCGTCCCCGGCGCGGTCATGGCCGCTGACGTCACCGACGGCGACGTCGCGACGGTCGAGGGCCAGACGGTCGCCCTGTCGACCGCTGACGGTGTGACCGTCAACGGCGCCAAGGTCGTCCAGGCCGACATCGTCGCCTCGAACGGCGTCATCCACGTCATCGACGCGGTCATCCTGCCGCCGGACGTCGACCCGGCCGCCCTCCTCCAGTAGTCCTGCGGCTTGGGGAGAGAAGGGGCGGGGAGGCGAGATGCCTCCCCGCCCCTTCTCGCGAGCCGATACCCCCGGTATGAACCCCCGCTCCGCGGCCCTGGGCCTGGTGGCCCTCGCCGCGACCATCGGCCTCCTGGGCAGCGCCCCGGCAGTCGCCGCACCCGTCCGCGAGGCCCCGTCGGCCCCGGCGCCGGTCATCACCCAGGCGCTGCCTGCCGGCTACGACGCCCAGGCGGTGTACGAGGCCCAGCAGCGCTGCCAGCCGTCGCCCCGTCCCGGCACCCGGGCGCTCGCGGCCCTGATCACCCGCACGTACGGCTCGAACCAGAGCATCGGCCTCACGCGGGCGTGCAGCATCGGCGGGACCAGCGAGCACAAGGACGGCCGCGCCATCGACTGGATGACGAGCATCCGCAGCAAGCAGGGTCGTGCCAATGCTCGGGCGTTCCTCGCCTGGCTGCTCGGCCCCGACGCGGCAGGCACGCCCTTCGGCAATGCCACCCGGCTCGGGATCATGTACATCGGCTGGAACGACCGCTTCTGGGCCGCCTACGACACCGGTCGCGGCTGGACCGAGCTGCGCAACTGCTTCTCCACGCCGGGCCGCGGCAGCGACACGACGTGTCACCGCAACCACATCCACATCTCGCTGACGTGGGACGGTGCCAGCGGCCGCACGTCGATGTGGGACGGCACGGCCCTCCCCGCGTTCTGCCCGGCGCCCCGGTCGGGTGCCGGCCCGGCCTCGCCGGGGCGGGCGGCTGATGTCGTGGCCGTTCCGCCGGTGCGCGTGCTGAGCACACGCGAGGGCCTCGGCCTCAGCCAGGGCACCTACACCGGGTGGGGCGGCTACGACGACGGTCCCGCCGACGTGCCGACTGACCCGTTCGCGGTCCCCGCGCCGGCGCCTGTTCCGCAGGCGCCCTGCCGGCTGCACCGGTCGGGCTGGCACGGCGACCAGGGCGGCATCCTGACGAAGGTCACCGGGCAGGGCGGGGTCCCGGACACCGGGGTCGCGGCCGTGGCGGTCACCGTCCGGGTGCTCGGCTCCACCGCTCCCGCCGAGATCAGCGTCTGGGTGCCCGGGCTGGAGGGCAGTGCGGTGGTGGCGCGGGTGCGGATGAACCGGGGGGCGAGCGGATCGGCCATCGTGCCGGTCGCGTCCGACGGCACGATCGGCCTGACTACGTCGGCGGGTGGGGCCGACGTGACCGTGGACGTGACGGGGTACTACCTCGTGGGAGCCGAGCCCAACACGA
>CALGTB010000114.1 GCA_937902285.1 uncultured Actinomycetes bacterium | reverse complement strand
CTTCTGGACGTCTATTCCCACAGGTGATCGTCGAAACTCGAAGGGAGGCAGAAGGAAGTCAGGATGCTCCCCGAGGGTTATCCGGTACATGGACTCGTTCGCAGCCAGCATCGCCGCGTATGTGCCCCCTTGGTATGCCTGAAGCGACGGAGCGCATGCTTGAGCGAATCCTCCGAGTCCGACGACTTCGGTGAAGCAGCTCTCGCCACCGATCCACTCTGCGTCCTGCGGACCGAAGCCATCGAAGAACCGGCCGTCCAGGCTGGGGTGCTCCCCGCTGAACCAACGGTCGCCGAGGCCGCTGACCCGGATCGAGAAGCTGTGGCAGTTCAGCACCATGCCAGTCAGCATGCTGCTGTGCTCGACACCGTGCGCCGCGTCCGCCATCGCCTTGGCCGCTGCCATGCCGACCCGTAGGAATGCGTAGTCATTCTCCTGGAGGAAGGTGAAGACTCGCTCGACGTCGTCGGATCGCCCGCCTGCTGCCAGGGCCATCAGTGCCGGTCGCAAGGTCCGCTCCAGGAGCAGGGTGCCAGCTGTGTTGCGGCTGTGGAGCTCATCGCCCATCCGAAGCGCCCTCGCCAGGAGCGGCTTCAAGGGGATCGGGCCGCTGATTGCCAGCGCCTGGGCTAGCACGGGACCCATCACCTCCTCGAGCCACTTGAGCCCCCGCGCAACGTCGGCGTCGTACGAGCCGTAGTTCAATCGGTAGCGGCTCTTCCCCTCGTACAGATTGCAGAACGCCCTGCCGCCATATGTCCTGTCCTCGACGACCAGGACCGGCATCGAGGCGGTGAAGATCCCGGCAACCGAGCCGACGCACGAATGCTGCTGTGTGCTCCTCACTCGGATGTCACCTCGGTCGAGGGCGGTCTCGGCACTCGCGAGGTCCTCGGCAAGCCCCTCGTACACGGCTGCATACATGAGGGCCCGGCGCTGGCCGCCCGTGTATTCCGACCAGTCGAGCGGCGCGCCGGATGTCAGGATCGTCGCCTTCGTCATCCCAGGGACGACATCGAGCGCGGGTGCGACGTCAATCAGGACGGGGTCGGAAGTGACCATGCGTTCGAGGGCGATCGCATTGGCATCATCTCGCGTCCGCGAGCTCTCAAGAGCCATGTTGCGGGAACCTTCCTTCGTCATCATGACGCTGGTGTCAGAGCTGCTGGAGGTACTTCGTCGTCTCCCACGTGGTAACGACCGTGCGGAACTCGTGCGCCTCCTGACGCTTGTAGGCCAGGTAGGTGGCGTGGAATTCATCGCCGAAGGTCGACTTGGCCAGGCCGTCCACCTCGAATGCGTCAAGCGCGTCATCGAGGGTCTTCGGGAGCGAGATGTCACCAAGCTCGGCGATCTCATCGGCCGGCAACTTGTACATGTCGGAGTTGATGGGCTTGCCTGGATCGAGGTTCTTCTCGATTCCTTCGAGCCCCGCGGCCAGGACGAGGCCGATGCCTAGGTAGTAGTTCACGGCCGCGTCTGCCGTCCGCACCTCGAGGCAGTGGCGATTGACGGGCATCCGGCACATCAGGGTCCTGTTGTTCTCTCCCCATGCGCGGTAGACCGGTGCCCAGGAGATCTCATCCATGAAGCCCTTGCTGATGAAGCGCTTGTAGGAGTTGACGAGCGGCGACGTCACCGCAGCGATCGCCCCTGCGTGGGCGAGCACGCCCGCCGTGAAGCTCCGAGCAAGGTCGCTGTAGCCACCACCGCTATCCGCCTCGAACAGGTTCCTGCCCGTGGCCGCGTCGGCGATGCTGATGTTGATGTGCGAGGCGGATCCGAAGTCGTCCTGGAAAGGCTTGGGCATGAAGGTCGCGATGCACCCGACCTCACGCGCGCAGTGCTTCGCCATGAGGCGGAAGATCACCATCCGGTCCGCCATGGTCAGAGCGTCGGTGTAGTCGAAGTTGAACTCGTACTGACCGTCGCCACCTTCATGGTCGAGGGAATACAGGCCCCAGCCCATTTCCTTCATGTAGCGGGCCATGGGCGCGAGGAAGGGCTCCGCCAGGATCGTCGCCTCCAGGTCGTAGCCCCGAGTCGGGATGCTCAGGCGGTCGTCGATGACCAGCGGCTCCCAGCCGCGCTCGGTCTCGCGCACCACATAGAACTCCGGCTCGATCCCCACGTTTGCGGTGAAGCCACGCTGCTTCGCTATCTCGACCTGTCGCTGCAGCAGGTTGCGCGAGTCCTGCCCGTAGGGCTCGTTGTTCAACCGCAGCTGGGTCGGGGCCACTGCGAACTCGGGCTTCCACGGCAGCACGGTGATCTGATCAAGATCGGGGAAGCCGGCGCACTCATCCTCGTGCGGCCCCAGGTCGCCCATGCCCTCGAGGGCGCCGACCGTGTACAGCTCAGAACCCCTGGCCATGGACGGCAGAGAGTCGACCGGGACGCACTTGCTCTTCGGAACACCGTGGATGTCGACGTAGTAGCCGAAGACGAACTCGACGCCCCGTGCGATCAGGTCATCTCTCAACTTCTCCGCGTCTACAGGCACTGGAGTCTCCTCAGGGGTTCGGTGTGGAAGCGATTGGAAACGAATTGAACACCCTGGACATGTCAAAGTCTTGGTTTTCGACTAGTTCGGTGATATTTGAATCGAATTTCGATTTCCCCGGCTCGCCAGAGGCGCCCCCTCGAAGCGAATCGGCGTCCGTCCGAATCAACCGTCGGGACGCCCTCGGTGCCAAAGCCCGACGAAGTCCGCTCACGGCCGGCACAGTCCTGCATCCGTAACCGAGTCGCACTCATCGTGGACGGTGACGCCGGGGAACTGCGTTGGGTGAGCTCAAGATGGCAGAAACGACTCCACACCAAGGAGCGCCACCGCCACGCGCTTCTGCTCACGCGACGGTTGATCTGGTTGCTACCGAGCACCACCCCGTGGTCGCAGCGTCACAAGCCAATTCACTTCGGCTTGCGGACTATGGCCTTAGCCCTTCCAGCACCGCAGCCATTGGAGCGCGCCACCGAATGAACGCAAACAACTGATTCTTCGCCCCAGTCCGGGGGATCGCACTCTGCTCGAGTCGCGAGGATCCACCCAGGAGATCCCGGCGTCGCCTGGCTGCAACTCGAGGACGTCCACTTCCGCGAGTACGCCGACGGTTCAATCAGCTTCCAGGAGCAGCGCCGACGGCGCATGCGCGGCCTACTGGACTCGATCGGTCTGGGGCCGGACGCTCACGACGTCGAAGGCCTCTTCGCGGACGACTTGGATCACTTTCGAAGTGCCTGGGTCCCTACCCCGACGTTAGGTTGTGCTTCATCCCGCCACCCTCACCAACCCCGGGCGATGCGTCACAGCAACGCTGCCGATCCGGGTCAGACCCTGGGACATCAGGGCACTGAAGAGCAGGACCGCGACGAGCATGAGGGCATCGACGGCCATGGCCTCGACAGGAACCGAATCCACGCCGACGACCTTCGCACCATTCCGGCTCCGTGATCGCCGATGCTCGTCAGTCGGTGATCAGTGCCTCAGCCCACCACGCCGGCGGCGGGCTCGGCGGGTTCATCGGCGGCCCGGTGATGACGGTCGGGCCGACGACGGGCCAGGCGAACGGGTCGATGACCGTCTGCCGGGCGACGACGGACTCCTTGGTGATCGTGAACGTGGTGAGGTCCTGCGCAATCGTCACCGGGCCGTCGTACTTCGTGCGCATCTCGGTGAACACCGGCCCGACGGTCTCGTGGTCCACGGCCAGGTGCCACATCACCGACATCCGCGCTCCCGCCCGCTTGAACACGCCGCCGGCCGCGGCCGGGCTGGTGTGGACGCCGTTGACAACCTGCTCGGCGAACGCCCGCGGGACGCCGGCCTTCTGCGCGAACACCCCGGCCGAGGGGAACGTCTCGTGGATCAGCAGGTCAGCCCCGTCGCACGCATCGACCAGCGTGTGGCTGGGCCGGGTGTCGCCCGAGAACACCACGCTCAGCCCGTTGAAGTCCAGCCGGTAGCCCACCGAGCCGTTGAGGATGTGGATGACGGGGAAGGACGAGATGCGCACGCCGTCGCGCTCGTACACCGTCGACGTGGTCTCGAACGGGACCTCGGTGACCTCCATCTGGGCGCCGGACTGGCCCGGGTGCCCGTTCAGCGACGCCGTGTCCCAGGCATGCGCGAGCGTCAGGTGCTCCGCGTACGAGCGTGTCCCCAGCTCGGGCACCTCCCCGCCCGGACCCCAAACCTCGACCGGGTCGCGTCGACCGGCCTTCGCCAGGCTCCACACCAGCGTCGGCATGTCACCGACGTGGTCGGCGTGCAGGTGCGTGAGGAACACCTTCGTCGTCGCCGTCACCGGCAGGTGCAGGCCGTTGAAGTTCGCCAGCGATCCGGAGCCCAGGTCGAAGAAGAAGAAGTCCCGCTCCGGGTTCCCCACCTCCATCAGCACCGACGCGGATCCCTGCGCCTTGTTCGTGAACGGATCGCCACTGCCCAGGATCGTCACCCGGATCTCGCC
>CALGTB010000113.1 GCA_937902285.1 uncultured Actinomycetes bacterium | reverse complement strand
CTCTCGACCGCATGTCCTACCCCGACCTCGTCATGGAGGGCCTCGCGGAAACTCGCGCCGACCCCAAGCGCCTCCACCTCGAGGTGACCGAGACGATGCTCCTCGACCTCACCACGACCGTGCCGGCCGCCATGCGCCGGCTCGCCGACCTCGGCGTGCGCTGGTATGTCGACGACTTCGGCACCGGCTACTCGTCCATCAGCCACCTGCGCGACCTGCCCATCGCCGGGCTGAAGCTCGACCGCTCGTTCACGTCCGCCATCGGTGCGGGCGACCGCACGTCGATGCGGCTCGCCGACGCCCTGATCGGCCTCGCCCGCGGCCTCGGGCTCGACACCGTGGCCGAGGGCGTCGAGACCCAGGCCGAGGCGGATTACCTGCGCACGCTCGGCTGGCGGCACGGCCAGGGCTGGCTCTACGGCAGGCCGGCTCCCCTGGCCTGACGACGACCGACCCTGCCGCCGGACGGCACGGCTGTGGTTGGGTGGCGTCGTGATCCGGGCACAGGGCTTGACGAAGCGCTACGACGACTTCGTCGCGGTCGACGGCATCGACTTCGCGGTGGAGCGCGGGGAGTCGTTCGGCATCCTCGGCCCCAACGGCGCCGGCAAGTCCACGACGATGCGTATGCTCGGCGCCACCCTGCAGCGCACGTCCGGCGACCTGATGATCCTCGGCCGCGACCCGGCGCACGAGGGGCCGACCATCCGGGCGCACCTCGGCGTCGTACCCCAGCAGGACAACCTCGACACCGAGCTGACCGTCACCGAGAACCTCTACACGTACGGCCGATACTTCGGCCTGCCGAAGTCCTACCTGATGCCCCGGATCGATGAGCTCCTCGCCTTCGCCCAGCTCGAGGACAAGCGCAGCGCGAAGGTCGACGCGCTCAGCGGGGGGATGAAGCGCCGCCTCACCATCGCGCGGGGCCTGGTCAACGAGCCGAGCATCCTGCTGCTCGACGAGCCGACGACCGGCCTCGACCCGCAGGCGCGCCATGTCCTGTGGGACCGGCTGTTCCGGCTCAAGGAGACCGGCGTGACCCTCGTCATCACCACGCACTACATGGACGAGGCCGAGCAGCTGTGCGAGCGGCTGGTCGTCATGGACGGGGGCCGGATCGTGGCTGAGGGCGCGCCCGCGGCGCTCATCCGCGAGCACTCCACCCGCGAGGTCGTCGAGGTCCGGTTCGGATCCGACCGCAATGCCGAGGTGGCGGCGCAGCTGGGCGACATCGGCGAGCGGCTCGAGGTGCTGCCCGACCGCATCCTCATCTACACCGACGCCGGGGAGGCGGACCTTCAGCGGATCGTGGCGCGCGGCTTCATGCCCGTGACGTCGCTCGTGCGTCGGGCGTCCCTGGAGGACGTCTTCCTGCGTCTCACCGGCCGGACCCTGGCCGACGAGTGAGCGCGATCACCAGGCCGTCACAGGCCGCGACCATGCGCGGGTCATGGCGCGGCGCGACACGCGTCGCCGAGTACCGGCTGCGCAACATGTGGAAGTGGCGCAACTCCATCATCGCCTTCGGGCTGGGCAACCCCGTGCTCTACCTCGCCTCCGTCGGGCTGGGGGTCGGCCTGCTCGTCGACACCGGCTCCGGCGGGGTCGACGGGGTCCCCTACCTCGTCTTCCTCGCGCCGGCCCTGCTCGCCGCGGCCGCCATCCAGGGCGGCCAGGACGAGGTCACCTTCCCGACCATCGCAGGATTCATCTGGGAGAAGCTCTTCTTCGCGATGCGCGCGACGTCGCTCACCGGCGGGCAGATCGCGGACGGGGTGCTGCTCGCAGCCGCCCTGCGGGTGGTCTTCACGACCGCCGTCTACTGGCTGGTCCTGGCCCTGTTCGGCGCCGTCGAGTGGACGTCCGCGCTCCCGCTCATCACGGTCTCCACCTACGCCGGGCTGTGCTGGGCCGCGCTCATGCTGGCCGTCGCCGCGAACGTCAAGAACGAGGACGGGTTCCTCGCGTTCACCTGGCGCCTCGTCATCATGCCGATGTTCCTGTTCTCCGGCACGTTCTTCCCGCTGTCAACGCTTCCGCTGGCCCTGCAGTGGATCGGCTGGATCTCCCCGCTGTGGCATGCGACGCAGCTGGGACGCTGGCTGTCGTACGGGATGCCGCTCGAGCCGTGGCAGGCCGCGCTGAGCGTGGCGTACCTGCTCGCCATGGGCGTCGTCGGCGTGGTCGTGGCCCGGCGCCGCTTCGAGAGGCGGCTGACCTCGTGATCACCTCAACCGTGGCGGTCAGCGCCGCGGCCGCCATCGCGGAGCGACGCGCGCGCCGCCCAGGAGCGTCGATCTTCGCGGGGAGGGCGCACGCCCCGATCATGCGCAACGCGTATGCGCTGCGCACCACGAATGCGCTCACCTTCCTGACCGGATTCGTCGAGCCGGTGATCTTCCTGGTGGCGTTCGGCTACGGAGTCGGCGGACTGATCGGGTCGGTCGAGGTCAACGGCGTCGAGGTCTCCTACGCGGCCTTCATCGCCCCCGCGCTCCTCGCGTCCAGCGCCATGAGCGGTGCGCTCATGGATGCGACCTTCAACGTGTTCTTCAAGATGCACTACATGCGCATCTACCAGACGATGATGTCGACGTCGCTGGGGTCGTTCGACGTGGCTCTAGGCGAGATCGGCTGGGCGATGCTGCGCGGCGCCGCCTACGCCGTCGGATTCACCGTCGTCGTCGGCCTCGCCGGACTGCTCACCTCCTGGTGGGCACTGCTGATGATCCCGGCCGCGGTCCTGATCGCCTTCGCCTTCGCGTCGATCGGCATGACCATCACGTCGTACATGCGCTCGTTCCACCAGCTGAACTGGCTGAACTTCTTCCTCCTGCCGCTGTTCCTGTTCTCCGGAACGTTCTTCCCCATCACGCTGTACCCGGAGTGGCTCCAGTCGATCATCATGGTGACGCCGCTGTGGCAGGCCATCGCCATGACGAGGTCACTCGCCTTCGGCATCTTCGACGGCGCACTCGTGGTGCACGTCGCCTACTTCCTGGTGCTGGCGGCCGTCGGGCTCGTCCTCACGTCACGGCGGCTCGAGGCGCTCTTCCTGCGCTGACACCCCCACGTGCCCGTGCTACACCTGACGCATGTTCCTCACGTTCGTGGGCGCAGCAGGCACCGTGACCGGCTCTAAGACGCTGGTCGAGGCGGGAGCGGGGATGCTCCTCGTCGACTGCGGCATGTTCCAAGGGCCCCGCGAGATCCGCTCCCGCAACTGGGACCCCTTCCCCGTTCCCCCCGCCGACGTCGCCAGCGTCATCCTGAGCCACGCACACCTCGATCACTGCGGCTACCTGCCTGCCCTCGTCCGCGACGGCTTCTCGGGGCCTGTGCACTGCTCGCCCAACACCGCCCGGCTCGCGGCGATCATCCTGCGGGACAGCGCCAGGCTGCAGGAGGAGGACACCGCGTTCGCGAGGCGGAAGGGCTTCTCACGGCACGCCCAGCCCCGACCCCTGTACGGCACGGAGGACGCCGAGCAGGCGATCTCACAACTGGTTCCCGTCGCGTTCGGCGCGGGCTTCACGCCCGTCGACGGAACAGTGGCGCGCCTCGACCCGGCCGGGCACATCCTCGGCTCGTCGATCACCACCATCACGGAGGAGTCGACGGGGCGGGTCGTGGTCTTCAGCGGAGACCTCGGCCGCGGCAACCACCCGCTGCTGGCGCCGCCCGCTCCCCCATGCTCGGCGAGCGCCATCGTCATCGAGTCGACGTACGGCGACCGCGAGCACGAGGACGTCGAGGCCGAGATGGACCAGATGGCGGCGGCGATCACCCGCACGCTTAAACGGGGCGGCACCGTGGTCATCCCCGCCTTCGCCGTCGATCGCACCGAGGTTCTCCTCAAGGCTCTCCGCACCCTCCAGGACCAGCAGCGCATCCCGACGGCGCCGATCCACGTCGACAGTCCGATGGCCCTCGCCGGGCTCCGCGTCTACGCCGACGCGATCTCCGGCGGCGACCCCGAGATCGGCACGGCCACGATCGCCGAGGGCGTCCGCGCGATCGACCTGCCGAACCTGCACGAGGCCGTCACGCCGGAGGACTCCATGGCCCTCGACCGCGGCGGCGCGCGGATCATCGTGTCGGCGTCGGGCATGGGCAGTGGAGGGCGCGTCACCCACCACCTCAAGGCACTGCTTCCCGACCCGTCCACCACCGTGCTGCTCGTCGGCTTCCAGGCGGTGGGCACGCCCGGGCGGCTCCTGCGCGACGGGGCCCGCGAGATCAAGATCCACGGGAAGTACGTCGCCGTGCGCGCCGAGATCGTCGAGATCGAGGCGTTCTCGGTGCATGCCGACGGCAGCGAGCTGCTGGCGTGGCTGAGCCACGCCGATCCGCTCCCCGACCAGGTGTTCGTCAACCACGGCGAGGCCGATGCGTCGAGGGCCCTGGCCGATCGCATCCGTGCCGAGCTGGACATCGCGGTCGTGGTCCCGCGCTCGGGCGAGCGCGTGCGCATCTAGCCTGAGCCCCATGACCGACCCTGCGGACCCGTTCGTCGCCACCCTGGTCGCCACCGCCGAGGCCGACCCCGAGGTCGTGGGCCTCGTGCTCGCCGGCTCGTCGGCCCAGCCCTGGCGCCGCGATCAGTGGTCCGACCACGACTTCCTGATGATCACCGCAGACGGCACCCAGGAGCGCTACCGAACCGACCTGTCGTGGCTCCCGGACAACGAGCAGATCGCGTTCTGGTTCCGCGAGACCGCGCACGGCCTGAAGGTCCTCTACCGCACCGGCCTGCTCGTGGAGTTCGCCGTGTTCGACCGCGGCGAGTTCGCCGGCTGCGGTCTGAACCACTATGACGTGGCCATCGACCGCGGCGGGATTGCCGAGCTCGCCGAGGCCATCCAGGCGCGCAGCCTGGCACCGCGAACGGTCGACCGGCCCGCCGAGCTGCGCAACTTCCTGTGCCTGGTCTACATCGCGACGGGCAGGGCCCGACGGGGAGAGCTGCTGAGCGCCAGCGTGTTCGTGCACCACTATGCGCTCGAGCACCTGCTCGTGCTCCTGCGCGACCTTCTGCCCCCGGACCAGTGCGACGGCCTCGATGCGCTCGACGTCTGGCGACGCTTCGAGACGGCCGACCCGTCCCTGGGTGCCGCCCTCGGCGATGCCGTGTCGCGACCGGTCGAGGAGGCCGCCCGCGCCCTCACCGACGTGGCCGACCGCGAGCTCAGGGTCCGGTGGGACGGGTACCCGGCGGCGGAGACGCAGGTCGTCCGCGACCTGCTGGGCTGGTGATCCGGCAGCGGTGCTGACGTCCCGGTGGCCGGGCCTTGCCCAGTGTCAGCCGTTGGCCCTACCGTCGGGCCATGAGCAGGAGCGCAGCGTGAGCCGCCGAGTCACGCTGGCGCTCGCCGCGATCGCCACTGCCCTGCTCCTGGTCGCGGCCCTGGCCGTCGACCGACCCGGGTCCTCCGCCTGGGTGCCGGCAGTGCTTCTGGCCGCGGCCGCCGTCGCCGGCGCCGTCGCGGTCATCGGGGCCTGGAGCTCCCCGCGTGCTCAGTCCTCGGCCGACGGGTCCGTCGCCGGACCCACGTAGTCGGCCAGCCACTCGATCAACGGTCGCATGGCACGCCAGTCGCTGCGCACGGCCGTGAGCGCCTTGCGGGTGCCGAGCATCGCGCTCACGGGGTAGTGCCGGGCCACCGTGAGTGCCCGGTTGCGCAGCAGGTCGATCCGCGGGTGATCCGCGTCGTAGCCCCGCGGCCGCGTCTTCACCGGCTTGCCGTCGATCTCGAACCGGGACCGCAGCGATGCCACGATCCGCTCGAGCTCAGCACCCACGGGCCCGTCGACCGACTCGCGGTAGCGCGCGATCTGCTGGCCCTGCGGCGCGTACCAGCCACCCGCCACCATGAGCCCGGACGCCGACACCTGCACGTAGTAGGCGATGGCATCCTCCACCGCCACCACGCCGCCCTGATGGTCCTTGATCGGCGCCTTGTCCTTGCTGAACCGGGAGTCCCGGTAGGGGCGGAACAGGTGCGGGGATCCGAACTCGTCGGCGAGCTCGGCGAGCAGTGCCTCGAGGGGCTCCCGCACCGCCGCGAGGTACTCCGGCTTGTGCTCGTTCCACCACGGCCGGGTGTTGTTCGCGGCGAGGGCGTCGTAGAAGTCGAACGCCTCGTTCGGGAACCCTTCGAACCTGTTCGTCATGACCGCGTGCGCGCTAGGCGCGGAAGAACTCCCCCGCGCGACGGCTGTAGAGGATTCCCAGGATCGCCAGGCCGATGAGCACCTGGATGCTCGCGGCGATGACCACGGAGATGTTGCTCAGGTTGGTGAACAGCACCCAGAAGCCCTGCGCCACGGACAGGATCGTCAGGAGGGCGACGAGCATCCGCGCCCCGCGACTGCCGTTGGCGATGCCCTTCGCGACGAGCAGGTAGACCACGCCGATGACGATGCTGACGATCGCCTGGGTGACCGTCACGGTCGCCTCGTCGCCGCGGTTGAAGAGCCGCAGGATCCCGGCGAGCACGAGGAGGGCTCCGCTCAGGAGGATGAGCAGGAACACGATCGTGACTCCGAACGGGCGCGAAACCTTGCTGGACATCCTGACCTCCAGTCCGATGAGCCCAGGCGGCTCGACCGCGAGCCTAGACCTCCGGGCGCCCTGAACCCGGCATCCAGGCCGTAGCCTCAGCACCATGTCCGAGCGATCCGAGCAGCAGTCCGTCATCACCGTCCGCGGCGCCCTCGCCCGGCTCGGCGCGCAGGGCGAGGTACGTGAGCTCGACGACAGCGCCCGGACCGCGGCCGAGGCAGCGGCGGCCCTGGGCATCGAGGTCGGGCAGATCGCCAACTCCCTCATCTTCATGGCGGACGGCGAGCCCGTGCTGGTCCTCGCCTCGGGCGGGCACCGCGTCGACACCCTGCAGCTGGCCGCGATCCTCGAGGTGACCGCGATCGACAAGGCCTCGGCCGACCAGGTGCGCAAGGCCACGGGATTCGCGATCGGGGGCGTCGCGCCGGTCGGCCACCCTCATCCCCTGCGGACCATCGTCGACATCGCACTCTCACGCTACGACCAGGTGTGGGCGGCGGCCGGGCACCCGCACTACGTGTTCCCGACGTCCTACGACGAACTGCTGCGCATCACCGCCGGCGAGGCCGC
>CALGTB010000112.1 GCA_937902285.1 uncultured Actinomycetes bacterium | reverse complement strand
CCGCCTGGATGGAAGCCGCCCTCGCCACCCCCGGCAACGGGCAGCGGTTCGCCGTCTACGACGAGGCGTGGCGAGTCCTCGCCCACGCGCACGGCGCCATCGACCGACTGCAGCAGCAGTTCCGCCTCGCCCGCTCCTGGGGCCTGTCGAACGTCCTGGTGCTGCACAACCTGCGCGACACCCTCAACATCGGCGCCGCCGACTCCGCCGAACGCAACAAGGCCGAGTCCCTCCTCGCCCTGGCGGGAACGAAGATCATCGGCTACCAGCCCGCCAAGGAGATCCCGCTGACCACCCGGGCCCTGAACCTCACCGCCGCCGAAGCCCACATCATCGCCACCGCGTCGCGCGGGGAGTTCCTCGTCAAGCTGCAGACCATCCACGGCATGCGCTCCTACAGGCTGCAGGTGGACCTCCACCCCTACGAGCTCCAATGGTGGGACACCACCGCCGGCATGAGCGCACCCGCCCGAGCGACCGCCCCCACCGGCGGCGCGACGTGAACGCGCCGGGGTCGCCGAACCCGGGCGCTTTCGTGATCGAGAAGGCGATCATCATCATCGTTGCGACGGGGCTGGCACTAGTGGCCGCGATCCACGCCACCGGCTGGCTGCTCGCCGTCCTCACCTCCCACCCCACCCCGCGGTTCACCCTCACCCGCGCCATCAGCGCCCTCGCCCTCGACCCGTACGTGCCCGGCGTCCCGGTGGCCGTCCACGCCACAGCGCTGCTGCTCCTGGCCGCCGCAGTCACGTTGGCGATCGCGCGGGTGCAGCGGCACCGCCGCTACAGCAGGACCGCACCGAAGCGTCGCGCTGCCAGCTTCGACACCCGCGACGGATGGGCCACCCGCGAGGCCGTCACCCGCGCCGCCTCACCGCGAGCACTTATGACCCAGGCCGCCACCCTGCGCCCCACCCTGGCGACGCCTGCCCCGAACGATGTCGGCTACTACCTCGGCACCTCCCGCGGGCAGGACGTGTGGGCGTCAGTGGAGCGCAGCATCCTGGTCGTCGGACCGCCCGGCTCCGGCAAGGGACTGCACCTCGCCATCAACGCGATCCTCGACGCCCCCGGCGCCGTCATCACCACGTCCACCAAGCCCGACAACATCAAGGCCACCCTCACCTCCCGCGCCGCGATCGGTCCGGTCGGGGTGTTCGACCCCCAGGGCATGCTCGGCGCCGGCTTCGCCCACCAGGTGGCGTGGGATGCGATCGCCGGCTGCGAGGACCCCATCCGCGCCGCCACCCGCGCCGAGGCACTCGCCGCGAACACCGGCATCACGGCCAGCGGGGAGAACGCCGTGTGGCGGGGGCACGCCAAGACGATCATCGAGACGGTCCTGCACGCCGCGGCCCTCAACGGCAACGACATCGACACCGCCTACCGGTGGATGCAGTCTCCCCATGCCATGGACATCGCCCTGGCGATCCTCGAGAACCACCCTGACGCGTGCCTGACCTGGGACTCCCGTCTGCGGGGCCTCATCCACAACCCCGACCCGAGGTTCGTCGGGTCGGTGATGAGCGTGGTGTCCTCCGCCATCACACCCTTGTCGCTGCCGACCGTCCGTGCCGCCCTCACCCCTACGCCACAGCGGCCGGCGATCTCCGCGGAGTCGCTGCTGCGCGACCACGGCACGCTGTACTGCCTGGCCACCGATCGCGGCGCCGCGGCCTCGGCCGGGTTCGTGTCCGCACTCATTGAGGACGTCGCCTACACCGCCCGCGTCACCGCCGCACGATCGCCGGGGGGCCGGATGGACCCGCCCGTGCTGTTCCTGCTCGACGAATGCGCCAACGTCGCCCCCATCCCGTCCCTGCCCAACCTCCTCGCCGACGGGCGCGGGCAG
>CALGTB010000111.1 GCA_937902285.1 uncultured Actinomycetes bacterium | reverse complement strand
CACCGGCTCGACGCCGGGGCAGGCGGAGCGTCCTCTGATGCCGTCACCGCGTCAGTCAATCACAGGCCGTCCGATGCGATCTGCCCGCCCGTCATCGCTCCGCAGCCCGCCAGCCACTCGATCAGATCGGTGGCCCCGGACCGCTCGGCAGCGTCCAGCGGGGTGAGTCCGTCGTATCCGACCCAGTTCAGATCGGCGCCACGCTCCAGCAGTACCTGGGCTGTCGACCGCTGGCCCCCGTGGCAGGCGCCCCAGAACGCGCTCGTCACCTCAACCGGCGACAGCACATCGTGGCCCAGTCGCTGCGCAACGCGGTCGACCAGTCCCAGGGACGCCGCCTCGAACAGGTTCGTGCGCGCCCCGTGAGCCAGCAGGCAGGCTGCCGCAGCCCACTGCCCGAACGCGGTGGCGTCCGCCATCGGCGTGCCGCCTCCGATCACCGCCCCGGGGGCGTTGACGTCGGCTCCTGCCGCGAGGAGCGCCTGCATCGCCTCGACGTCGCCCGAACTCGCCGCCCAGTGGAGGGGCGTCTCGGTGTGCGGGCCGATGAACGGAGCATCAGGATCGGCGCCCGCGGCGGCGAGGAGGGCTACGGTGCGGGCGACGTTCGGGAAGTGGCCGGGCCAGTCCGTCGCGACATGGAGCATCGTCCGCGGTCCATGCCCAGGCAGGCGCATCGTGGCCAGATCAGGATGGGCCTCGAGCAGCACTCCGAGGGCCACCGTGTCACCTGCGCGGACGGCGATGACAGCCGCGTCGGCGACGTCCTGATCGATCACGGGGACATGTCTATCGCGGATGGGTCAGGGCTGCTGCGACGAACGGCGCCCGGCGATGCACCCGAGGTTCCTGCCCGCTCGCGATCCAGACCGCGCCCCGCACCCGACGCTCAGCCAGGCCTCCCCGGGATCTCGCGCGTACGCTGGACGGGCCAATCAATCGGAAGCACCGACTCCCGGGGGAACCCTCATGCGACGCATCGCCACCGCCACTGCCCTTCTCGCCGCTTCCGCGCTCGCCCTCGCTGCCTGCTCGAGCAGCACCTCCTCGGAGGCGTCGGACAGCGCCAGCCCGGTGGGCGGGATGACGGAGTGCACCAAGGAGGCCGTTCAGCCCGCGGTCGACAGCGCCGCAACGGCACTCGGCGCCGACAACGTCATGACGATCGACGACCTTCAGTGCGCGGACGGCTGGGCCGTCGCGTCCGGGATCCTGGGTCCGAAGGACGCCCCGGCAGACGGGCCGCAGGGCGCGCCCACTTCGTTCATCTTCGAGGCAGAGGGCCAGTTCTGGGTTCCGAAGGACAAGACCAAGGTCTGCGGCACCGACGCTGCGAGCAGCGAGGTGCCCGAGTCCCTCTACGGGGTCGGGTGCGCCGCCGGCTGATGACTCAGCGAACGACGCGTCCGGGAACCTCGCGGTAGCCCACGGCGACGACAGCCTCGACCGGTTGCGGCGACCGGGAGCGCACCAGCACCGCGTAGGTGCCGCCGACTCCCGTGTCCGACAGCCGCGCGAGGTACAGGTACTTCGTGCCGGAGTACGGCTCGAAGAACGGTGTGCGCTCGTCCGGGGTCAGGATCGTGCGGCTGCCGGTCGGATCGGTGATGACCACCTCCGGCAGGGCCGCCGCAGAAACCGCGTTGCCCGGGAGCTTGTCGACGATGAGGAGCTGCACCTCCAGCCGCTGGCCGTCGCGCAGGCCGAACCGGAAGCCACGCGTTTCACGGCCGCGCACGTTCGCATAGACCGCGAAGGACACCGTGCCGTCGACGAGCAGAGGGCCGCGGTCGGGCGTCGGATTCGCGGCCGTGAGACGGACCGGCTGGTGGGCGTGTGCGGGCGAGGTACCGGCCATGAGCACGGCAAGGACGAGAGCGAGGACGATCAGGGCGCGCCGCACGCAACCAGTATCGCGGCGGAAGCGGACGGGCGCACGAGCAGATGGCGGGCGCGGCTCGGCTCGGCTCCAGCATGGTGGAAGGACGTCTTCCGTCAGTCAGGGCCTGTCGCGAACCACGCTAGACCGGCACCGGTGCCGAGCTCCCCTGCGCCAGAGCCGACAGGCGCGCGGCGCCGACCGGCTCGAGGACCTGGATGGGCACGAGCGCGAGTCGTTCTGCGATCCGCTGGACGTCGGCGATGGGACCTGCTTCTGACGCTGCCCTCATCTGCAGGAAGGCGCTTGTGGGGCGCGCGGCGGCGACCGAGCTGTTGACGACCCAGGCCCACGGGTGAATGCCGGCACGCTCGAGGTCGGCCTGGAGGATGCTCGCCTCGAGGACGGGGGTCTGCTCGGGCAGCGTCACCAGGATGACCTTGGTGACTGCGGCATCCTGCAGCATCATCATGGGGGTCCTGAAGCCCTCGGTCGTGCCCATCTGGCGGACCATGTCGCGGTGGTAGGACCCCGCCGCGTCCAGCAGCAGGAGGGTGTGGCCGGTCGGCGCGGTATCGACGATGACGAAGCCCTTGCGCCCCTCACGGATCACGGCGGAGAACTGCCGGAAGACCGCCACCTCCTCCGTGCACGGCGACAGGAGGTCCTCGGCTAGGTTCGCGCGGCCCGCTTCATCGAGGTGCTCACCCTTCGTGGCGATGACGTGGTCGCGATACTCCTGCGTCGCCTGCACCGGATCGATGCGCGTGACGCGAAGGTTGTCCACAGCTCCGTCGAGTGTCTGCTCCAGGTGAGCGGCGGGGTCGGTGGTGGTCAGGTGCACCGGGTGTCCGCGCTCGGCGAGTGCTATCGCGATCGAGGAGGCGATCGTCGTCTTGCCGACACCGCCCTTGCCCATGCACATCACCAGGCCGCTCTCACCGGCCTCGATCTCGTCAACGAGGTCCTTCAGCGGGCGATCGACGACATCGAGGGATGCGGTCAGGTGGAGCGCTCCGGCCGCCCGCTCGGGGATCAGGAGGGCGCGTAGCGCGGGCAGCCCCATGACATTGACGGGCTTGAGGCTGATCACATCGACGGGCAGGGAGTCGAGTGCCGGCGGGAGGGATTCCAGCGTCGCCTGCTCGCGCCGACGCAAAGCGGCGGCCAGCGGATCGTCTCCGGCGGTCTCGGGAAGAACGGCGTTGATCACAACGCTGCCGGATCGGATGCCGATCAGGTCGAGCTCGGCCTTGGTTCGGGCGATCTCGTCAATGGCGCCCGCCTGGGCGCGAGCAACGAGGACCAGCCGAGTCCGCTCGGTGTCCTGCAGCGCCGCCACCGCCCCGGCATAGGCGCTGCGCTGCTTGTCGAGCCCGGCCAGAGGACCCAGACAGGAGGCGTCACCCTTGCCGGCCTCGAGGAAGTCGCTCCAGTTGCCGGGCAACTGCAGCAGTCGGATGGTGTGCCCCGTAGGGGCAGTGTCGAAGACGACATGGTCGTAGTCGGCGACGAGCGCATCGTCGGTGAGCAGTGCCGTGAACTCGTCGAACGACGCGACCTCAGTGGTGCAGGACCCCGACAGTTGCTCGGTGATGGACGCGATCTCCCGCTCGGGCAGCAGCCCGCGGACAGGCCCGACGATGCGCTCTCGGTAGGCCTCAGCCGCCTCTTCCGGGTCGATCTCCAGCGCGGACAGACGCGGGACGCCCGGGATGCCCGTGATGGTGTTGCCGATGGTGCAGCCGAACACCTGGCCGACGTTCGAGGCCGGATCAGTGCTGACCAGCAGAACACGCTGGCCCTGGTCAGCAAGATGCACCGCGGTGGCGCACGCGATGGACGTCTTGCCGACGCCGCCCTTGCCGGTGAAGAACAGGAAGCGCGGAGGGTCCGTCAGGAACTGGTACATGTCAGCAGCAGCCGGACGGACCACAGCCACAGGCCGAGTCCGACGCATCGCCGTCGACCTGCAGCAGCGTCGCTCCCGCGGGGACGGCGGACCCGGCGTCGACGCCGGCGAACCGGGCCAGCTGATCGCGGCTCGGGTATGTGCCGGTCATGACGGTGACGCCGTCGACGGTGGTCAGAGGCAGCCCCTCGGAGCCGGCAACCTCCAGGAACGCCCGGACCGTCTTGTCGTTGGCGAACGCCATGGGGTCGTTGGCCAGGTTGTGCCGGCCGACGTCGGCGCCCTGATCTGCCAGCGAGGTCAGGTCGGCGGTGAAGGTGACCAGAGCCTGGTCGACGTCCTCGCCGCACACGCCGGTGTTGCAGCACAGGGCCGGCTCATAGACGCGGACGACGGGCATGCGGGTCTCCTTCTGGGCGGGGGTGCCCGGCTTGGTCGCGCGGATGAAGGCGGCGCGGATGACGCCGTCCAGGGTGTCAATGGCGGCAGCGATGTCGAGGCCGGCCGGGATGTCGGATGGGTCGAGGGCGGCCGCCAGGCCTTCGAGTTCCTCGCGCCCGAAGACAGTTGTCGGCTCGAGAGTGACGTCGGAGAAACCGGCGCCCTCGAGGCCCGCCAGCACCTGATCCTCGGTGAGGGCGCCCGCGATGCAGCCCGTCCACAGCGCCATGACCGACGCGACGTCCGACGGCAGCGGCCGAGACAGAACCATGTCCGAGATGGCGAACCGGCCACCGGGTGCCAGGACGCGGAACGACTCGCGGAACACGCGGTCCTTGTCCGGCGACAGGTTGACCACGCAGTTGGAGATGATCACGTCGACCGACGCGTCCGGCAGCGGCACATCCTCGATGCTGCCGAGCAGGAACTCGACGTTCTCGATGCCCGACTTGACCCTGTTGGCGTTGGCGAGTTCCAGCATCTCGGGGGTCATGTCCAGGCCGTAGGCCTTGCCACCGGGCGCGACCCGTCGTGCTGACAGCAGCACGTCGATGCCGCCGCCGGATCCCAGGTCCAGGACGACGTCGCCGGGATTGAGCTCGGCGAGCATCGTCGGGTTGCCGCAGCCGAGGGAGGCGACGAGCGCCTCCTCGGGCAGCAGTGCACGCTCGTCGTCTCCATACTGCGACTGACCGAACGGGTCGATCGCATCGATGAACGCGGGTCCACAGGACGCGGGCCCGCAGCAGGAAGCGGACGTGGCAGCAGCGGCATAGCGCTCGCGCACGGCGGTGCGGATGTCGGCGTCGTCGTGGATGGTCATGATCAGCCCTTCGGGGAGCAGGAGGGAGTCGCAAGGTCGGACAGCAGCGCGATGGGCTCAGCTATCGCTTCGCAGCAGAGCGAGTACACGTTGCTGCGTCCCACTGCCGTGGAGGTGACCAGCCCGGTCTCGCGCAAGGTCTTCAGGTGGTGACTGACCAGCGGCTGGGACATGCCCGACACGTCCGCCAGTTCGGTGACGGTGCAGTCCCTGTCGGCGATCGCCAGCAGGAGCGTGAGTCGGTTCTCGTCAGACAACGCCTTGAGGATGGGGGCGATCTCGCGCGCACGCAGCGCGGGAGAGGCGGTTGCTCGCGTGGTCATGTGCCCACCGTACGCATAAGCGATAGTTTATGTCAAGAGTACTTGCTTATGGGTTTCGCCGACCGATGGGCCCGCACCAGCCGGTGGACGATGGCCGCCGAACGCTCAGAACTGCGTGAGTGTTGAGGAGTCGGGCAGCGGGGTGTGCGACGTCGACGGGTACAGCACGAACTTCAGCCCGTCAGGTACCCGCTCGTCGCGGGCCGTCCGGACTTCTGGGCCGGCCTTCTACGTCACATCTCCGGCCAGCCCCGCGAACGCCGCGGCGATGGCGGCGTGCCCTGCGGCCTCGTACTTGTCGGGCTCCAGATTCAGCTTGATGCCGGGGCCCTGACGATCCGACACCGTGGCGGTCACGGTGGTGCCCGCATCAGAGCTGGCGAACTCGACGTCGACGCTGATCGGAAGCTCGTCGGTGTGGGTGATCCACATTCCGAGAAGGCGGTACTTCAGGAGCCTGCCAGCAGACCCCGTGACCGAGCCCTCGCCGCTGGAATCGAGCTTGACGCCCGCCGCCGCAAGATTCGCCTCCACCCGTGCGCGTGCGTCGTCCAGGCTGAGGGTGGTCGTGATGCTGCTCGTCGCCCGGATCGTCATGGCCGGAACGTAGCACCGAGCGGCCGGCGCGAGCGGCGATGGCCTGCCGCCGGGCATGCCGGCGCACTACAGTCCACGAATGCTGCTGTCGCATCATCCCGCGGGGATGGTGCCGGCCGTGTCCGAGCCGGGCGACGGCGCGGCGTCGCGGCGTCGCCTGGGCCTGCTCTCGGTCACCATCGCCGGATTCTTCATGGCGGGGGACATCACGATCACCAACGTCGCCCTGCCCACGATCTCGCGCGAGCTCGACTCCTCGATCGCGTCGCTGCAGTGGGTCATCGACTCCTACAACATCGCGCTGGCGGGACTCGTCCTGCTCGGAGCGGGCCTGGGCGAGCGCTACAGCCGCAAGTGGACCTACCTCTGCGGCCTCGGCGTGCTCATCGTCGGGTCACTGGCGGCGGGTCTGTCGACGAGTGTCGGGCAGCTGGTCGCATCCCGCACGGTCATGGGCATCGGGGCTGCGCTCATCGTCGCCCCGGCCCTGTCGGTGATCGCGGTCATCTTCCCGCCCGATCAGCGGGCGCGCGCGGTCGCGTCGTGGTCGGCCGCGGGAGCTGTCGGGCTCGCCGTAGCGCCGATCGCCGGGGGCGTGCTCCTCTCGTTCGCGAGCTGGGGCTGGGTGTTCCTCATCAACGTTCCCTTCCTGGCGCTGTCGCTCGTGCTGGGGGTGGTCTCGCTGCCGAACAGTCGGGCGCCGAACGCGAAGCGGCTCGACGTCGTGGGCGCGGTGCTGTCGGTGGCCGGGCTGGGCCTGTTCCTCGGCGCCATCATCGAGGGACCCAACCGAGGCTGGACGGATCCGATCGTGCTGTCGGCGATGGCCGTGGGACTGATCGGCCTGATCGCCTTCGTCGCGTGGGAACTGCGCACCCCCCAACCGATGTTCGAGATCCGCGTGCTGGCCAGGCCCGGCGTCCTCGGTGCCGCCATCGCCCTGTTCGCCGGGTTCGTGGCGATGCCCGGCACCATCTTCCTCGTCGCCCAGCAGCTGCAGGAGGTGAACGGAGCCTCGCCGATCGTCCTCGGGCTGGTGCTCGTGCCCTTCGCGGTGACGCTGTGGCTGGTGTCACGGTATGCGGCACGCCTCGCGAAGGCGATCGGCGCGCGCGCGACCCTCAACCTCAGCGTGGCACTCATGGTGCTCTCGTTCGCGTTCATGGCCGTGACCAGCCGCATGGACGTGGTCGCCCTGGTGGTGTTAGGCACCATGCTGGCGGCAGCCGGGTGCGGGCTGGCCTTCCCCATCGGATCCGTGGCCATCCTCAACGACCTGCCCGACGCCCTGACCGGCTCCGCCTCGGGGACCAGCATGCTGGCCCGCATGGCCGGAGCCAGTGTCGGCATGGCGATCCTCGGCACCGTGCTCGCCAGCAGCATCACATCAGCCTCGGGGGCGGAGAGCGACGCTGAGTTCTCCCGCGGCATCACCGCCGCCTACATCGCGGCAACGATCGTGACCGCAGCCCTCGCCGTGCTCCAGTTCGCGATCCTCCGGCGCTGGCATCCCACCGACGCGCCCTGACCGACTCCGTGCAGATCGTGCTAGCGCGCGGTCCAGCCGCCGTCGACGGCGAGGGCTGTCCCGGTGATGAACGATGCCTGCGGCGACAGCAGGTAGGCGATGGCGGTGGCGATCTCGGGCGCTGTGGCCAGTCGACCGATCGGCTCGGATGCCATGGCAGGCTGTCGCCGCTCCGGATGCTCGGTGAGGGCGTGCTCGATGAGCGGGGTGTCCACGATGCCCGGGCAGACAGCGTTGACGCGGACTCCGTGGCCGGTGACCTCCAGCGCGGCCGACTTGGTGAGACCGACCACGCCGTGCTTGCTCGCTGAGTAGGCGGAGATGCCGGGATAGCCGACCAGCCCCATGATTGACGCGACGTTGACGACCCCACCTGCACCCGCGGCGATCATCGGCCGCAGCTCGTACTTCATCGACAGCCAGGTTCCCTTGAGATTGACCCCGTGGATGCGGTCCCAGTCGACCTCCTCCAGATCAGTCACCAGGGTGCTCTTCGATACACCGGACATGTTGCCGATGCCGGCGGAGTTGCAGGCGAGGTCGAGCCGCCCGAACCGCTCCAGGGTCACGTCGACCATGCGTCGGGCGTCGGCATCGACGGAGACGTCGGCCTGCACGAACTCCGCCGGGTACCCCATGGCCTGAAGGGCCGCGACGGCCTCCGCTCCGTGAGCGGCATCGTCGCCCACGATGACGACGTGGGCACCGGCCTGCGCGAGGGCCTCGGCGGTGGCCAGCCCGATTCCCGATGACCCACCGGTAACCAGTGCCACGAGTCCGTCAGCCCACAGGTCCACCATGCCGGCGACCCTAGCCTCGTCGGCTGTCTGTTCGCCCGTGTCGCCGAGAAACGCTACGGACGGAGCCCGACCCGAGCGGCGAGGCGGGCGATGTTCGGAGCGCCAAGGCCCGAGGCCATGTCATAGCCGGGTGCCGCCTCGCAGCATGCCGGGAAGTTCAGGAGTCCACCCGGCACCCGCACGGCGATCTGGTTGTCACCGCTGGTCACGTCGAAGAACGCCGAGGGGTGCCGCGCCTGGACGAGGTAGAGCCAGGGGTTCACGAAACCGAGGCTCGGCTCGCCGGCCCGGCGCTGCTGCCCGGCGATCATGGCGAGGTTGGCCCCCACGAAGGGAGTGGCGCCGCTGGTACCGCCTACGCGGATGAGGCCCCCGCCGTACACGACGGGCCACCCCGGCTGGATGGCTGCCAGGGCCGAGAGGTCCGGCACGGTCCGCGCGAGCGAGCCGGTGACTCCCGACTGGTACCAAGGCTGCGCGAACAGCCGGCTGGCCCCACCGGTCCCGGCGCCCGGCACCCCGTAGGGCTGGTCGTTCCACACGACCTCGTCGGCTCGGGTGTTGTCGGCATTGAGCACCAGTCGGGTGCCGCCGACCGCAGTCATGAACGGGGACGATGCTGGGTAGGAGATCGTCCCCATGGGGTCGAGGCCGAGCCCCTGGGGATCCGCGATCTGGCACACCGACGAGCCTTGGTCACCGGTGGAGGCAACCACGCTCGTGCCGACGAGGGCAGCCATCCGGAAGAGCGCCTCGAGGGCGCTGCGCAACGGTGAGTTGCCGCGGGTGTCGGCGACCTCGCACGCGCCGTAGGACAGGCTGATGACATCCGGCGACAGCGTCCCCGCCGTGTTCGCCCGCAGTGCCCGCGCGTAGGCGTCGACCATGCTGTCGTTGTCGTTCACGGTCTGCACCAGTCGGATGCGCGTGGCGTCGCGCAAGACCCCGGATACCGTCTGGAGGTCCAGGTGCGTCTCGGCACTGTCGGACACGATGGGCGAGGGGATCCCGTCGCCGAGGACAAGGTCTACGTCTGGCGCGCGGTACCCGAAGCACACGGCGGCATCCTTCAGGTCGGCGTCGCTGAAGCCACCGCCTTGGGAGATGACGGTCACGCGGGCGTCTGCGCCGCGAGCCCCGCCGGCGCGCAGGAGGGAGGTTCCGTACGCCTCGTTGACCTGGTGCGGGGTGTAGGCGGCACCGGCCTCGAGGACGGGCTGGGCGCAGGTCTTGCCCGGTTTCGTGCTGCCGTTGGCCGGCCACGGCTGGTCGGGTCCGTAGATGCCGCGAGGACTGTGTGCCGGCAGGTCAAGCGGCGCCGGGTCAAGTCCTTTGGGGTGGTGTACGACGGCTGATCCTTCGTCGTCGTGGT
>CALGTB010000110.1 GCA_937902285.1 uncultured Actinomycetes bacterium | reverse complement strand
GGTGAGCTACGTGCGCGCCTGGCACAGGTTCGTCGACCGCGAGAAGCCCGACATGATCCTGTGGGGCGAGTACCACGACGCCTGGGTCCTCGTCGACGGCACGTGGCGCATCCGCGAGCGCCGGGTCCTGGAGGCGGGCATCGAGCCGCGTCGCGAGGGCGGGATCCCGAACCCGCGTCGCGCCAAGGGCTGATCCCTCAGGTCGCGCTGGCCAGGAGTCCGGAGACCTCGGCCAGGAGCCGGGCGCGCAGCGGTGCCGCCACATCGGCCACCTCGCGCTGCCGGCCCGCATACTCGCGCCGGCCCTCCGGCGTCTCGATGCGGATGGGCTCGTACCCGAGCTCGACGAGGTCGTAGGGCGCGGCCCGCATGTCGAGTTCACGTGCCTGGCGCGCGAGGGCGAAGCAGTCGGCGACCAGCTCGCTGGCGATGAACGGGCTGAACCACATCGCGTACTTGTAGAGGTCCATGTTCGCGTGCAGGCAGCCCGGCTGCTCGAGCTCGTGCTGCGTCTCCCGCGTGGGCTCGTGCGCGTTCAGCGGAAGGGACGACGGCGTGAAGAACCGGTAGGCGTCGATGTGGGTGCACCGCAGGCCCTGCTCGTCGACGAGTCGAACGACCTCGTCGGGGGCGACGCGCAGCGGGTGCGACGAGTGCCGGACCTCGTCCGGAGCCTGCCCGTGCACCATCGCCCACTCGTGGAGGCCGAAGCAGCCCAGCTGAGGCGGCCGCTCCGCCGTGGCGGCCAGCAGTCGCTCCACGAGCCGCAGCCGCGGTGCCAGACCCGTGAGTCGGCTCGGATCGAGGCTGACGCCGTCGGCGGTGCGCCGGTAGGCCTTCTGGGCGAGGAACTCCCGTGCGTCGCCGCGCAGCACGACGCCGTGCCCGGGATGCCACGCGCGGAGCTTGGCGACGGAGTACGGGTAGTAGTCGAACAGGAAGTCGTCGACGGGGTGGGCCTGGGACCGCAGCCGGCGGTCGCGACGCGGTGCGACCCACGGCTCGACGCGCTCCTCGTGCCGGCGCTGCCGCTCGCGCCAGTCGGCCTCGTCGAGGACGACGAGCCCGGACGTGGCGACGTCAGTCGACACGTCGCAGGCCGATCGCCGCGCAGCCGTCGACGAGCGCGTCGAGGCCGAACGCGTCCGCCGGCCCGAGCGCGCCCGCGTCGCTCTGCCGGCCGGTCGACAGCATCGCCGCCGACCACGCGAGGAGCTCGGCGGTGAGGTCGTACGGGCTCGGGCCCTCGACGGTGGCCCGGCTGAGCTCGCGACCGACCCCGTCGAGGACTCGTGCGACGGCCACGGTGACGGTGCCCGAGCGCTGCGGGGCACTCGGCCCCGAGCCCGTGGCACTGCCGCCGGCCCACGTGAGGGCGCGCCCGGTCAGCGGGCGGACCAGTGGCACGCGGCCGGCGAGGGACATCGCCTGGCCGGCGACGTGCGCGGCCCGCGTGAGCCGTCCGGCCCAGCCCAGGTAGACACCGACGTCGCGCAGGTGCGGATCCAGCCGAGGCAGGGCGAAGTGCTCGCTGCCGCCGATCGGCAGCCCGTCGAGGGCGCGCCCGCGGACGTCGAACGTGGCGACGGAGCCCGTCCCGTCGACGACCCGGCCGTTGCGGAATGCGAACGACGGCTCGCTGATCATGCCCATCGCACTCGCTCGCGTGCCGCTGCTCATGGCCATGCCCCCGCGGACGAAGTACCCCACGTCGACTCGGGACGCGGCGCCGACGCCGCCCCCGCAGTCGCGCAGGGCGAGGGCCCCCGCGAGGTTGCCCGGCACGTAGTCGTAGCCGAAGGCCGTGAGCAGGCGGGCACCGGTCTGACGAGCACGATCGCCGTCCTGCTCGAACACGGCGCGGACGAACGACGGCTCCCCGGTGGAGTCGACGTAGGCACACCCCTGGTCGATGGCGGCGTCCAGCGCCACCCGCCCCAGCCGGGCGAAGGGCCCGACGGTCGACACCAGCACGTCGCTCGGGTCGTCGACGAGCGCCCGGACACTGGCGGGATCGGAGACGTCGGCCTGCCGCCACGTGGGTGCGGCATCGATGGGGGCGTGCGGCGCGAGCTCGGCCACCAGCTCGACGAGGGAGTCCGGCGAACGCCCAGCCAGGACGGGAGCGAGCCCCGCGCGCGTCATCGCCTCGGCCGTCAGGCGGCCGGTGAAGCCGGTGGCACCGAACAGGATGACGCGAGCGCTCATGCGTCGACGGTACCGCCGTCGCCTAGTCTGGCGCCGTGAGCCGTCCCTCCGCCTTCTGGCACCCCTTCGCGAACATGGCCGACGTGGCCGGGCACGACCTCGTCATCGCCTCCGGTCACGGCGTGCACCTGCGGTCCGAGGCGGGTGACGACTACCTCGATGCGACGGCTGCCCTCTGGTACTGCAACGTCGGTCACGGCCGGGCCAGCATCGCCGAGGCGGTCATGGCGCAGATGACGCAGATCGCGTCGTACTCCAACTTCGGCGACCTCGCCACGAGGCCCACGCTCGATCTCGCCGACCGGCTCTCGTCGCTGGCCCCGATGGCGGACGCCAAGGTGTTCTTCACCAGCGGCGGAAGCGACGCCGTCGACACCGCCGTCAAGCTCGTTCGGCGCTACTGGTCGTCGCTCGGCCTGCCCGACCGCACGACGATCATCACGCGGACGAAGTCGTACCACGGCATGCACCTCGCGGGAACGTCACTGGCGGGCATCGAGCTCAACCGCGAGGGCCACGGTCCGCTCGACACCGCCGCCATGACGGTGCCGTGGGACGACGCCGAGGCGCTCGCCCGTGCCATCGACTCCGTCGGCGCCGACCGGGTCGCCGCCTTCTTCTGCGAGCCGGTCATCGGCGCGGGCGGCGTGTACGCGCCGCCGGCCGGCTACCTCGACGCCGTCCGCGCCGTCTGCCGCGAGCGTGGTGTCCTGTTCGTCGCCGACGAGGTCATCACCGGATACGGACGCACCGGACGGATGTTCGCGTCGGAGGGGCTCGACCCCGACCTCGTGCTGACCGCCAAGGGCCTGACCTCGGGCTACCTGCCCATGGGGGCGGTGCTCGTGGCCGGCCGCGTGGCCGAGCCGTTCTGGGAGTCCCCGGGAGTGCTCTGGCGGCACGGCTACACCTACTCGGGGCACGCGGCGGCCGCGGCCGCCGCCATGGCGAACCTCGACATCCTGGAGGACGAGGGTCTCGTGGCCTCCGTGGCGAACGCCCAGCTCTCGCTCACCGCCGCCCTGTCACCCCTGCGGGCGCACTCCTGGGTATCGGACGTGCGTGCGGGCGGCGGCCTGCTTGCCGCGGTGCAGCTGGCGCCCGAGGTGCTGGCCGACGACCCCGCCGTGATGCCCCGGCTCCTCGGGGCGCTGCGCGAGCGCGGGGTGCTCAGCCGGGCACTGGTCGACGGCGGGCTGCAGATCTCGCCCGCCTTCGTCATCACCCGGGCGGAGCTGCAGCAGCTGGCATCGGCGATCGACGGCGCACTCGTGAGCCTCGGCTCGCGACGGGAGGCGCAGGCGAGGCTCGACGTCGACCTGCTGCCCGACGTCACGCGCGATGAGGCGGGTGGATTCGGCGCGTCGGACGAGCGGCTGCTTGCCGACGTGCCGCCGCATCACGGCTCCTGACGCTCCTTCAGCAGGTCGCGGATCTCGGTCAGCAGCTTCACGTCGGCCGGGGTCGTGTCGACGCCGGAGGCACCCATGCGCTCGCGCATCTTGTTCATCGGGACGACGAAGACGAAGTAGATGACGGTCAGCGTGATGAGGAAGACGATGATCGCGTTGACCATCAGGGTGAAGTCGATGACCTGACCGCGGATCTCGATCGTCCCCGCGCTGACTCCGCCGCCGAGGAAGATGCCGACGATCGGCATGATGAGCGCCTTCGAGAACGCATCGACCAGTGCCGCGAATGCCGCGCCGACGACGACGGCGACAGCGAGATCGATGACGTTCCCGCGCAGTACGAATGACTTGAATCCCTGGATCATGGGTTCCCCTCGGATGATGGCGAGCGCCGCTTCCGGCCGCTGCGGCCGGACGATGCGGCGCACCCTATCCGGTGGTCGAGCGGGATCGGATGTGGACGGAGACCGGCCCCTCGGCCATGACCGTGCTCACGGCAAGGGCGGCGTCGGCGTCGACCGCGACCAGGACCACCGCCGTGCCCGAGGAGCCGAAGCTCCCTGACCCGTCGGGCACCTCGAGCACGCGCGTGGCCGCGGCGACGACGGTGGCGCGCGGCTCAGCGGCCGCGGTGACGGCCAGGCCGACGATGTCGACGACGTCCCCGGGAGACAGGATGCGGGCCACCGCCGTGGACGAGAGCAGCACGGGCAGGGCCACCTCGCCGGGCATGAGCCAGTCGGCCGAGTCCGTGCCGGTGGCGATCACGGGCGGTGGCGGACGGAGCGCGGCCAGGGCGACGAGCACCCCGGCACCGGCGAGCACGGCGGCCACGGGCCGCCGATGTCGGCGGAGCAGCCGGGCCACCCGGCGGCGGGGGTCGAGGGGTCGCACACGGCGACGCTAGGTCAGGCGTGGACAGCCGTCGAACCGCTGTCCACAGGTCGGCTCGATCCGCTGTCCACAGGTCGGCTCGATCCGCTGTCCCCAGGTCAGCTCGAGCTGGCGGCCGGGGTGCTCGAGGGCTTGGGCGACGGGCTGCTCGCCGGCGCGGCTGCAGGTGCCGCCGACGGCGTGGTCGAGGTGCTGGACGAGCCTGAGCCGGAGTCCGACGAGCCGGACGTTCCCGAGCCGGACGAGCCGGAGTCGGAGGAGCCGCCCGACGACGAGGACTTGGCGCCGGAGTCGCGCGAGTCGTTGCGGTAGAAGCCGGTCCCCTTGAAGACGACGCCGACGTTCGTGAAGATCTTGCGGAGCGAGGGGTCGCCGCACGACGGGCAGACCGTGAGGGAGTCGTCGGTCATCTTCTGCTGCACCTCGTGCCGGGTGTCGCAGGCGGCGCAGGCGTACTCGTAGGTCGGCAACGGTCCTCCGTGGTGAAATCTGGCACTCGATCGCGCCGAGTGCTAATTGTGCCCCGTCGTGCCCCGTTCGTGCAATCCGGCACTGCCCGTAGCGTTCGTGCCTGTGCCCCGCCTGCTCGCCATCGCGCTCGGCGGAGTGCTGGGCTCACTGGCGCGGTACGCCGTCGTGCTCGGCGTCGGGGACGACGATCCGGCGCAGTGGCCGTGGGACACGCTGGCGGTCAACCTGGTCGGCGCCCTGCTGATCGGGATCATCGCCACGTCGTCGGCCGTCGCCGCGGGGCCGCCCTGGGTCCGACCGTTCGCCATCACCGGCGTGCTCGGCGGTTTCACGACGTTCTCGGCCTTCGCGGTGGAGACCGGCTCGCTGCTGGACGCCGGGCAGGTCGTGCTCGCGGTGGCGTACGTCGTGATCACGATGACAGCCGGGCTGCTGGCGGTACGGCTGGGCGTCGCGATCGGCAGGCCGCGATGACATGGGTCGCGCTGGTCGTGGGCGCAGCGATCGGGGCTCCGATGCGCTACCTCGTCGACCGCTGGATCACCGAGCGGACGGCGCACGGCAGCGGCCGTCCGTTCCCGTGGGGCCTGCTGGTCGTCAACGTGAGCGGCTCCGCCATGGCGGGCGTGGTGCTGGCGACCACGACCGGCGACCTGCGCCTGCTGCTGCTCACGGGGTTCTGCGGTGCGTTCACCACGTTCTCCGGCTTCGCCTGGGAGGCCGACCGCCTGTGGCCGGTGGCGCGGACGTCGTTCTGGTGGGCGGTTGCCGTGATGCCGACGGCGTGCGTGGCGGCCTTCCTGCTGGCATGGCGAATCGCGGGCGCGGCCGCATCCTGACTTGTACGGTGCCACCGTGCGCACGCTGTGGCGGGTCCTCATCGTCATCGGGCTCGTCGTCGTGCTGCTCGTGGGCGCGGTCGGGCTGTTCGCCTGGCACACCGTGCGCGCGTCGTTCCCGCAGGTGAGCGGCGAGGTCACCACTCCGGGGCTCACGGCTCCGGTCACCGTCGTGCGCGACAGCCTGGGGATCCCCCAGATCTACGCGGACGGGCTCGAGGACCTGTTCTTCGCCCAGGGCTACGTCCACGCCCAGGACCGCTTCTGGGAGATGGACGTGCGCCGGCACATCACGTCCGGCCGGCTGTCGGAGATGTTCGGCAAGAGCCAGGTCACCACCGACTCCTTCCTGCGCACGCTGGGGTGGAGGCGGATCGCCGAGCAGGAGCTCCCGCTGCTCAGCCAGCGGTCGCGGGTGATCCTCGACTCGTACTCGAAGGGCGTGAACGCCTACCTGGCCACGCACGCAGACGACCGCATCAGCCTCGAGTACGCCGTCCTCGGCCTGCAGAACCCCGACTACCAGCCCGAGCCCTGGCAGCCCGCCGACTCGGTGGCGTGGCTCAAGGCGCTGGCGTGGGACCTGCGCGGGAACATGGACGACGAGGTGTACCGCGCCGTGATGTCCGCGTCGGTCGGCGTCCCCGAGACCGAGAAGCTCTTCCCGCCCTACCCGTTCGAGACGAACCGCCCGATCGTCGAGGGTGGTGCGGTCGTCGACGGGGTCTTCGACCAGGACGCCCTGGCATCGACATCGGTGCAGGGCGCGTCGGCTCCGGCAGGCGCGCGGGCCGCGCTGGCCGGCGTCATCGCGACCACCCGGCTGCTGGACACCTGGCTCG
>CALGTB010000109.1 GCA_937902285.1 uncultured Actinomycetes bacterium | reverse complement strand
GGCCGACAGGATCGCCGAGTTCGCGCTCGACAGATGCATGACGTTGAGTGCGTCGAGTCCGGGATAGGCGACCACGAACATCGCGGGGATGATCGCGAAGTACTTGGCGATGTCGTTGGCGACGGAGAAGGTCGTCAGCGCGCCACGGGTGATGAGCAGCTGCTTGCCGATCTCGACGATATCGATGAGCTTCGTCGGATTGGAGTCGAGGTCGACCATGTTGCCGGCCTCCTTAGCAGCCGACGTTCCGGTGTTCATGGCCACGCCCACGTCCGCCTGGGCGAGGGCGGGAGCGTCGTTGGTTCCGTCGCCCGTCATGGCGACGAGACGCCCGCCCTCCTGCTCCCGCTTGATGAGCGCCATCTTGTCCTCGGGCGTCGCCTCGGCGAGGAAGTCGTCGACTCCCGCCTCCTCGGCGATGGCCCTCGCGGTCATCGGGTTGTCACCCGTGATCATGACGGTGCGGATGCCCATCCGGCGGAGCTCGTCGAACCGCTCGCGGATGCCTGACTTGACGACGTCCTTCAGGTGCACGACTCCCAGCACCTCATTGCCCTCCGACACCACCAGCGGCGTGCCGCCTGCGGACGAGATGGCGTCGACTGCCGTCGACGCGTCCACGGGCACCGAGCCTCCGAGCGCGGTCACGTGCGCGAACACCGCGCCCGCTGCCCCCTTGCGCACGCTGCGGCCATCGACGTCGACGCCGCTCATGCGGGTCTGGGCGGTGAACGGCACCCAGGCCGCGTGGAGGAGCTCGCCCTCCTCGCGGGCACGCATGCCGTACCGCTCCTTGCACAGCACGACGATCGACCGGCCTTCGGGCGTCTCGTCGGCGAGGCTGCTCAGCTGCGCCGCGTCGGCGAGCTGCTCGATGCTCACGCCGGGAGCCGGCATGAGCTCGACGGCCTCGCGATTGCCGAGGGTGATCGTGCCCGTCTTGTCGAGGAGCAGCGTGGACACGTCGCCGGCAGCCTCGACGGCGCGTCCGGACATGGCCAGGACGTTCCGCTGGACGAGCCGGTCCATGCCGGCGATGCCGATGGCCGACAGCAGGGCCCCGATGGTCGTCGGGATGAGGCACACAAGGAGGGCCACCAGCACGATGACGCTCTGCGACGCGCCCGAGTAGTCCGCCAGCGGCGGCAGCGTCATCACCACGAGCAGGAAGACGATCGTCAGCGAGCTGAGCAGGATGTTCAGGGCGATCTCATTGGGGGTCTTCTGGCGGCTGGCCCCCTCGACCAGCGCGATCATCCGGTCGATGAAGGTGTGCCCCGGCTCCGCGGTGATCGAGACGACGATCCGGTCCGACAGCACCTTCGTGCCACCGGTGACGGCACTGCGGTCTCCCCCGCTCTCGCGGATGACCGGTGCCGACTCGCCGGTGATGGCCGACTCGTCCACGCTCGCGACACCGTCCACCACGTCGCCGTCGCCGGGGATGATGTCCCCCGCCTCGCAGACCACGCGGTCGCCGGGGCGGAGCGTTGTCGCTGCCACCTGCTCCTCGACGCCATCAGCCGTGAGCAGGCGGGCCATCGTGTCGCGGCGGGTGGCGCGGAGCGTCGCGGCCTGGGCTCGACCGCGGCCCTCGGCCACGGCCTCCGCGAGGTTGGCGAAGACGACGGTCAGCCAGAGCCAGACGGTCACCCACCACGCGAAGACGCTGGGCTCCGCGATCGCGGAGACCGTGGTGAGCACGGCACCGACCAGCACGACGAACATGACCGGGTTGCGCCACATCACGCGCGGATCGAGCTTGCGCAGCGCCTCCGGGAGCGACGTCAGCAGCGCGCGCGGCTCGAACAGCCCGGACCCCACGCGTGCCTCGGGCACGGTCTCCGGGGTGGGGGCGAGTGCGGTCATGACAGTCCCTCCGCAAGGGGGCCGAGGGCCAGGGCAGGCACGAAGGTCAGCCCGGCCACGATGAGGATGACTCCGACGACGAGCAGGACGAACTGAGGTCGGTGGGTGGGCAGGGTCCCCGCCGAGGCAGGGGCACGACCCTGCTGGGCCAGGGAACCGGCCAGCGCCAGCACGAAGCAGATGGGCACCAGCCGCCCGAGGAGCATGGCCACGGCCAGCGCGACGTTGTACAAGTCGGTGTTGGCGCCCAGTCCCGCGAACGCCGACCCGTTGTTGTTGGCCGCCGAGGCGAAGCCGTAGAAGACCTCCGACAGGCCGTGAGCGCCGGGGTTGAGGATCGACGCTCGCCCGGTCTCCGTGGCCATCGCGACGCCGAGGCCGAGGAGCACGAGGGCGGGCGTGGTGAGGATGTACAGCGACACGAGCTTCATCTCGTGGGCGCCGATCTTCTTCCCGAGGTACTCGGGCGTGCGACCCACCATGAGGCCGGCGATGAAGACCGCCACGATGGCCGAGATGAGCAGTCCATAGAGACCGGACCCCGTGCCACCCGGCGCCAGCTCACCGAGGGTCATGTTGACGATCGTCAGGCCGCCTCCGTAGGCCGTGAAGGAGTCGTGCATGGAGTTCACGGCCCCCGTGGAGGTGCCGGTCGTCGCGGATGCCCACACCGCCGACATCGGCACGCCGAACCGCACCTCCTTGCCCTCCATCGCGGCTCCCGCCAGCTGCAGGGCCGGGCCGCCGTGGTTGACCTCCGCCCAGACGAGCAGGGCCGTGATGGACGCCCACAGGCTGGCCATGACGGCGAGGATCGCGTAGCCCTGGCGAAGGTCGCCCACCATGCGTCCGAAGGTGCGGGTGAGGCTGAACGGGATGACGAGGATGAGGAAGATCTCGATGAGGTTCGTCAGGCCGTTCGGGTTCTCGAACGGGTGCGCCGAGTTGGCGTTGAAGAAGCCGCCACCGTTCGTCCCGAGCTCCTTGATCGCCTCCTGGCTGGCCACGGGGCCGCCGGGGATCGTCTGCGCTCCCCCCGTCAGGGTGGAGACGGCAGTGTCGCCCGCGAAGTTCTGCACGACGCCGTTGACGAGGAGCACGATGGCGAACAGTGCCGCGAGGGGCAGCAGGACTCGGATCGTGATGCGGGTGAGGTCGACCCAGAAGTTGCCGAGTCGGTCGGTCTGCGTGCGGACGAGCCCTCGGACGAGAGCGACTGCGACCGCGATGCCGACCGCGGCCGACAGGAAGTTCTGCACCGCCAGGCCGGCCATCTGGGCGGTGTAGCCGAGCGCAGCCTCCCCCGAGTACGACTGCCAGTTCGTGTTGGTGACGAAGCTGACCGCGGTGTTCAGCGCCTGCAGCGACGGCATGCCCTCGCGGCCCAGCGAGTAGGGGAGGTACGCCTGGAGCCTCAGGATGGCGAACAGAACGACGATCGAGACCACGGAGAACGCGAGGACCGAGCGCAGGTACACGCTCCAGCGCTGGTCAGCGCCGGCATCCACGCCGATGACCCGGTAGATGCCGCGCTCGACGCGCGTATGGCGGGGCGACTCGAGGGTGCGGGCCATGTAGTCGCCGAGCGGGCGGTACACGACGGCCAGGGCGACCAGCAGGACGATCACCTGCAGCGCTGCACTCAGCAGGGGGTCCATCGCCTCAGAACCTCTCGGCGCGCACGAGCGAGACCACGAGGTAGACGAGCAGGACTGATGCGGAGATCAGGGCAAGGGCCCCCAGCCAGGTCATGCCTCGAGTACAGACCCCCGAGGACGTGGTCGCCACCCTCCTGATGCCGCCCTGACGCCTGGTCGGCGCATCTTGACGACTTCCTTACGG
>CALGTB010000108.1 GCA_937902285.1 uncultured Actinomycetes bacterium | reverse complement strand
CATGCCCACGAGTGCCCGACAGGTGAAGCGACCACGGTAGCGACCCCCGTCGAGCACCGATCGGTCGTTAACGAGACCGAAACAATCGGGATACGCCGAGGACACCCCTCCTTCCTAGGGTCACACTCGTCAGGGGCAACCGCCCCTGACCCGACGGGCAAGGCCCGTGCGAGGCGAACGCACCCGAGGGGTGCACGACAAGCGCTCGCAGCAGCGAGCAGGAGGTGTCATGTTCAGCAACGCTAACGAGGTGTTGAAGTACGTCAAGGACAACGACGTCGAGTTCGTCGACGTGCGTTTCATGGACCTGCCGGGCATCATGCAGCACTTCAATGTCCCCGCGAACTCCTTCGACCAGGCGGTGTTCGACGACGGCCTGATGTTCGACGGATCGTCGATCCGCGGCTTCCAGGCGATCCACGAGTCCGACATGAAGCTGGTTCCCGATCCCGCGACCGCCTATGTCGACCCCTTCCGCAACGCGAAGACGGTCGTCATGAACTTCTCGGTCCGCGACCCCTACACGAACGAGCCCTACAGCCGCGACCCGCGCAACGTCGCGGCGAACGCCGAGGCCTACCTCAAGTCGACGGGTATCGCCGACACGGCGTACTTCGGCGCCGAGGCGGAGTTCTACGTCTTCGACGACGTCCGCTTCGAGACCAAGCAGAACGCGTCGTACTACTACATCGACTCGATCGAGGGGGCCTGGAACACCGGCCGCGTCGAGGAGGGCGGCAACCTGGGCTACAAGACGCCCTACAAGGGCGGCTACTTCCCGGTGCCGCCGGTCGACCACTTCGCCGACATCCGCGACGACATGGTCCGGGTCCTGCAGCAGGTCGGCCTCCAGGTCGAGCGGTCGCACCACGAGGTGGGCACGGCAGGCCAGGGTGAGATCAACTACAAGTTCAACACCCTCCAGCATGCCGCCGACGAGCTGATGCTCTTCAAGTACGTCATCAAGAACGTCGCGTGGGAGCACGGCAAGAGCGCGACCTTCATGCCGAAGCCGCTCTTCGGCGACAACGGCTCGGGCATGCACTGCCACCAGTCGCTCTGGAAGGACGGCGAGCCGCTCTTCTACGACGAGCGCGGCTACGGCGGACTGTCCGACACGGCCCGCTGGTACATCGGCGGCCTGCTCGCGCATGCCCCCTCGCTGCTCGCCTTCACCAACCCGACCGTGAACTCCTACCACCGGCTCGTGCCGGGCTACGAGGCCCCGGTCAACCTGGTGTACTCGGCCCGCAACCGGTCCGCATGCATCCGCATCCCGGTCACGGGGACGTCCCCGAAGGCCAAGCGCATCGAGTTCCGCGTGCCCGACCCGTCGAGCAACCCGTATCTCGCGTTCGCGGCACAGCTGATGGCCGGCCTCGACGGCATCAAGAACAAGATCGAGCCGCACGCGCCGGTGGACAAGGACCTCTACGAGCTGCCGCCGGACGAGCTGGCGAACATCCCGCAGGTCCCGGGCTCGCTGTCCGAGGTGCTCGACGCCCTCGAGAAGGACAACGAGTACCTGCAGGCCGGCAACGTGTTCCCGTCCGACCTGATCGAGACGTGGATCGACTACAAGCGCACCAACGAGGTGGACCCCATCCGCCTGCGTCCGCACCCGCACGAGTTCGAGCTGTACTACAACATCTAGTCGAACGGCCCCGGCCGGGGCGATAAGCAGGCTCCCTCCGCGTCGATTCGCCTCGCGCGCACAGGGAAACGAAGGGCGGCCACCCCAGCGGTGGCCGCCCTTCGCCGTGCCGGAAGGATGCCAGTCGGGCGCCATCGGGCACAGCACTTCGCTGACAGGAGCGACATGGGCAGGCAGGGACTGGGATGGCTGCTGGTCGGCGTCCAGGTCGTGATGTTCGTCGTGCTGCTCCTCCTTCCGTGGCGCACGCCGACGTGGCCCCTCGCCGTCCTGGGCGGACTCATCGCCCTGGCCGGCATGCTCGTGCTCCTCGCCGCGATGCGCAGCCTGGGACGCGCGCTCACCCCGACGCCGGTGCCCATCCCGGGTGCCGGCCTGCGCACGAGCGGCGTCTACCGCGCCGTGCGCCACCCGATCTACAGCGGGCTGCTGCTCGCAGTCCTGGGACTGCTCGTGGCGCTCGGCTCGGCTGCGAGCTGGATCTGGGGGCTGGTCATGCTCCTGTTCTTCTGGACCAAGTCCCGATGGGAGGACCGGCTGCTCCACGAGGAGTACGGCCAGCAGTGGGAGGCCTGGGCGCGCACGACGGGCGGGCTCGTCCCCCGGCTGACCGGCCGGGGCGGCCACCGCGGCAGCGGTCAGTCCTCGTCGATGCCGTAGAACAGCCGCTCGAAGACGTGCCGGGCGCGGCGCGTGACGCGCAGGTAGTCCTCCAGCAGGCGTCCCGCATCGGCCACCGGGTAGCCGAGCACGAAGGCCACGGCCCGCAGCTCCTGCACGTCGACGGGAACCATGTCGCTCGCCCGGCCGCGCACCAGCATGATGGCGTTGCGCATCGACGTCGCCAGGCGCCACGACTCCGCCAGGGCTGCCGCATCGTCGTCGGCGATGAGCCCCGCGGCACGGGCCGCCTCGAGCCCCGCCAGGGTGCGCGTGGTGCGCAACGACGGAACGGCGGCCGCGTGCTGCATCTGCAGCAGCTGGACGACCCACTCGACATCGCTCAGTCCGCCGCGCCCGAGCTTGGTGTGCATGTTCGGGTTCGCACCACGGGGCAGCCGCTCGGACTCCATGCGCGCCTTGAGGCGCCGGACCTCGGTCAGCTCGGCGACGGTCAGCCCGGCCGCGGACCACCGGATCGGGTCGACCATCGCCATGAACCGCTCGCCGAGATCCACGTCGCCGGCCACGACGGCTGCGCGAAGCAGCGCCTGGGCCTCCCAGGTCGCCGACCACCGGTCGTAGTACGCCGCATAGGCGCCGAGGGAGCGCACCAGGGGTCCCTGCCGGCCGTCGGGGCGCAGGCCCGCGTCGACATCCAGCGGAGGATCACTGCTCGGTGCCATCAGGGACTGCCGCATCTGCTCGGCCAGCGCGGCCGCCGCCCGCGTGGCCACGGTCTCGTCGACGCCATCGCGCGGCTCGAACACGAACATCACGTCGGCGTCGCTCGAGAAGCCGAGCTCGTGGCCCCCGAAGCGTCCCATCCCGATCACGCAGAACTCCACCACGTCCTCGCCGGCACCCTCGACGGTGTAGCGGGCCACGCGCACGGCACCGTCGACCGTCGCCACCGCCACGTCGCTGAGTGCCTCCCCCGCCTGCTCGGGTCCCGCGATGCCCAGCAGCTCGGCCACGGCGATCCTGAACAGCTCGCGACGGCGCATCGACCTGATGGCGGCGACCGCATCCTCGCCGCTCTCATGCCTCTCCACGACAGCCACGACCTCGGCCTGCAGCGCGGCGAGGCTGCGAGGCCGCAGCTCCGCCTCCTCGGCCAGCATCGCCACCGACTCCGGCGCCTGCATCAGCAGGTCGGTGGCGTACCGGCTCGTCGCGAGGACTCGGGCCAGCCGCTCCGCCGCCACCGACTCGTCACGCAGCAGCCGCAGGTACCAGTGAGTCGCGCCGAGTGCGTCGCTGACCCTGCGGAAGCCGAGGAGCCCGCTGTCCGGATCGGGGGCGTCCGCGAACCAGCCGAGCATGACGGGCAGCAGCGTGCGCTGGATCGCCGCTCGCCGGCTGACGCCGGACGTCAGCGCCTGCAGGTGCCGCAGCGCACTCTGGGGGTCGGCGTAGCCGAGGGCCTCGAGCCGCTGCTCGGCAGCCTGAACGGACAGCCTCGCCTCCCCCGCGTCGAGACGCGCCACCGCCTGGAGCAGGGGGCGGTAGAACAGCTTCTCGTGCAGGCGGCGCACCTCGCGCGCGTGGCGGCGCCAGGCGGCGACCAGCTCGCCGACCGGGTCCTGGCGGTAGCCCAGTGACCGGCCCAGTCGCCGGAGGTCGCCCTCGTCCTCCGGCATCGTGTGCGTGCGACGCAGGCGGTGCAGCTGCAGGCGATGCTCGAGCGTGCGCAGGAACCGATACGCGTCGGACAGGGTGGACGCGTCATCACGACCCACGTAGCCCCACGTCGAGAGGGACTCGAGCGCAGCCATCGTGGCGGAGCTGCGCAGCATGACGTCGCTGCGCCCGTGCACGAGCTGGAGCAGCTGCACCGAGAACTCGACGTCGCGCAGTCCGCCCGGTCCGAGCTTGAGCTCGCGGTCGGCGAGGCGCGCCGGCACGTGCTGCTCCACCCGTCGGCGCATCGACTGCACGTCCTCCACGAACCCCGGCCGGTCGGCGGCGCTCCAGACGAACGGCGACACGGCATCGACGTACTCGTGGCCGAGCGCGAGGTCCCCGGCCGCAGGACGCGCCTTGAGCAGGGCCTGGAACTCCCACGTCTTCGCCCAGCGCTCGTAGTACCCCACGTGCGAGGCGATGGTCCTCACCAGGGCACCCTGCTTGCCCTCGGGACGCAGGGCGGCGTCCACCTCCCAGATGGAGCCCTCCCCCGTCACGGCGGTGCAGGCGCGCATGAGGCCCGTGGCCAGTGCCGTCGCGGCGGCCAGCGCCCGGTCCTCGTCGCTGCCGTCGCGAGCCTCAGCGACGAAGATGACGTCCACGTCACTGACGTAGTTGAGCTCGCGTGCACCCGCCTTGCCCATGCCGATGACGGCGAAGCGGCAGGCCTCCGCATCGGCTCCGACGGTGAAGCGCGCCACCGCCAGGGCCGCCTCGAGGACGGCATCGGCGAGGTCCGAGAGCCACGCGGCCACGGTCTCCATGGACGCGAGTCCGCTGAGGTCGCGCGCCGCGATGCCCAGGAGCGCACGACGGTAGGCGACCCTCAGGGCGTCCAGGGCGGCGGTGCCGTCGGAGTCGGCCACCGGCTCGTCGAGGGCCGGCTGCGCACCGACTGCCAGCAGCATCTGGGCACGCATCAGCCGGAAGGAGGGCGCCTGCGTCAGTGCCTCCGCGTCGGCGAGCACGCTCCACGCGTCGCGGTGCCGGGCGATGAAGTCGCCCAGCGCCTCGGACATCCCGATCACGTCGATGAGGCGGCGACGGAGGTCCGGATCGGCCTGCAGCGCCGACACCAGCCGCCGCCACTCGCGCTCATCGCAGGCATCCAGGATGCGCACCAGCAGCAGCAGCGCCTGGTCGGGGTCAGCCGCACCGGCGATGTCCGAGAGCACATCGCCCGAGGCGTCGTCCGGCGAGAGGAGGGGCTGGAGGCGCGGCGAGTCGCACAGGCGACGGGAGCGCTCGAGGTCGAGCAGGCCCGCCTTGATCAGGCGCCCTGTGTCGGAGCCTCGCCGATCGCTCATGCCGGGAGCGTGAAGGGATCCGCGCCGTCGCTGGCGTGCATCCAGACGAGGTCCCCCCAGCTGCGCGCCATCGGTCGCCACGCCCTGATCAGCTCGTGCCGAGCGGCCCGCATCTCGCTGGCGGCGTCGTCCGCGTTCCGGCCGGAACGGGCGAGGACCGCGTCCGCCATGTGCGCCCAGGATGCGAACGTCTCCACATCGACCTCCGGGTGCAGCTGCAGTCCGTAGGCGGTGTCGCCCAGCCGGAAGCCCTGGACCGGGCAGGCCTCGTTGGTGAGCAGCAGCACCGCCCCGTCGGGCAGGTCGACGATGTTGTCCTGATGCCACTGCGGCGCGGGGATGTCGGCACCCGAGGCGGGCACGGCCTGGGAGATGACCGGGTCCAGGAACCCGTCGACGGTGCGCTGCACCTGGACGACACCGATCTCCGTCGCCGGCCCGAGCGTCACGCGCCCGCCGTTGGCCGCCGCGAGCAGCTGGCCGCCGAGGCAGAGGCCGAGCACGGGGATGCCCCTCGCCACCGCATCCACCAGGAGCGCGCGCTCATCGACCAGCCACGGCGCGACATGGTCGTCGTGGGCGCCCATGTCGCCCCCGAGCGCCAGGATGCCGCTGACGCCGGCAGGTACCGTCGCCGGCACGGCCTCGCCGTCGAAGGCCCGGATCACCTCGATGCGGATGCCGTCCTCGGCCAGCCACTCGCCCACGAGCAGCGGAGGGTCGGTCGGGTCGTTCTGGATCGCCAGGACCAGCGGAGCCGGTGGCAGGACGCTCGAGGGTTCGGACTGGGTCACAACAGTGGAAGGTAGTGGTCCAGCTCCCATTGCGTCACCTGGCGTCGGTAGTCGCCCCACTCGGCCTGCTTGTTGCGCAGGAAGAAGTCGAAGACATGCTCGCCCAGGGTCTCCGCGACCAGCTCGGATCGCTCCATCGCCTGGATGGCCTGGTTGAGGCTCGTCGGCAGCGGCTTCATGCCCATCGCCCGGCGCTCCGACTCGGTGAGGGCCCAGACGTCGTCCTCGGCGCCGCGGGGCAGCTCGTAGCCCTCCTCGATGCCCTTGAGCCCGGCCGCCAGCAGCACGGCGAAGGCGAGGTACGGGTTGGCGGCGCTGTCGAGCGAGCGGAACTCGATGCGCGTGCTGTTGCCCTTGGCCGGCTTGTACATGGGAACCCGGATGAGCGAGGAGCGGTTGTTGTGGCCCCAGCAGATCCACGCGGGCGCCTCGGCGCCTCCCGCCAGCCGCTTGTACGAGTTGACCCACTGGTTCGTGACCGCGGTGATCTCCGGTGCATGGACGAGCAGTCCCGCGATGAACGACCGGGCCACCTTGGAGAGCTGGAACTCCGCCCCCGCCTCGAAGAAGGCGTTGCGATCGCCTTCGAAGAGCGACAGGTGCGTGTGCATGCCCGAGCCCGGATGATCGCGCAGCGGCTTGGGCATGAAGGAGGCGTACAGCCCCTGCTCGAGGGCCACCTCCTGCACGACGAGGCGGAAGGTCATGAGGTTGTCGGCAGTCGTCAGCGCGTCCGCGTAGCGAAGGTCGATCTCCTGCTGGCCCGGTCCGCCCTCGTGGTGGCTGAACTCGACCGAGATCCCCATCTGCTCGAGGAGGGTGATGGCCTGGCGGCGGAAGTCCACCGCGACGCCGTGCGGGGTGTTGTCGAAGTAGCCGTAGCCGTCGACGGGGACGGGGGCGACGCCCGGCTCAGGCGCATTCTTGAACAGGTAGAACTCGACCTCAGGGTGCGTGTAGAACGTGAAGCCCAGGTCGGCGGCCTTCGTCAGGGTGCGCTTGAGGACGAAGCGCGGATCCGCGTAGGAGGGTGCGCCGTCGGGCATGAGGATGTCGCAGAACAGCCGCGCCACCCCGGGCCCCTCGCTGCGCCAGGGCAGCAGCGAGAACGTGGCGGGATCGGGCTTGGCCAGCATGTCGGACTCGTAGACCCGGGCGAACCCCTCGATGGCCGACCCGTCGAACCCGATGCCCTCGGCGAATGCGCCCTCGAGCTCGGCGGGGGCGATGGCGACCGACTTGAGGGTGCCGAGGACGTCCGTGAACCACAGGCGGACGAACCGGATGTCACGCTCTTCGATCGTGCGCAGTACGAACTCCGCCTGCTTGTCCATGGGGACATAGTGGCCCCTGTCGTGTTACATCGGGGTTAACCCAGCCGGGTCCGCTGCGCGCCGTGCCCGGCAGTAGCCTCGAGCAATGCCCCTGCGTATCGGCCTGGCCCAGGTCAACCCCACGGTCGGCGACCTCGCCGGCAACGCCGACCTCGTGCTCGGGGCAGCGGCGGCGGCCGCGGCGCAGGGGGCGCGCCTGGCGGTGTTCCCCGAGATGGTGCTCACGGGGTACCCCGTCGAGGATCTCGCGCTGCGACCCTCGTTCCAGGATGCCTCGCGTCAGACGGTCCACGAGCTCGCCCGTCGGCTCGCCTCCGAGGGGCTGGCCGACCTCGCCTGCCTCGTCGGCTATCTCGACTACCTGGACGAGGACCTCGTGACGACGACCGGGCGCCCGCGCCGCGCCCCCGTCAACGCGGCCGCGCTCCTGCGCGGCGGCAGGGTCGAGGGGCGCTACATCAAGCACCACCTGCCGAACTACGGGGTGTTCGACGAGGCCCGCTACTTCGTCCCGGGCGACGAGCCGCTCACGTTCGACGTCGACGGAGTCACGATCGCTGTCGCCATCTGCGAGGACCTGTGGCAGGAGGGCGGTCCCGTCACCTGGACCCGCGATGCCGGCTGCGACGTGCTGGCCGTCCTCAACGCATCGCCGTACGAGCGCGACAAGGACGACGTGCGCCTGTCCCTGTGCCGGATGCGCGCGGCCGAGTCGCGGACCACCCTCGTCTACGTGAACATGACCGGCGGCCAGGACGAGCTCGTGTTCGACGGCGACTCGATGGCCGTGTCCCCGGACGGTCATCTCCTCGGGCGCGCACCGCAGTTCGCCGCGTCGGTGATATGCGTCGATGCCGGCAGCACCGCATCGACGCAGTCGACGCTGGCCGAGCGGCTCGACGACTGCGCAGAGGTGTATGCCGCGCTGGTGCTCGGCCTGCGCGACTACGTCGAGAAGAACGGCTTCCGCTCGGTCGTGCTGGGCCAGAGCGGCGGCATCGACTCAGCGCTCGTGGCCGCCCTCGCCTGCGACGCCTTCGGGCCCGATCGCGTCCACGGCGTGGCCATGCCGAGCCGGTACTCGTCGGGGCATTCCGTCGACGACGCCTACGACCTCGCGCGCCGCACGGGCATCCACATCCGGACCGTCCCCATCGGGCCGATGGTCGACGCCTACATGGAGTCCCTCCCGCTCACCGGGCTGGCGGAGGAGAACCTGCAGGCGAGGGTCCGCGGCACGACGCTGATGGCGATCTCGAACCAGGAGGGGCACCTCGTCCTGGCCACGGGCAACAAGAGCGAGCTGTCGGTCGGCTACTCGACGATCTACGGCGATGCCGTGGGCGGCTTCGCCCCCATCAAGGACGTCCCGAAGACGCTCGTGTGGGCCCTGGCCCGGTGGCGCAACGCCGACGCGGAGGCGCGGGGGCAGACTCCGCCCATCCCGCCGAACAGCATCGACAAGCCGCCCAGCGCCGAGCTCCGTCCGGATCAGAAGGACTCCGACTCCCTGCCCGACTACGCGCTGCTCGACCAGCTCCTCGACGCCTACGTGGCGGACGACAGCAGCGCCGCGGACCTGGTCGCGGCGGGGTTCGACGCAGCCCTCGTGGAGCGGATCCTGCGGCTCACCGATCTCGCCGAGTACAAGCGGCGCCAGTACCCGCCGGGAACGAAGATCTCGCTGCGCGCGTTCGGCCGTGACCGACGGCTGCCCATCACGACTCGATGGCGCGAGTCATCCCCGTCATGAGCACGTCGACGACCGACTCGACCGAGACCTGCTGCGCGGCGGAGCACATCCGCCACATGCCCAGGTAGAGCATCGGCCCGACGAGCACCGGGATGACCGCGGTGACGTCGAGGTCGGCGCGCAGCTCGCCGCTCGCCATCCCCCGCTCGATGATGTCGCTGAGGATCCGCCGCCGCGGGGCGAGCACGCGGTCGTGCACGAGCTCGGCGAGCCGCGGCTCGCGTGCGCCCTCCCCCACCACGTGCATGAGGATGCGCCCCCGGGTCGAGTCCGGCGTCCGCCGGCGGATCCCGTCGAGCGCCTCGACCAGCTGATCTCGCACCGAGCCGGTCGACGGTGGCGGGGGAAGATCGTCGTTGAGCCTCTCCAGGGCCGCAGCGAGCAGGTCGTCACGGGTCGGGAAGCGGCGGTAGACCGTCGTCTTGGCGACGCCGGCTCGCGCCGCGACCTCGGCGACAGAGAATCCCGCGAACCCGGTGTCCGCGAGCACGAGGAGTGCGGCCGACGTGATCTCGTGATCGATCCGCTCGTCGCGCGGCCGGCCCTTGCGGGGAGCAGGTGGAGCGACGGCGACGCTCATGCGGAGGACCCCCGTGCCTCCGGACCCTGTCCCTCGCCCGCGCCGTACTCCTCGGCAGCCTCCTCGGCGTACTGCGCGGCCTCGCGCTGGACGAGAGCGTCGGCCGGATCAGCGGGGGCACCCACCGCGCGGTCGCCCTTGGCCGGCGGCGTGATCTTCGGCAGCAGGAAGAAGACCAGGAGCGCTGCGATCACGATGACCACGAAGGAGATGAAGGACGTGACATGGGCCGCGCTGAGGAAGGCCTCGTACGCCCCCGCGCGGAGCGGATCGATGACGCTCGCCGGCACCCCCTGCGCGGATGCCTGGGTGAGGATCTGGTCGGCGGCGATGATCGACTCCGTCGCCGCCTGCCGCGCCTCGTCGGGGAATGACGCCGGCACGCGGTCGATGACCGACGTGAGGTTCGCCGCGTACTGCGTCGCCAGGACGGTGCCGACGATGGCGACGCCCAGGGCGCCCGCGACCTGGCGGACGGTGTTCTGCACGGCCGATCCGGCTCCGGCCCGAGCCAGGGGCAGGACGTTCTGCATGACCGTCGACCCGGGCGCGATGACACTCCCCATCCCCAGCCCGAACAGCAGGAACACCGTGAGGATGGCCCACAGTGGTGCATCGATGGGCACGCGGGCGAGCATGAGCATCGAGAAGGCGACCAGGACCAGTCCCGTCGTCATGACCGGCTTGTAGCCGAAGCGGTTCACCATTGCGGCACTGCGCGGCGCCGCGATGAGCTGGCCGACGGCGAACGGGACGAAGCACAGCCCGGCCACCAGCGTCGAATAGCCCCGCAGGATCTGCAGGTAGAAGGGCAGAGAGAACGTGATGCCGGAGAGGGCGAAGAAGGCCAGGCTCACCGCAGCGAGGCTGACCGCGTACCCGCGGTTGCGGAACAGCGAGACGTCGAAGCTGGCGTGGTCGCTGCGGGCCTCCGTCCAGAGGAAGAAGGCGATGAGGATGATCCCGGCCGTCATCGGGAGGATGACCGATGGGGCGAGCCAGGAGCGGGTCGACGATGCGTCGATGATGCCGTAGACGAGCAGCACCAGCCCGGTCGCCGAGATGAGAAGGCCGGGGATGTCGAGCTTGCGCGGATGCGGGTTCCTGGTCTCGGGCACGACCCGCCAGATGAAGAACAGTCCGACGATCACGATCGGCACGTTGATGAGGAACACCGATCCCCAGTCGTTCCCCGTGAGCCAGCTGCTCCAGTCGGGGTGCTCGAGCAGGATGCCCCCGAGGACGGGACCCAGCGCGACGGCTCCTCCGACACCGGCCGCCCAGGCACCGATCGCCTTGCCCCGCTCGTGCGGGGGGAACACGACGGTGATGATCGCCAGAGTCGTGGGCAGCACGGCGGCGCCGCCCACGCCCATGAGTGCGCGGAACGCGATGAGCATGTTCGCCGTCGCGGCGAAGGCGCAGATGGCCGACGCCAGCCCGAAGAGGGACAGTCCGATGAACAGCACCTTCTTGCGGCCGTAGCGGTCGCCCAGGACTCCCCAGGTGAACAGCAGTGACGCGAACACGAGGATGTAGGCGTCGACCGCCCACACCAGCTGGCTCTGCGACGCGCTGAGGTCGCGCTGGATGGTCGGCAGGGCGATGTTGAGGATGGTGTTGTCGAGCACCACCACGAGCAGGCTCACCACCAGCACGGCCAGGATCGCCCAGCGTCGGGGGTGTCCCTCGCCCGATGTCATCCAGTCCTTCGACGGCATGCGGCTCCTTCTCCTGGGCACGTCCATTACGAAACGAATCGGTAGCGTATCGAAATCCGGCGCGCCATCGACGCCAGCCCCCGCGGCATGTCATCATGGACCCGTCCGGGGACTCCACCAGGAGCCTCGAGATGGGAGAAGACGATGTCCTTCTATGGCGCTCCTCAGGGCCGACGCGTGACGATGCGCGATCTGGCGGAGGCGACCCGACGCGGCGAGAAGTGGCCGATGATCACGGCCTACGACGCCCTGACTGCGCGGATCTTCGACGAGGCGGGCATTCCCGCACTCCTCGTCGGCGATTCAGCGGCCATGGTGGTCTACGGCCACGACTCGACGCTTCCGGTCACCGTCGACGAGCTCATTCCCCTGGTGCGTGCGGTGGTGCGCGGCTCGTCACGAGCCCTCGTCATCGCCGACCTGCCCTTCGGGTCCTACCAGGCGTCGGCGGCGCAGGCGATCGACACCGCCACCCGGTTCATGAAGGAGGGCGGCGCGCACGCCGTCAAGCTCGAGGGCGGCTCCGCGGTCCTGCCGCAGGTCGAGGCCCTCGCGACATCGGGAGTGCCGGTCATCGGTCATCTCGGGCTGACCCCGCAGTCGGTCAACCTGCTGGGCGGCTACCGCGTCCAGGGACGCGGTGAGGCCGGCGAGCACCTGCTGCGCGACGCCAAGGCCATGGAGGCTGCCGGGGCCTGCGCCATCGTGCTCGAGGTCGTTCCCGCAGAGCTGGCCGCCCGGGTGAGCGAGGTCCTCACCATCCCGACGATCGGCATCGGGGCCGGCGGCGCGACAGACGCGCAGGTGATCGTCTGGCAGGACCTCGTCGGGCTCACCGAGGGCCCGCTCCCGCGGTTCGTGAAGACCTACGCGGATGTGCGCACGACGATGTCCGACGCGGTGTCGCGCTGGGGGGCCGACGTGGTGTCGGGCGCCTACCCCGCCGCCGAGCACCAGTACGAGTAGCCCCCGTCGGCCACGGGGCCGCCGTCGGTCGTGCGGCCGGACTAGATGTCGGTGACGCGGATGCCGGCGTGCGCCTTGTAGCGGCGGTTCATCGAGATCAGGTTGGCCGTCATGGCCTCGACCTGTCCGGCATTGCGGAGCCGGCCGCCGTAGACGCCACGGATCCCGGGGATGCGATCGGCGAGTGCCTGCACCAGGTCGGTCGCCTCGCGGTCGTCGCCCAGGACGAGGACATCGGTGTCGATGGAGTCGACGGACTCATCGAGGAGCAGGACCGCCGAGATGTGATGGAAGGCCGCCACGACCCGGCTCCCGCTGAGGATGGCTGCCGCCTGCTGCGCCGCCGAGCCCTCCGCCACCGTCAGGGCGTATGCACCCTGCTTGTCGAAGCCGAGCGGGTTGACGCAGTCGACGACCACCTTGCCGTCGAGTGCCTCGACCAGTGTCGAGAGCAGGTCCGCGTGCCCGTCCCACGGAACAGCCACGATGACGACATCCGACAGACGGGCACACTCCTCATTGCCCAGGCCGACGACGCCTGACCCGATCTCCGCGGCCGCGGCCGCAGCGCGCCCCGCATCACGTGAGCCCACCACGATGCTCTGCCCTGCCAGTGCCAGTCGGCGGGCGAGCCCGCGTCCCTGCTCCCCTGTTCCTCCCAGCACTCCGATGCGGAGCGTGCTGACGTCGGGTGCGGACGGGACGGTCGATGCGCTCTGCTCGGTCACGAGGCGCGATCCTGCCACAATGCGGCCGTGACCGCCTCGCCAGACGACGCAACGCCGCACTGGAGCTCGCGGATGCGGGTCGACGTCACGCCGCTGCGCGAGTCGCGCGACTTCCGACTCATCCTCATCAGTGGCGGCATCACCTACCTCGGCTCGATGATCACCTACGTTGCGCTGCCGTTCCAGGTGGCACAGCTCACCGGCTCGTTCGTGGCGGTGGGACTGATCGGCCTCGTCGAGCTGGTGCCCCTCGTCGTCTTCGGCCTGTACGGCGGCGCGCTCGCCGACTCCGTCGACCGCAGGACGATGGTGATCGCCACCGAGGCGGCATCGGGCGTCCTCGTGGTGGCGCTGCTGGTCAACGCTGCGATGCCGAGTCCGCAGCTGTGGGTGCTCTACGTGGTGGCGATGCTGCTCGCGGTGACGGACGGACTTCAACGGCCGTCGCTCGACGCGATGATCCCGCGGGTCGTCGCGCACGACCAGCTCGCCGCAGCCAGTGCGCTCAATGCCATCAAGTGGCAGGTGGGGACCATCGTGGGACCCGCAGTGGGGGGCCTGCTGCTCAGCGCGGGTGGTGCGGTCGCGGCGTACGGAGTCGATGTCGCCACCTTCGTCGTGTCCGTCGCGCTGCTCTGGCGGGTCCGCAGCATCCGCGTCGGTGACGAGGGGGGTGAGCGCGTCACGCTCTCCCACATCACCGACGGCATGCGCTATGCCTGGAGCCGCAAGGACCTCATGGGTACCTACGCCGTCGACCTCATCGCCATGGTGTTCGCCTTCCCCTACGTCCTGTTCCCGTTCCTCGCCGTCGAGCTCGGCGCACCGTGGGCGCTCGGACTGCTCTATTCGGCGGGCGCTGTCGGCTCCCTGCTCGTCTCGCTCACGAGCGGATGGACAGCGAGTGTCCATCGCCATGGACGCGCCATCGTTGTCGCTGCTGCGATGTGGGGACTGGGCATCGGACTGGTCGGCTTCACCACATCACTGTGGGTGGTGCTCCTGCTGCTGATGCTCGCGGGCGCAGCAGACATGGTGAGCGGCATCTTCCGGACTGTCATGTGGAACCAGACGATTCCCGACGATGTGCGCGGACGCATGGCAGGAATCGAGTTGCTGAGCTACTCGGTCGGACCGCTGCTCGGGCAGGTGCGCAGCAGTGCTTCAGCGTCACTCACATCCCTGCGCGTGTCCTTCATCAGTGGCGGAGCGCTATGCATCATCGGCGTCGCACTGTCTGCAATTGCGTTGCCATCATTGTGGAATTACGACGATCGGACGAGTGAGGACGCGATACGCGAACGCGAACGGCGACGCGAACGCGACGCATGACACACGTGCACGTGCGCGCGTATGTGCACACGTCGCACTGAACATGCGCGACACGTGTCGTGCGCGAGGCGCAGATGCCTTTGCGTTATCAACATCGCTCTGTCAAAGTTGTAACCAACGAGCTCTGCAAAAGGCAGGGAACGACGACACGGGAGGCAAACGTGGCGGTCGCAAAGAAGACTGCACGCAAGGCGCCGGCCAAGAAGGCGGCACCGCGCAAGGCAGCTGTGAAGAAGGCCCCGGCCAAGAAGGCCCCGGCGAAGAAGGCTGTCGCGAAGAAGGCCCCGGCCAAGAAGGCCCCGGCCAAGAAGGCTGCAGTCAAGAAGGCACCGGTTCGCAAGGCACCGGCCAAGAAGGCACCGGCGAAGAAGGCACCGGCCAAGAAGGCCGTCGCCAAGAAGGCACCGGTCCGCAAGGCACCGGCCAAGAAGGCTCCGGTCCGCAAGGCCGCAGTCAAGAAGGCACCGGTCCGCAAGGCACCGGCCAAGAAGGCCGTCGCCAAGAAGGCACCGGTCCGCAAGGCACCGGCCAAGAAGGCTCCGGCTCGCAAGGCCGCAGTCAAGAAGGCACCGGTCCGCAAGGCACCGGCTCGCAAGGCTCCGGCCAAGAAGGCTCCGGCTCGCAAGGCCGCTCGCTAGAGTCGATGGCGTCTTCGTAGACGCGAAAAGGCCCGCACCGTTGGTGCGGGCCTTTTCTGTGCTCGGGTCCGGGTGGGATCCTCGCCGTCAGCTGTCGTCCTCGTCGTACGCCTCATTGCGCGCCTTGGCGATCTCGAGCGCGTTCGCGGCCTGCGCCTCCGTGTCGAACGGTCCAAGCCTCTCGGCGTTCGCGCAGCCGAGCTCGGGCTCGACCTTCTGATGCACCAGGCAGTAGTACCAGCTCATGACTCTCCCGTCGCCACGTGGCGGGCCGCTCAGCCGCGCCAGTCACCCCAAAGATAGCGATCCCGGGGCGCACCTAGACTTCGGGACATGTCGCAACGCGTGCGCGAGCCGCTCACCCCGGGGCGGGTGACGCCCATGCGGGCCGTTCCCCCGACGATCATCCGACCCGAGTACGTGGGCCGGCCGGGACCGGCGCCGTACACGGGTCCCGAGGTCAAGGACGCCGACACGATCGAGGCCATGCGCGCCGCGGGACGACTGGCCGCGGATGCGCTCGCCGAGGTGGGCAGGGCGGTGCGCCCGGGCGTGACCACCGACGAGCTCGATCGCGTCGGGCACGAGTTCCTGTGCGACAACGGCGCCTATCCGTCGACGCTCGGCTACCGGGGCTTCCCCAAGTCCCTGTGCACCTCGCTCAACGAGGTCATCTGCCACGGCATCCCCGACTCCACGGTGCTGCGCGACGGCGACATCTGCAACATCGACATCACTGCCTTCATCGGAGGCGTCCACGGCGACACCAACGCGACGTTCCTGGTCGGTGACGTCGACGAGGAGGTCCAGCTGCTCGTCGAGCGGACGAAGGAGGCGACCCGCCGAGCGATCAAGGCGGTCGCCCCCGGCCGGCCCATCAGCGTCATCGGCCGCGTCATCGAGAGCTACGCGCGACGCTTCGGCTACGGCGTGATCCGCGACTTCACCGGGCATGGGATCGGCACGTCGTTCCACACAGGGCTGATCATCCCGCACTACGACGACCCGCAGCACGCGACGCCGCTCGAGGTCGGCATGACCTTCACCATCGAGCCGATGATCGCTCTCGGCACCTACGACTACGACATCTGGGATGACACCTGGACCGTGGTGACCAAGGATCGCAGGTGGACGGCACAGTTCGAGCACACGCTGGTGGTCACGGACACCGGCTGCGACATCCTCACGCTCCCGACCGGTACAGACAAGGAGGACTGGTAGATGACCACAGCCCGAACGGACACGGTGTGGCCGCACGACGTCTTGACCCTGTCGATCGACATCGGCGGCAGCGGCTTCAAGGCGTCCATCGTCAACGCGCAGGGAGTGATGGTCACCGACCGGGTGCGCACCGATACGCCCTACCCCTGCACGCCCGACACCCTGGTGAGCACGGTGACGTCACTGGTCGCGTCGATGCTCGACGTCCATCGCGTGTCGGTGGGCTTCCCCGGCCTCGTGAGGCATGGCCATGTCATCGAGGTGCCCTCACTGTCCCGCGCCGAGTACGGCGGTGAACGCGATCCGGACCTCGCGGCCGCATGGCACGGCTTCGACCTTGCGCATGCGCTCGCCGAGGCGTTCCAGAAGCCCACGAAGGTCGTGAACGACGCCGACATGCAGGGATGCGCCGTGGCACAAGGCAAGGGCATGGAGTTCGTCATGACGCTCGGCACCGGAGTCGGCACAGCACTGTTCAACGACGGGGCGCTGCTTCCGCACCTCGAGCTGTCGCACGGGCCCTTCCGGGACGGACTGTCGTTCGACATCGCCCTCGGCAACGCCCAGCGCAAGGAGATCGGCAACGAGCGCTGGGCCAAGCGGGTGCGCAAGGCCATCCACGACTTCGACGACATGCTGTTCTTCGACCACATCTACGTCGGCGGCGGCAACGCCAAGCACCTCAGCGCCGCTGATGTGGGCCCGAAGGGGGAGATCGTCCCGAACACGTCGGGGATCCTGGGCGGCGTGCGGGTGTGGTCGCTCGACGCGTGAGTTCATGATGGTCCATGATTCAACTAAACGGGGTATGCTGATTCCATGACGCGCTGGCTGACCGAGGACGAGCAGCGGAGCTGGCGGGCGTGGCTCTCCGCCTCCGTGCTGCTCACCGACCGACTGAGCCGCGACCTGCAGGAGCAGCACGGCCTGACGATCGCCGACTACGAGATCCTGGTGCGGCTGTCGGAGATCCCGGATCGCCGGATGCGCATGAGTGAGCTCGCCGACGCCACGCTGTCGTCCCGCAGTCGCCTGTCGCACCAGATCGACCGGATGGAGCGCGCCGGCCTCGTCGAGCGGCAGCTGTGCGCCGATGACCGTCGGGGAGCGTTCGCGGCGCTGACCGACACCGGCTGGGCCACGCTCGTGGCCTCGGCGCCCGATCACGTCACCAGCGTGCGGAAGCACCTCGTCGACCAGCTCAGCGCCGACGACTTCGCGGTGCTGGGTTCGGCCTGCCAGCAGGTTGCCGACCACCTCACGTCCCTCGACAGCGACGGACGCGCCGGGGCGCCGGCGGGGGGACGAGTCGGCCTGTAAGCCGGCTTCTGTGCCCCACCGGGCCGTTGGCCGGTGGGACGGTGATCATCCATCTGCGACTGCTGTCGCCAGCAGCCTGGTGCGGTCTACCCGCAGGCATCGAGCGGGCCGCTCGCCTGCGCAGGTCACGGCGCCCTTGCGGACCACGCGACCCTCTTGACCTTGCTCCGGGTGGGGTTTGCCGAGCCGCGCCAGTCACCTGGCGCGCTGGTGGTCTCTTACACCGCCGTTTCACCCTTACCAGGATTGCTCCTGGCGGTCTGTTCTCTGTGGCACTTTCCCGCGGGTTGCCCCGGGTGGGCGTTACCCACCACCCTGCCCTGTGGAGGCCGGACTTTCCTCGACACCTCAGTGCCGCGATCACCCAGCCGACTCGTCCGTCACCAGAGTAGGGCCACCGCAGACGCCCTGTCGATCCGTCGTCAGGCTGCCCGCTCGGCCACGAGCGTGAACAGCAGCGGCAGCGGCTCCCCCGGTTCGCCATCGGCCCCGCTCCCGAGGCGCATGCGGAACATGCCGTCCGCCTCCCGCGTGAGGAGGCTGCCACGCGGGTCGAAGGGCGACTCGACGTGCTCGACGAGCCCGACGATGCGCAGCCCTGCCGAGATGGCGGCGTTCACGGTCTCGCCGATCGACCACGCGTACTGGTCGATCGACCACGCCAGGTCGGCATCCGGGTTGGCGTACGAGCCGGTGCCCTCGTAGTGCCGCACGCCGTCATGGACGTACGGGTAGTCGATGACGAGCGGCTCGAGCGTCTCCGGCATGCACAGGAGAGGGTGGAGCTCCAGCAGGACCATCCGCCCGCCGGGCTTCAGGAGCGCAGCGGCCCCCCGCATCCACGCCTCGAGGTCGGCGATCCACGAGATCACGCCGACGGTCGCATAGGCGACGTCGAACTGCCCATGCCACTCCTCGAACGCCGGGAGGCCCAGCTCCTGCGAGTCGGCGACGACGGTGCGTATGCCGACCGAGCACAGGTCGGCAATCTCGCGGAGCCGGTGCAGCGCGACCGGGGAGAAGTCGAAGGCCGTGACGTGCGCCCCCTGGCGCGCGAGCAGCACCGAGTCGATCCCGATGTGAGACTGGATGTGAGCCACGCGCAGCCCGCGCACGCCCGCGCCGGCGGTCGCGAGGTCCACGGCCTGCTGCTCGATCGGGCGAAGCCCCATCTGGCCCGCGACCAGTGCGGGAATGTCGTAGTAGCGGTCGTTGCCCGTGCCGTGGAAGGCGGCGAGGTCCTGCCAGTGGTCGAGATTCCCTGAACCGGACATGCACTGTCCCCTTCCTCAGGACGAGGCGGATAGCCTGCCCAACGTGCTCATTGTGCTGCCCCCCAGCGAGGGGAAGGACGCACCCCGACGAGGAGCCCCGCTCGATCTCGAAGCGCTGTCGTTCCCTGCCCTGACAGGGATCCGCGAGCGGGTGCTCGACGCGCTCGTCACCCTCTGCGACGGCCCGGCCGAGCCTGCGGCCCGCGCCCTCGGGCTCGGTCCGACTCAGGTGGGCGAGGTCACGGCCAACCGGTCCCTGCGTGAACGGCCGGCCGCCCCCGCGATCCACGTGTACTCAGGAGTGCTGTTCGACGCCCTCGGCTATCGCACCCTCAGTCCTCGCGCGCGCCGGCGGGCGCAGGACCGCCTGGCCATCTCGTCCGCGCTGTGGGGGCTGCTCCGACCCATGGACCGCATCCCGGCCTACCGGCTCAGTGGCGGGGTGACCCTCCCGGGAGTCGGGACGCTGGCCGGAGCCTGGCGGACGGCCGTGGGTGCGGCCATCGAGGACTCGCGCGGCGTCATCGTCGACCTCAGGTCGGGCACCTACACCGGACTCGGCCCGATCCCGGCGGCCGCGCGCGGGCGCACGGTCACGGTCCGCGTCCTGCAGGAGTCAGACGGTCGCCGCACGATCGTCAGCCACATGAACAAGGCGACGAAGGGGCGGCTCGTCCGGTCGCTGCTCGAGGGCGACCAGCAGATCGCGTCACCGTCCGACCTGCTCGACGCATTGAGCGAGTGGGGCTTCACGGCCGAGGTTGCGCAGGAACCGGAGAGCGGCCGCGCCATGGCCATCGACGTGGTCGTCCGAGAGCTCTGATCGGCGCGACGCGGGGCTAGGTGCCCGAGGGCACGACGATGCCGTGCAGGTGCCCGGCCTCGGCGAAGCTGAACATCGACGAGTTCCCATCCGGGAACCACGCCAGGCTGGTCAGCGAGCACGGGGGCAGTTCCATGCGGTAGACGCTCTGCAGCGGTGCATCCACCGCGATGCCCACGAGGATCTTGATGGGCGACACGTGGGCGACGACCAGCACGCGCTCGCCGGGGAAGCGCTCGACGACCTGCTCCCGGGCCTCGGCCACGCGCGCCCGGCACTGGGTGAACGACTCACCGCCCGGGGGCGCGACATCGACCGAGCCGAGCCACTCCTCGAGCTCCCGGGGCCACCGCTGCTGGACCTCAGCGAACGTGAAGCCGTCCCACTCCCCGAACCCGCACTCGGCGAAGCCATCAACGATCTCCACCGGCAGCCCGGTTACGTCTGCCACGTGCTGTGCCGTCTGGCGCGTGCGGAGGAGCGGCGAGCTGACGATGCGGGTGACATCACCGCGCCGCACCACCTCGGCGGCGAGCGCAGCGGCCTGGGCCTCGCCGACCGGTGCCAGCGGCATGTCCACGCCCCCGCGGCCACTGAACCGCTTCTCGAGGCTCCATGCCGTGGCGCCATGGCGAGCCAGCAGCGTCACCGTCGGTCGTCCGAGGTCGGCCCAGCCGATCATGACAGTGGGCGGCTGCCGGCGGACGCGCTCCTCGACCACCGTGCGGCTGTGCTCCACGTCGATGCTGCCCACGACGTCGTCCGCCGACGTGTCCTCGCTCGGGGCACCGTTGAGGCGCCTGATCGAGCGCTCACCACGGGCCAGCGCCGCATCGATCATCTCGTTGACCAGCGAGTCGGCGTGCTTGTTCTTCTCGCGCGGGACCCAGGTGTAGGAGACCTGGCCCGGGGCGAACACGGCTCGGGCCTCACGAGCGAGCTCCCGCATGCTCGGATGCTTCACCTGCCACCGGCCGCTCATCTGCTCGACGATGAGCTTCGAGTCCAGGCGCACCTCGACATTGGCCGCCGGGTCGATCGCCCACGCCTCGCGCAGGCCCGCGATGGCACCTCGGTACTCGGCCACGTTGTTCGTCACGGTGTCGAGGTACTCGGCCAGCTCGGCGAGGACCGTCCCGGTCGCCGCATCCCGGACGACGGCGCCATAGGCAGCAGGACCGGGGTTGCCTCGTGAGCCACCGTCGGCCTCGACGATGAGACTGCGTGTCACGGCTAGAGGCCCGACTCGTCCGTCCGCACGAGAATGCGGCGGCACTCCTCGCATCGCAGCACGGCGTCGGGCGGCGCAGCCCGCAGCGCCTCGATCTCGTTCGGCGGGAGCACCATCCGGCAGCCCTCGCACCTGCCGCGATGCAGGGGTGCGGCTCCGATGCCGCCGTGATCGGCCCGGATCTTGTCGTAGAGGGAGAGCAGGTCCGCCGGGATCCCCTCGACGAGCGCAGCCCTTTCGACGACGACGCCGGCGCGCTCGGCATCGATGTCGGCACGCTGGGCGAGGACCGATGCCGCCAGGGCCTCACGCTCGGCTGTGAGCGCGTCGCGCTCCGCAGTGAGCACCCGCACCGCTGCCTCGGCGCCCTCGAGGCGCTCCATGATCTCCAGCTCGACGTCCTCGAGCTCCCCCTGCCGACGGGCCAGTGAGACCAGCTCGTGCTGGAGCGACTGCAGCTGCTTGGGGTCGCCGATCGAGCCGGAGTCCAGCAGCTCCTGGTCGCGCCGCGCCCGCTCCCGGACCTGCTCCACGTCGGCGTCGGCCTTGCGCTGCTCCAGTGCGAGGTCGGCGGCGATCGTCTCCGCCGCCACCACCTCGTCGCGCAGCCGGGCGAGGCGGGTCTCGAGATCGGCGAGGGCCGCCGCATCGGGCAGCGTGCTCGCGCGGTGGGCCAGCTGCGCCAGCTTGGTGTCCCGCCCCTGCAGGTCGAGAAGGCGGAGCTGGGTG
>CALGTB010000107.1 GCA_937902285.1 uncultured Actinomycetes bacterium | reverse complement strand
GACGAGCAGCGCCATGGGCGCCAGCACGGCGGCGAGGGAGAACGCTGGGCTGGTGGTGTTCACCCCCACCGCGACGGCTTGGTGCAGCGAGAAGCCTTCGGGGCGCGACCCTGTTTCCGACATCCCCGCATGTAATCACGCGGGAGCGGCGCTCGGGGCCAGCCCCGCCGAATGCTGACGGACACGTTGACCCGTTGGGGCCCTAGCGCTGCGTGACGGGGCGGCGTAGGTTCCGTCCATGAAGCTCCGGACAGCGGCAGCGGCAGCCGCGATCGCCGTCGGCGTGGCTGTCGTCATGCCGGCGCAGGCCACGTCGGCCAGCCCGGCCCTGGGGCCGATGAAGTTCCCCGTCACCGTCGATGCCACGGTCCCGGCCAACGGCCATACCGGCATCAGCTCCCCGACGCTGCCCGCCACTGCTACAGCGGTCCAGATCAAGCTCTCCGACGACCTCGAAGCGGCGGCCGAGGATGCGCTCGTCGCCGTGCTTCCGGGGTTGAGCAACAAGAACCGCCTCCTCACGTGCGCGGCACTGGGAGCGAACAACCTCACGTCGATCGCGGAGACCGCGTGGGATGCGTCGGAACTGAAGCCGGGCTTCTCCACCCTTCGCGCCGCGGCGCTCATGAACACCTGCTTCCAGATGGTCGAGTACCTCGCCCGTACCTTCCCCGTTACCCGCGCTACGACCTCCGCCTACCGCTCCGGCTGCACGCAGACGCTGGTGGCCGTGAGCGTCAAGGTCACCCGATCCTCCAGTGGCTACACGGTCACCCCAACGGGAGTCGGCACCCTGCCCCGTCGTGGCCCGCTCGCTATCGGGTGCACGGCGTCGGCCGACGGCATCGACGTGGCGGTCAAGGCGCGTGGGAAGAAGAAGCTCGCCAAGGTCGTCGGACCGAGCCTGGGCTTCGGCGTCGTCAACCTATCCACGAGCGCCGGCAGCCCGATCAGCGTCACGTTCGGCGTGCCTCGCTAGAACGCTGAGCCCGTCCGTCCTCGGCCGGGTGGGATGACTGCCTACGCCACCGCGTGCGTGGCGGCCTCCACCTCGTGGTCGGCGTCGCTCGCCTCGCCCCGGTGGGACGCCCACTGCGAGTACCCGATCGCGATGGCGGCGGCGATGATGACGAGGATGCCGCCGACGACGTTGTCGACGACGCGCTGCTTGCCCAGTTCGCCCACCTGCGTGAGGGTCGTCGAGTTGAGGCACGCCGTGGCCGGCACCATGAGGACGTAGTAGATCCACGCCAGTCCGCTCAGCCGTGCGAAGAGCGCCACGATGAGGAACACCAGCCCGATGATGTAGATCAGGCCCAGGGAGTCAACCTTGCTGACGAGGAGGATCACGAAGACCGACCCCCCCACGGTGCCGAGGGCGCGGAAGATCGTCGGCTTGAGGGTGTGGGCGGTGCCGATCGGCGCCATCACGAGGATCACCGCGATGAGGAAGGCGCCGCCGATCATCTCCGGGTGGTCGAGCACGTAGAACGTCGACACCGTCACGAGGGTGGTGATCATCACCGTGTAGGTCACGGCCTCGCTCTGCGTGTGGGTAGCCCGCGCCGGTGCTGGGCGCTTGCGCAGCAGCAGCGGCACGAGCAGCGCCGGAATGAGGCCGCCGACCAGGAAGATCAGCGCCATCCAGAGCAGGTAGCCGTTGTCGAGCCGGTCCACGGTCGTGGCGCCGTCCCATGCCGGCGGGTCGATGAGCGCCCACGACAGCATCACCGGCACCAGGAGGCCCGACTTCTCAAGGCCCACGCGCGACAGACGCCCGACGGTCATGCACAGGATGGCCATGAGCGCGGCGCCCGACACCGGCGACAGCCCGGCCACGATCGCCAGCGGCGCGAGGAAGCCCATGAGGATCGCGACGATGATCGCGTAGCGCCGGATCCCCGACATCGCCGCGGCGATGCCCACGATCGCGGGGATCGACGCCCACGTGGCGGCCCCCTGCGCGGTGCCGGTGCCGACCCGCGTGACCACCAGCATGACGATCGCCGGCAGCAGCGTCATCACGACGACGAGCGCCACCACGGTCACTTGACGCTTGGCGGGCATCCTGTGCGGCTTGCCGGCCGAGGGAGCAGCTGAGTTCGTGGTCGCGCCGGAGGCCGGGGTGCTCATACCGGCAGCGTAGGGGCTGAACTCACGACGAGATGCTCACTGGCACCGGTCGCTTCGGCTCCCGCCCGTCGCCCGACGACCGACCGCGTGCCGCACGCAGCAGCCAGGGTGCGAGGTCGCGAGCGGCCCAGTCGACATCGGAGA
>CALGTB010000106.1 GCA_937902285.1 uncultured Actinomycetes bacterium | reverse complement strand
ATGCCCGTGCCGGCCGGGATGAGCTTGCCCAGGATGACGTTCTCCTTGAGGCCGAGCAGCGGGTCGCTCTTGGCGTTGATCGCCGCGTCGGTGAGCACCCGGGTGGTCTCCTGGAAGGAGGCGGCCGACAGCCACGACTCCGTGGCCAGGGAGGCCTTGGTGATGCCCATCAGCTCCGGGCGGCCCGAGGCGGGGGTGCCGCCCTCGGCCACCACGCGCCGGTTCTCGCCCTCGAACTTGGTGCGCTCCACGAGCTCGCCCGTGAGGAACTCCGAGTCGCCCGAGTCGACGATGATGATCCGCTTGAGCATCTGGCGGACGATCACCTCGATGTGCTTGTCGTGGATCGACACGCCCTGCGACCGGTAGACCTCCTGCACCTGGTCGACCAGGTGCAGCTGGACGGCGCGCTGGCCGAGGATCCGCAGGACCTGCTTGGGATCCACCGCACCGGCGATGAGCTGCTGGCCCACCGCGACGTGCTGGCCGTCCTCGACGAGCAGCTTCGAGCGCTTGGAGACCGGCTGGGCGATCTCCTCGGAGCCGTCGTCCGGGACCACGACGATCTTGCGGGTCTTGTCGGTGTCGTCGATGCGCACCCGTCCGGACACCTCGCTGATCGGGGCGACACCCTTGGGGGTGCGGGCCTCGAACAGCTCGACGACGCGGGGCAGGCCGTGCGTGATGTCCTCACCGGCGACGCCGCCGGTGTGGAACGTGCGCATGGTCAGCTGGGTGCCGGGCTCGCCGATGGACTGCGCTGCGACGATGCCGATGGCCTCGCCCACGTCGACCAGCTTGCCGGTGGCCATCGAGCGGCCGTAGCACATGGCGCAGGTGCCCACCGAGCTCTCGCAGGTGAGGACCGAGCGCACGCGGATCGTCTCGGCACCCTGGGCGACGAGCTCCTCGAGGATCGGGTAGGTGAGCTCGGTGCCGGCCGGGGCCAGCTCCTTGCCGTCGACCTCGACCGCACGGGCCAGCGTGCGCGACGCCACCGAGGTGTCCAGGTTGTCGACCGGACGCAGCACGTCGCCGACGCGCTCGCCGATGACGATCTGGGCGCCGCGATCGGTGCCGCAGTCGACCTCACGGATGATCACGTCCTGCGACACGTCCACGAGGCGGCGGGTCAGGTAGCCCGAGTTCGCCGTGCGCAGCGCCGTGTCGGCGAGGCCCTTGCGGGCACCGTGGGTGGAGATGAAGTACTCCAGGACCGACAGGCCCTCACGGAAGTTGGACTTGATCGGGCGCGGGATGATCTCGCCCTTCGGGTTGGCCACGAGGCCGCGCATGCCGGCGATCTGGCGCACCTGCATGAAGTTACCGCGAGCACCCGAGTCGACCATCATGTGGACGGGGTTGGTCGGCGGGAAGTTCTTCTGCATCGCCTGGGCGACCTCGTCGGTGGCCCGGGTCCAGATCTCGATGAGCTCCTGCCGGCGCTCAGCGTCGGTGATCAGGCCACGGCCGTACTGGGTCTCGACCTTGGCCGCCTTCTCCTCCGCGTTGCCGAGCAGCACGGGCTTCTCCGGCGGCGCGATGACGTCGGAGATCGAGATGGTGACGCCGGATCGGGTCGCCCAGTGGAAGCCGAGGGCCTTGAGGCGGTCGAGCGTGTCGGCCACCTGGACCTTCGGGTAGAGCTCGGCGAGGCGGTTGACCGTCTGGCCGAGGACCTTCTTGTCCACCTGGACGTTGACGAAGGGGTAGTCGACCGGCAGGGCCTCGTTGAAGAGGGCCCGTCCGAGCGTCGTGGCGAGCAGGAAGGGCCGCCCGGGCTCCCAGCCCTCAGGGGCCTCGAAGCCCTCGGGGGGCAGCCCGGTCTCGAGCCGGATGGTGACCGGCGACTGGATCGAGATGCTTCCGGCATCGAACGCCATGAGCGCCTCGGCGACCGAGACGAACGCACGGCCGTCACCGGCCGTGTCGGCGCGGTCCGACGTCATGAAGTAGATGCCCAGGACCATGTCCTGCGTCGGCGTGGTGACCGGACGCCCGTTGGCGGGCGACAGGATGTTGTTGCTCGACAGCATGAGGATGCGGGCCTCGGCCTGCGCCTCCGCCGACAGCGGCAGGTGCACGGCCATCTGGTCGCCGTCGAAGTCGGCGTTGAACGCCGTGCAGACGAGCGGGTGGATCTGGATGGCCTTGCCCTCGATCAGCTGTGGCTCGAACGCCTGGATGCCGAGGCGGTGCAGGGTGGGCGCCCGGTTGAGCAGCACCGGATGCTCGCGGATGACCTCCTCGAGCACGTCCCACACGACGGGGCGCGAGCGCTCGACCATGCGCTTGGCGCTCTTGATGTTCTGCGCGTGGTTGAGGTCGACCAGCCGCTTCATGACGAACGGCTTGAACAGCTCGAGCGCCATCTGCTTGGGCAGGCCGCACTGGTGGAGCTTGAGCTGCGGGCCCACGACGATGACCGAGCGGCCGGAGTAGTCGACGCGCTTGCCGAGCAGGTTCTGGCGGAAGCGGCCCTGCTTGCCCTTGAGCATGTCAGAGAGCGACTTGAGCGCCCGGTTGCCCGGTCCGGTCACGGGCCGGCCACGACGGCCGTTGTCGAACAGCGCGTCGACGGCCTCCTGGAGCATGCGCTTCTCGTTGTTGACGATGATCTCGGGCGCGCCCAGGTCGAGCAGCCGCTTGAGCCGGTTGTTGCGGTTGATCACGCGGCGGTAGAGGTCGTTCAGGTCCGACGTCGCGAAGCGGCCGCCGTCGAGCTGCACCATCGGGCGCAGGTCCGGCGGGATGACCGGCACGGCGTCGAGCACCATGCCGCGCGGGGAGTTGGACGTGTTGAGGAACGCGGTGACGACCTTGAGGCGCTTCAGGGCGCGGGTCTTCTTCTGGCCCTTGCCCGTCTCGACGATCTCGCGGAGGAGGGTCGACTCGGCCTCGAGGTCGAACGACTCGAGGCGCTTCTGGATGGCCGCGGCACCCATGCCGCCGTCGAACCAGCGACCGTAGCGGTCGCGCATCTCGCGGTAGAGCATCTCGTCGCCCTCGAGGTCCTGGACCTTGAGGGTGCGGAAGCGGTCGAAGATGCGATCGAGGCGCTCGATGTCGCCATCGGCCTTGCGGCGGATGGAGGCCATCTCACGCTCGCCCGACTCGCGCACCTTGCGGCGGACGTCGGACTTGGCGCCCTCGGCCTCGAGCTCGGCGAGGTCGGCCTCGAGCTTCTGCTGCCGTGACTCGATGTCCGAGTCGCGGCGGTTGGCGATCTGCTTCTTCTCGACGCCGAGCTGGTTCTCCAGCGACGGCAGCGCCTCGTGGCGACCCTCGATGTCGACCCACGTGATCATGTAGGCGGCGAAGTAGATGACCTTCTCGAGGTCCTTCGGGGCGAGGTCGAGCAGGTAGCCGAGCCGGCTGGGCACGCCCTTGAAGTACCAGATGTGCGTGACGGGGGCGGCGAGCTCGATGTGCCCCATGCGCTCACGGCGCACCTTGGCGCGCGTGACCTCGACGCCGCAGCGCTCGCAGATGATGCCCTTGAAGCGCACGCGCTTGTACTTGCCGCAGTAGCACTCCCAGTCGCGAGTCGGTCCGAAGATCTTCTCGCAGAACAGGCCGTCCTTCTCGGGCTTGAGCGTGCGGTAGTTGATGGTCTCGGGCTTCTTCACCTCGCCGTACGACCACGTGCGGATGTCCTCCGCGGTCGCCAGGCCGATGCGCAGTTCGTCGAAGAAGTTGACGTCAAGCACGTTGGGTGTCCTTCGTTCGGTCTTCGGGTCGTGTGGAGTCAGTTCGAGCGGGTGAGCACTCAGAGTTCGTCGACGCTGCTCGGCTCACGCCGCGACAGGTCGATGCCCAGTTCCTCTGCTGCGCGGAAGACGTCGTCATCGCTGTCGCGCATCTCGATGGACATGCCGTCGCTCGACAGCACCTCCACGTTGAGGCACAGCGACTGCATCTCCTTGACGAGAACCTTGAACGACTCCGGGATGCCCGGCTCGGGGATGTTCTCGCCCTTGACGATCGCCTCGTAGACCTTGACGCGACCCAGCACGTCGTCGGACTTGATGGTGAGGAGCTCCTGCAGCGCGTAGGCGGCGCCGTAGGCCTCGAGGGCCCACACCTCCATCTCGCCGAACCTCTGCCCGCCGAACTGCGCCTTGCCGCCCAGCGGCTGCTGGGTGATCATCGAGTACGGGCCCGTCGAGCGAGCGTGGATCTTGTCGTCGACGAGGTGCAGCAGCTTCAGGATGTAGATATAGCCCACCGCGATGCGACCCGGGATCGGCTCGCCGCTGCGACCGTCGAACAGATGGGCCTTGCCGTCGTTGCCGACCAGCTTGAGCCCGTCGTCCGTGACGCGGGTGGAGTCGAGGACGAGCGAGAGCTCCTCCTCGCGGGCGCCGTCGAACACGGGGGTGGCGACCTTCGTGTTGCGGGGCACGGACGTGGCCTCCTTGGGCAGCCGGACGCCGCGCGGATCCGCGGGGTCGACCTCCCAGCCGGCCTTGGCCGCCCAGCCCAGGTGCGTCTCGAGGATCTGGCCGATGTTCATGCGGCCCGGGACGCCCAGGGGGTTGAGGACGACGTCGACCGGAGTCCCGTCCTCGAGGAACGGCATGTCCTCGGGGGGCAGGATCTTCGCGATGACGCCCTTGTTGCCGTGGCGGCCGGCGAGCTTGTCGCCCTCGGTGATCTTGCGCTTCTGCGCGATGTAGACGCGCACGAGGCGGTTGACCCCCGGCGGGAGCTCGTCGCCCTCGTCGATGTCGAAGACGCGGACGCCGATGACCTTGCCCGACTCGCCGTGCGGGACCTTGAGCGAGGTGTCGCGCACCTCACGGGCCTTCTCACCGAAGATGGCGCGCAGGAGGCGCTCCTCGGGAGTCAGCTCGGTCTCGCCCTTGGGCGTGACCTTGCCCACGAGCACGTCGCCCGGGACCACGTCGGCGCCGATGCGGATGATGCCGCGCTCGTCGAGATCGGCCAGCACCTCCTCGGACACGTTCGGGATGTCGCGGGTGATCTCCTCCGGCCCCAGCTTGGTGTCGCGGGCGT
>CALGTB010000105.1 GCA_937902285.1 uncultured Actinomycetes bacterium | reverse complement strand
CTTCCGGCCGCGCTGACTCTGGCCGCGGAGGCCGCCGGCTTCACCGGGAACGCTGTCGCCGCGGATCCGGCCTGGCTGGTCGAGCAGGGTGTCGAGCCCTGGGCCGGTCCGCGGTCGCTGCCGCTGTGGCTGCCGCTTCCGGAGTACGCGGGCTTCGCCGCGCGCAGCGATCGACGCGCGCTCGAGGTGGGCCTGGTGCGCCGGCCACTGGCGCAGACCCTCGCTGACACGCTCGCCGACGAGCGGAGCCGCGGACTTGACCGGCCCCGTCGTGCAGGACTCACGCGCGACGAGGAGCTGGCGCTCATCGCCCTGCTGACCGCCTGAGGGCTGGCCCCGGGGAGTGCATCCGACGCACGCGGTCAAGAGAGCCGGTGTGGCCCAAAAGAGCAGAATGGCATAATGCACATTATCGGCGTATTGCCGGTACGTCGGCCCCTCATGGATCCGGTCCGTCCCGTCGTCCTCAGGAGGCCACAGCGGTCACCGCTGAGCGGATTCCGGTGACGGCCTCCTCCAGTGGGATGGTCAGGTCGACCGGAGCCGCACGGTCCTGGAGGACCTTGAGGATCTGTCCGTAGTACCACGCCACGTCGTCGGCGTCCGCGTTGAACCGCTTCAGGGTCAGCACGCCGTCGCGCTGGATGTCGGTCCAGATCGCCCGGGCGTTGTGCAGCTTGTCGGCCGCGGTGACCATCACCACGTCGGCATCGGCCTTCTCCAGATGCGTTAGGTGCGCCTCCTTCCGCGGCCGCCACGGCTGCTTGCGCTCAGGGTTCTCCGTGATCGAGTCGGAGCAGCCGCGGACGATGCCGGCGACGCGGGCACCGAACCTGGCCTCGATGTCGGCCAGCCGCGCCTCGCCACCGCAGTCCTCCGCTGCGTCGTGCAGCAGGCCTGCGATCGCCTGGTCCTCGTCTCCCCCCGCCTCGATGACGAGGCTGGAGACTCCCAGCAGGTGGCACACGTATGGGATGTCGGTGCCCTTGCGGGTCTGGGTGGCGTGGATCGCGGTGACGTAGGCGACGGCCTCGGTGTAGCGACCTGTCAGGTGGATGCGTGGTTCACGCGTCATGTGGTTCCTCTCGTCGTCGGTGAGCTGCTGCCAGACCCTGTATGCCCAGGCGGTGATCGACGCGTCATCGTCCCAGTCGATGCCCGTGACGCTGAAGAATCGGCGGCCGGATGATGGCGTGCCGGTCGGACCCATCGGGCCTCCCTCGAATCCCGCTTCCGTCCGGGCTGTCCGGTCGGCGGCTCTTCCTCCGGGGCCACCGACGCGAGGGCGGTTGGCAGGCGGCCAGCCGGAGGGCTTGCGGCCGCGCTTCGTGAGCACCTTCAGTATGGAACGGGGGTCTGACACACCGCGCCGACCCGGTGAGGGGCCGGCGCGACGCAGCTCATGCGAGGAGGCGGCTAGCGCTCCCAGTACTCGACGTCGAAGTAGGAGATCAGCTGACCGAGGCGCACGCGGTAGCGGTAGGCGCCGTCGCACCAGGTGTCGTTGGCGCAGTAGGGATCGAACGGCATCCGGACGATGCCCTTGGAGTCCGGCTTCGCGAGCCACTCGTCGTTCCACTCGCCGTCCTGCAGGAACTGCAGGGCCATCAGGCCGGTCTCGCCGACGGGGACGCGGACGACGAGCTCAGGGAGGTCGGTCTTCCGGTAGTCGCTCGAGTCGAAGACGCGATGGGCGGAGGTGTCGCCGTCGCTCCACTCCCACGCGAGGGCGTTCATCACCGGACGCTTCTGCTCGGGGGCGCCACGGGTGGCGCCGAACTGCGATGCAGCGACGACGATGGTCGCGGGAAGGAGGATCGCCAGGAGGGTGGACAGCAGCGTCGTGATGGGCCGCCTGCGGTAGGTGAGGCGGTACGAGCGCTCCGGGGCGCTCCATCGGCGGTTCCTGGTGCCGTCGGGGCGGTAGTCCTTGGTTCGCCTCAGCGGATGGTGGGGATCACGCCTCTCGTGCGGATGCACGGTGCCTCCTTAGAACTTCATGCTCCTTCAGGGTACGGCGCGGCGCTCGCCGATCCGAGGACCTAGGACCCCGGATCGGATAAGACCCCGGTAACCATCGGCTATTGCGCACCAAGGCTGCACAGGCCGTTCGGGCACGACTCGAGCCACGGCACTCCCCCGTCGAGCGACGAGATCTGATAGCGGTTGCCAGGCTGGGGCTCGTCTCTCCACAGCAGGGCGAAGGCCGCATACAGGCCCTCGCTCCGGAGCGTGTCGGTGATGACCGTCGGGCTCCAGGCACCGGACGTCGATCCACGCGGACCGACCTCGGTGAGCGCCATCCGCGGCGCGACGTCCTGCAGGTCGCGGTAGTCGGTGATCGTAAGGGACGTGGATCCCTCGTCGTCGTACACATCGAGCCCGGCGAGGTCGATCGACGCGGGCAGGTAGGCGATGGGGTCGCCATCGGTGTCGTACCGCTGGGGATTCGCCGCGTAGCCCCACAGCAGGTTGTGAACGCCGCTCGCGTAGGCGCGCGACTGCATCTGCGCGAACAGCTCCCGGTAGGTGTCCGGGGCCGCTGCACCCCACCAGAACCAGTCCCCCGAGGCCTCGTGCAGCGGCTTGAAGATCACGGCCACACCCTCGTCCTGGAACCGTCGTGCCTGTGCCAGGAGCTCGTCGTACGCAGGCCAGAAGGACGCCGACGGGGCCGAGGCGGGGTCGAGGAGCTCGTCGATCGACGACCACGAGCGGTCGTCGAACCGACCACCAGTAACCGGATTGCCCGGATGCCAGGTCGCCGTGAGCAGCAATCCGTCGCGGGCCAGCCCCGTGAGGTACGGCACCGGGTCGTGCCCGAAGAAGGCCTGGGCGTTGAGCAGTTCGTCGAAGTCGAAGCCCACGACGGCTGGCCGCAGCGGCTCCAGCTCCTCCAGAGGGGCCCGCA
>CALGTB010000104.1 GCA_937902285.1 uncultured Actinomycetes bacterium | reverse complement strand
TCGCGTTCATGGCCGTGACCAGCCGCATGGACGTGGTCGCCCTGGTGGTGTTAGGGGCTCTTCGCAGTTGAGGGTGTAGTGGTGGTCGGCGCGTCGGTCCGTGGGTAGGTGTCGAGGTCTCCGCAGGATGGGAGTTCTCACGCAACCCACCGAGGAGACCTCGACGTGTCTGACGTTACCTTCGCCTGCCCTGACCTGACCACGTTCTGCCGGCTCGACGAGCTGGGCTTGGAGGCTGTCGGTCAGCGGCTGGAGCCCGGTCGTGCGGTGATCGAGTGCCGGGTGGTGGATCCGGACCAGTGGTGCCGCCGGTGCGGGTGCGCGGGAGATCCACGTGACACGGTGACGCGGTGGCTGGCGCACGAGCCGCTGGGATGGCGGCCGACGATGCTGGTCGTGCGGGTCCGCCGCTACCGGTGCGCCGACTGCGGGCACGTGTGGCGCCAGGACACCGCCAGGGCGGCCGAGCCGCGGGCGCGGCTTTCGCGGCGGGGGCTGCGATGGGCGCTCGAGGCGATCGTGGTGCAGCACCTGACCGTGGCCCGGATCGCCGAGGGCCTGGCGGTGTCCTGGAACACCGCGAACGACGCGGTCCTGGCCGAGGGCCGCCGGGTGCTGATCGGCGATCCGAGCCGTTTCGACGGGGTCCGGGTCATCGGCGTGGACGAGCACGTGTGGCGGCATACTCGGCGTGGCGACAAGTACGTCACCGTGGTCATCGACCTCACCCCGATCCGCGACGGCACCGGGCCCGCGCGACTGCTGGACATGGTCGAGGGCCGCTCCAAGCAGGTGTTCAAGGACTGGCTCGCGGGCCGCGAGGCGTCCTGGCGCACGGGCGTGGAGGTCGTCGCGATGGACGGGTTCACCGGCTTCAAGACCGCTGCGGCCGAGGAACTTCCTGCCGCCGCAACGGTGATGGATCCCTTCCACGTCGTCCGTCTGGCCGGCGAGGCCCTGGACAAGTGCCGACGCCGCGTCCAGCTGGACATCCACGGCCATCGGGGTCGCAAGGACGACCCGCTGTACCGCTCGCGCCGGACCCTGTCGACCGGGCAGGACCTGCTCACCGACAAGCAGGCCGCACGCCTGGCCGCGCTGTTCGCCGACGACCGGCACGCCGACGTCCAGGCCTCGTGGGGCTACTACCAGCAGATGATCGCCGCCTACCGCCACCCCGACCGGGCGGCAGGCAAGCAGGCCATGACCGCCCTCATCGACGCGATCGGCAGCGGCGTGCCGAACGCCCTTACCGAGATCCGCACCCTCGGGCGGACCCTGAGCAGGCGCGCAGCCGACGTGCTTGCCTACTTCGACCGGCCCGGCACCTCCAACGGAGCCACCGAGGCCATCAACGGCCGCCTCGAGCACCTCCGCGGATCAGCCCTCGGGTTCCGCAACCTCACCAACTACATCGCCAGATCCCTGCTCGAAACCGGCGGATTCAGACCCCAACTACACCCCGGATTGTGAAGAGCCGAATAATGCTCGCCATGACCGCGCCGTGGCTGGACTCGAAGACCCCCGTGGGCCCGCCCACGGCGGCCGACCCCACGATCCGGAACCTCCTCTACGCCGCCGTGGTCACGGGTGGCTGGTCGAGCCTGCTCTGCCTGGTCATCTTCTTCGTCGGACGGCTCTTCGGCGTGCCCTTCGAACTGGTGTCCGTGGGCGAGGCCCACATCTCGAACCTCACGTGGCTGGTGGTCCTGCTCGTGCCGCTGGCGGCAGCCGTGGCGGGGGCCCTGCTTGCGTCCCTCCTGAGGGGCCGGCGCCATGCGGGCCGGATCGTGTTCTGGGTCGGGACCCTGCTGGCCCTGGCCTCCTGTCTCTGGCCGATCCTGCAGCCCTCCGACGTCTACTGGTCGACCCGGATCCTGCTCCTGCTCATGCACGCGATCACCTGGCTGCTCGTCGTCCCGCAGATCGCCCGAATCGTGGGCGACTCGGAACCGGACAACCACGTGGAGCGCAATGGATAGTCGCCGCTCGCTTCCCGTGGCGGTGGTCGCAGCGATGCGGCCGAGGCAATGGCTCAAGAACGCGCTGGTCTTCGCCGCACCGCTCGCCGCTGGAGACATCTTCAAGCCGGCTGTCCTCGTGCCCAGCCTGCTCGCCTTCGTCGCCTTCTGCCTCATCTCCAGCTCGACGTACGTCATCAACGATCTCCGAGACGTCGAGTCGGATCGGGCGCACCCGGTCAAGTGCCGACGCCCGATCGCGTCCGGCGACCTGTCCCCGACCCTCGCGGCTGTTCTCGCTGCCGTCCTGGCCATTGCCGCTCTGGCACTGGCGCTCAGCGTCAACGTCGGGCTGCTGGCGGTGCTCGTCTGCTACTTCGTGTTCACGACGTCCTACAGCCTGTGGCTGAAGAACGAGCCGGTGATCGAGCTCGTCCTGCTGGCGATGGGCTTCCTGCTTCGAGCGATTGCCGGCGGCGTTGCGTCGGAGCTTCCTATCTCGCAGTGGTTCCTCATCGTCGCCGGCTTCGGCTCGCTGTTCATGGCGGCAGGGAAGCGCTACAGCGAACTGACTCGAGGGAGCCGGGAGCCCGAGCCCGGCGCGCCCGTCGTGGCGATGCGCCGCAGCCTGACGGGGTACACGCTCAGCTACCTGCGCTTCGTGTGGGCCATCGCCGCCGCAGTGACCATCACCGCGTACTGCCTGTGGGCCTTTGAGGTGGGCAGTGCCCCCTCGTCGGCTCCCTGGGCGGCCTGGAGTGTCCTCCCCTTCGTCATGGGGCTGCTGCGCTACGCGGTGGACGTCGACCGAGGCGAGGCCGAGGCCCCGGAGGACGTCGTCCTGCACGACTGGGCGCTCATGGCGACGGGCGTGGCCTGGCTGGTTCTCTTCACCCTCGGTTCCGTGGGATTCTGAGGCATGCCGTCGTCCCCTGCGTCCCCGCTCGCCCCTCGCGCCGGAGAGACGCTGCTCACCGGCTGGGGACGGACGGCCCCATCGACGGCGACGGTGGAGCGCGTCACCTCGGTTGCTGACGTGCAGGAGGCCGTGGCGAAGGCGACGTCGCGGGGTCTCCTCGCCCGAGGCCTCGGACGGTCCTACGGCGACGCGGCCCAGTCCGGCGGTGCCACCGTCCTGGACCTGGCGGCGCTGGCGCAGATCGACCTCGACCGCGAGGCGGGCACGGTCACCGTCGGGGCGGGTGTGAGCCTCGACGCCCTGCTCAAGGTCATCGTGCCGCAGGGATTCTTCGTGCCCGTGACCCCCGGGACCCGCATGGTCACTGTCGGCGGTGCCATCGCGGCCGACGTCCACGGCAAGAACCACCACGTCGAGGGGACGTTCGGCTCGCATGTCTCCGCGTTGACCCTCATCGACGGTCGGGGAGTCGAGCATCGCCTGGGTCCCGAGCAGGAGCCGGAAGCGTTCTGGGCGACGGTCGGTGGCATGGGCCTGACCGGCGTCATGACCGAGGCCACCTTCGACCTCATCCCGATCTCGAGCTCACTGGTCAGCGTGGACACCGACCGGACCGCCGACCTCGACGACCTCATGTCCCGGATGCTCACCGGCGACGACGCCTACCGCTACAGCGTGGCCTGGGTCGACAGCGCGCACCCCTCGGGGCGAGGCGTCCTCACGCGCGGCGACCACGCGACTGCCGATGCTCTCCCGCCCAAACTGCGCTCCGAGCCGCTCGCCTACCACCCCAAGGTGATGGCCACGGTGCCCGACATCATGCCCAGCGGCCTGGTGAACCCGCTGACCATGCGCGCCTTCAACGAGGCGTGGTTCCGCAAGGCACCGAAGCACCGGCTCGCGGAACTGCAGCAGATTGCGACGTTCTTCCATCCGCTCGACGTCCTGCAGGACTGGAACCGCGGCTACGGTCCTGCCGGCTTCCTGCAGTACCAGTTCTCGATCCCCGACGACGCGGGCCACCTCGTCGCGGCGACCCTGGATCGCCTGCGCCGCATCGGCGCGTTCTCGCCGGTGACCGTCCTCAAGCGGTTCGGGGCCGCGAACCCGGCTCCCCTGTCCTTCCCGCAGCCCGGGTGGACACTCGCGATCGACGTGCCCGCCGCCGTGCCCGGGCTGGCATCGACCCTCGACGGACTCGACGAGCTCGTCCTCGCGGCCGGCGGGCGCCTGTACCTCGCCAAGGACTCGCGCATGTCACCGGAGATGATGGCCGCGTCGTACCCTCGACTGTCGGAGTGGCGGCGTGCGCGCGACGAGCTGGACCCCGACGGCGTGTTCACGTCCGACCTCGCAAGGAGACTGCAGCTGTGATCGACGCCCTCGGCGAGCCCCAGGCTGTCCTCGTCCTCGGCGGCACCAGCGAGATCGCCCTCGCCACGGTCCGCCGCCTTCCGCGCAGCCGGCTGCGCAGGATCGTCCTCGCCGGACGCCCGTCCGAGCGGCTGGATGCCGCCGTGGCCGCGCTGTCAGCAGAGGGCTTCTCGGGCGTGGTCCAGGTTCCGTTCGAGGCCACGGACACCGACGGCCACGGCATGCTCATCGACAGCGTCTTCGATGGCGGTGACATCGACCTGGTCCTGCTCGCGTTCGGGATCCTGGGGGACCAGGACGTGTCCGAGGCGGACCCGAGCCTCGCGGTGACGGTCGCGACGATCAACTACACGGCCATGCTCAGCACCGGACTGCATGCCGCCCGGAGGCTGCGCCTCCAGGGCCACGGCAGCCTGGTCGTCCTGTCGAGCGTCGCCGGGGACCGCGCCCGGCGCGCGAACTTCGTCTACGGATCGACCAAGTCGGGACTCGACGCCTTCGCCCAGGGGCTGAGCGACGCCCTGCACGGGTCGGGCGTCCATGTGCTCGTGGTCCGGGCCGGGTTCGTCATCGGCCGGATGACCGAGGGTCGCGACCCGGCACCCATGGCCGTCACGCCGGAGGACGTCGCCGACGTGATCGTCGCGAGCCTGCGCCGGGGGCGCGGCACCGTCTACGCACCGGCGCAGCTGCGCTACGTGATGTCCGCGGTGAAGCTGCTGCCGCGGCCGGTCTTCCGCAAGCTCCGCATGTAGGGCCCCGGTCGGCGTACCCTCACGACCATGAGCAGACCGGTCAGCCTGAGCATCGCGGTGATCCTCCAGTGGATCGCCGCGGTCGTCGCGATCGTGTCCGGCCTCGACCTCATCGCCGCGGCCTTCTCGATGTCGCGCTCGGGGATCGCCGAGGGGCTGGAGGCGAGCCTCCAGGAGCAGGGCGTCACCGACATCGCCGGTTCCCTCCTCCTCATCGGCGTGTTCCTCGCCGGCGCCGTGATCATCGCGCTGGCGCTGTTCAGGATCGTCGTGGCCGCCTACCTGTGGCAGGGGCGCAACTGGGCCCGCATCGTCATGGCGGTGCTCATCGCCCTCAACATCATCGGCGGCGTCGCCTACCTCTTCCAGGGCTACGTCATGCGCATGCTGCTGACGGTCCCGGTGGACATCGTCGTGCTCTGGCTGATGTTCAACCTGCAGTCGAGCGCCTACATCAAGGCGAAGTCGACGGCCGCAGCCGCGGAGCGCGCGGCTGCCGCCTGACGTGATCCGCACCGCTGCGGCCGCGGTCCTGCTCGCCCTCGTCGCCGTCAGTACGCCGTCGGTTGCTGCGGCGGCGGGAGCCGCACCCAGACCCTCGACCCGCGCTGACGGGTGCACCACCGTGCCGTCGAGTGCGGGATCCGGCGTCCGGCTGGACGTATCCACGGTGGCGGCGGCCGGCACCCGCATCGCGTGGGCGGAGGTCGGCAGCGGCGAGCCCCTGCTCCTGCTCAACGGCACCGGCTCGCCGATGGCGGAGTGGGACCCGGCCCTGCTCGCCGGACTGGCCCGCAGCCGGCGGGTCATCGTCATGGACTACCCCGGACTCGGCCTCTCCGGCCCGGCGCCCTCGCGCATCACCTTCCCCGCCATGGCCGACTGGACCGCCGACCTGATCGCCGAGCTCGGCCTCGCACGTCCGGACGTGCTCGGCTGGTCGATGGGCGGCTTCGTCGCCCAGCAGCTGGCCATCAGGCACCCCGGCTCGGTGCGCCGCCTCGTGCTCGCCGGCACCAATCCCGGTGGACCGGAGACCGTGCTGGGACCGCGGTGGGTCCAGGAGGCCGACAGCGACTCCGACGGCAGCATCGCCGCCTACCTCGCGACGAACTATCCGCGCACGCCATGCGCGCAGTCGGCCGGGCGCCAGTTCGTCGTGCGGCTCACGGACGCCGTCGAGAGCGGCCGGTACCCGGACGAGTCGACGCCGCAGCGCACCTACGACGCGATGGTCAGGGCCGAGGACCCCTGGCTCGCCTCGTCGTCGAACCTCCAGGCCCTCGAGAGCATCGCGGCGCCGACACTGGTGGTGACGGGCGCCCGCGACGTCGTCACCCCGGCGGCGAACAGCCGGATCATCGCCGACCGGATCCCCGATGCCCGCCTCCGGCTCGTCGCCGGTGCGGGGCACTCGTTCCTGTTCCAGCATCCGGTGCGCGTCGCGCGCCTCGTGCTCGACTTCCTGCGCGGGGGCTCGTGACCGCGGCTACTGGCCGGTGAAGGCCGCGCACGCCGTCGACACGGCATTGCGGGCGGCCTCCGTCGAGGCACTGTCGACCCCCGAGGTGAGCGACTCGGCTGCAGAGACGAACGCGTCGCGCACGTCGGAGATGCCGGGGAGGGACGCCGCGCCTCCGAGTGCCGCGTCGAGCAGGGCGGTCGACTCGTCGAGGGCCGCACGCGCCTCGGCGGCCGGCAGGCCGGGGGCGAGGGCGGCGACGGCGGACTCGCAGGCGGCGCCGATCTGCTGAGGAGCCTGCAGCACCGACTGGGCGGCGTCGACGGCGCCCTGGGCACCGTCGACCGCCTCCTGGATCGAGCCGCAGCCGGCGAGTGCCAGCGCCGCGACGGGGATGAGCAGGACGCGTGCCACGCGAGGTGCCGTGCGGGTGCGGTTCATGGGGTTCTCCTTCGTCGTGCTCCGAGGCGGTCGGAGACCGTTGACGCCATCGAGGCGCTCCTGCGCTTGACGTGCTGCAGGAGGGTCTCGGCCCAGACGAACTCCGTGGCGAGGATGAGCAGGCCCAGGATCAGCAGGGGGATGCCGGGGCCGGGCAGCACCATGAGGACGAGTCCGGCCAGGACGCACGCGCCCCCGCCGACGGCCGCCCCGACCCAGCGCAGGGGGTGCGGCAGGCGTCGCCACTGGGTCGCGATCGCGGCCCTAGTCATGCGCGTCCTCCCTCTGCCCGACCGCGTCGCCCGCTTCCTCGGCTGCTGCATCGGCCGCTGCTTCATCGGGTCGGCTGCGGGTGGCCAGCAGGCTGGCGACGACCGAGGCCGTGATGATGGCCACGACGATGCCCAGGCTGAGCAGCGTCGGGATCGTCACCCACGCATGGCTGACGATCATCTTGATGCCGACCCACACGAGGACGAACGACAGCCCGAGCTTCAGGTACACGAATCGGTGCATGAGGTCGGCGAGCAGGAAGTACATCGCTCGCAGGCCCAGGATGGCGAAGGCGTTGCTGGCGAAGACGAGGAACGGCTCCTGGGTCACGGCGAAGATGGCCGGGATGGAGTCGACCGCGAAGATGATGTCGGTGACCTCGACGATCACCAGCACGGCGAGCAAAGGGGTGGCCAGCAGCACGCCGTTGCGGCGGATCCAGAAGCGCTGACCGTGGTACTCGTCGGTCGTGGGCACGAACCGGCGGAACAGCCTGAGCGTCTTCGACTGCGACATGTCGATGTGCTCGTTGCGCTGGCGCAGCATGCGCAGGCCGGTGAGGATGAGGAACGCGCCGAAGATGTAGAGCACCCAGGCGGCGCTGGCGATCAGGGCCGAGCCGGCCGCGATGAAGATCGCGCGGAACACGAGGGCACCGACGACGCCGTAGAAGAGCACCCGGTGCTGGTACTGCTTCGGAACCGCGAAGTAGCCGAAGATCACCGCCCAGACGAAGACGTTGTCGACGGCGAGGGACTTCTCGATGACGTAGCCGGCGTAGTACTGGAGGCCGAACTCCGATCCGTAGCCCCACCAGATGACCACGCCGACCACGAGTCCGATGGCCACCCAGATGACCGACCAGGTCGCGGCCTCGCGGAGGCGGATCTCGTGCGCGTCGCGGTGCATGAACAGGTCGATGAGCAGCATCGCCACGATGGCGGCGATGAGCGCGGCCCAGACCCAGAGTGAGACGTCCATGGAGCTCCTTGTGTCGTCGTTGAACGGCACAAGGTCTCTCCCGCCGGCCTGAGGCCGGCCCAAGGGCCGGGTGCCGGAGCACCGTATTGACGACCATTGGAGTAGGGATACTCCCCTTGACTCCTCCGACTCTGACACGGGACCCGCCCGCGTGCAAGTCGCGCTCGTCCGTTTCTCCCGGAGAACGGGACAACGGCGCACTTCCGGGCGAAAAACCCCCGAAAGTGCACGGTTCTCCCACCCGGGAGCACGGCGAGGTCGACCTACGCGGGCTGGACCGCCGCCACCAGTTCGGCCAGCGAGACCTCGATGGCCGCGCACAGGGCCTCCAGGTCGGGGACGCCGTCGTAGTCG
>CALGTB010000103.1 GCA_937902285.1 uncultured Actinomycetes bacterium | reverse complement strand
TGGTTCATCAGGTTCTGCAGCTCGTGCATGGTCAGAGGCGCATCGCCCTCGGTGGAATCCGCCAGGAGGGCCGACAGGATGTCGTCGGTCGGATGGGCGCGCCGCTCCTCGAACAGGCGGGCGAGGTAGTGCTGGGCCTCGGCCTCGACGCCGGCATAGTGCCGCACCGACTCCTCGTCGACGAGCAGGCCCTGCGCGGGGGAGAGCATGGCGTCCGACCAGCGCTTGAAGGTCGTGATCTCGTTCTCGTCGAGCCCGATCTGCTCGGCGATCACCTTGCCCGGCAGGGGGAAGCTGAAGTCTGCGACGAAGTCGCACGAGCCGGAGTCGATGAACGAGTCGATCAGCTCGTCGGCGATGCGCTCGACGCTGGGCAGCATCGCCTTGACCATCGGCGGGGTCAGCGTGCGGTTGATGAGGCGCCGATACCGGCTGTGCTGGGGAGGATCCGTGCGCTGCAGCGTCTGCACGTGCGCCCAGCCCACCTCCGCGAGGTGCTCGTCGTAGAGCCGTCCGAGGTCCGCGGCCTGCTCGCCCGCGAGCTGCTCGATGAGGATGTCGTTGGAGTACGTGACCGGGTCGGAGAGAACGGCCTTGAGATCGTCGTAGGACGAGATCAGGAAGAAGCCCGTCTCGGGCATGCGGTAGACGGGCGCCTTCTCACGCATCTGCTCGTAGTACGGAAACGGGCAGGCCTGCACAGCCGGGTCCAGCAGGCTGCCGGTGATCTCGGACGTTGTCATGGGGCTCCATCTGCGGCGGGGTCGTTGGGGGTAGCGCGATCCGATCACTCGCTGCCGAGCCTGTCAACCATGTCGATCACTGCTCGCTGGCTCAACGCCCGGCTGCGGCGGCTCAGTGAGTAGCCTGAGCGCATGGCCTCCGACAGCGATCGGGCCGTGAGCCGCAACGGGGGACGTGTGAGCCGTACCGGGGTGCGCGCCACCCTGTCACTGCTCCTCATCGCACTCTGCCTCGTCGTGGTGCTGTACGCGGTGACGCTCGCCATTCCCGGCGACACCGGCCTGGCCGCTGCGGCCAGCCCGGTGCTCTACAACGTGTCCTTCATCCTCGCCGCCGACATCGTGGGCGTGCACGCGGCCACCGGGGGCCGACGCACCCGTCCGTGGTTCGTCGTCGCAGGCGGCCTGGCCCTCTACGTCGTGGGCCTCGCCGTCATGTCCGTGGGCGGCACGGGGATGTCCCCCAACGCCGCGACCCCCGCCGACGCCTTCTGGCTCATGTTCTACCCGCTTGCCTTCGTGGCCCTGCTGGTCCTGACCAAGCGCAGCCTCGCGATGGACGTCACCCACTCCCTGCTCGACTCGGCGCTCGTCGGCGTGGGCGCGTTCGCCGTCGGGGTGGCGATCCTCGATGCCACCGTGGCCCCCGGCATGTCGGGCGCCGACCCGTCGTTCGTGATCACCCGGAGCCTGTACCTCCTCGGCGACCTCGTCATGCTCGTGCTCGTCCTGGCGGTGGCGCAGGCGTTCAAGTGGCGTCCGCCCGTGGCCTGGTGGTTCCTCATCGCCGGAGGCATCGTCTTCAGCCTCGCCGATGCCGCCTACCTCGTCCAGCTCGCCAACGGCACCTACGTGAGCGGCTCGTGGATCGACCTGCTCTGGCCGGTCACCGCCCTGCTCGTCTCGCTGGCCGCCTTCAGCGACACCGGTGCCCCCGTGGCGCCGACGGAACCGCAGCGCGTGACGTTCCTCGCACCGAGCATCGCGATCGTGGCCGCAGGCGGCGTGCTGCTGTGGCAGCCCAGCGGACCGCTCCAGGTGGTGGCGGCCGTCGCGGCCGGAGTGACCATCCTGCTCGCCGTTGTGCGCCTGAACGTCGACGTCCGCGAGAGCGTGCGACTCACCAGGCAGTTGCGCCGATCCCAGGTGGACATGCTCACCGGCCTGCCCAACCGCCGCAGCCTCCTCGAGAGCGGTGACCTCGAGCACGTCCGCTGCTCGGTGGTGGTGCTCGGCATCGACTCCTTCAAGGACGTCAATGACA
>CALGTB010000102.1 GCA_937902285.1 uncultured Actinomycetes bacterium | reverse complement strand
GGCCACGCGCCGCTCCCCCGCGATCGAGTCCGAGCCGCACGCCTGACCTGCAGTTCCCGTCGCTCCGGCGCGATCGTGTGACGCGTACTGCAGGACAGCGTGGGTTCGCACCGCTCACGCCAGGCGAGCATCGCTCACGGAGCGGCGCCTCCAGAAGGGAGACTCGGGCCAGCGCTGCTCGGCCGTGGCGTAGTAGGCGCGCAGCCCAGTGTGCTCGTCCAGCAGCAGTCGGTAGTCGTCCTCCCACGTGAGCAGGGCCTCGCTGCTGCCACTCCCGAGGGACTCGACGATCGCGGAGGCGACGCGTGCGCCCATGAGCACTCCGCTGACGATCCCCTGCGACGAGAGGGGATCCCAGGTGATCGCCGAATCACCCACAGCAGCCCAGCGACGACCGGTGAGCTGGGCCCGTCGGGAGGTGTCCGCGGGGTAGCTGCGCGAGACGATCCCCTGGCCCACCTCATCGACGAGGTTGGCGATGTGGATCGTGGCGGCCAGACGCTCTCCGAACGCGGCACCACCCTCCTGACCGCGATTCCACAGGTCCACGTCGGTGAGGAAGGCGACCACCCTGCGCCCGCCGGGCACCGGGGTCGAGTACCACCACCCATCAGGCGCCGCCTCGATCGTCGTCACGGCGGCCTGGTCGGCGTCGCCGACAACAGCCACCTCGGCGACCTGCCGGTCCAGCCGGGCGCGCGGGATGCCGAGCCGGCCCACGACGGCGCCCGCCCGCCCCGTCGCATCAACCACCCAGCGTGCCTCCAGGCTCGCCATTCCTGACTGAACCTGCCACCCCCAGGGGGTCCGCTCCACGCCGGTGACCCCTGGCCCGTGCGCGATGACCGCCCCCGCCGCCGCGGCCGCTGCGCATATCTGTCGGTCGAACACCGCGCGGTCAAGGTGCCAGCCGTCACCGAGCGGGTGGGACATGAAGTCGGTGTCGACCAGGTCGGCGGATCCCCAGGCGCCACGGACGCCGTATGCGCGGACGTGCGGTGGCTCGGTCAAGATGCCATCGCCGAACACCGCCTCGATCAGCGCTTCCGCGCCCGGAGGCAGGCTCTCACCTGCCCAGCCGTGCCTGCTGCGATCGGTCGCGAGGAGGTGCACGCTCACGCCGGCGCGGGCGAGAACCACTGCCGCGGCCGACCCTGCGGGGCCGGATCCCGCGACGACGACGTCGACTCGGCTCATCCGTTGAAGACGATGCCGCCGGGGTTGGGCAGTCCGGTGGCGAAGTCGGACACGACGCCCGAGTCACCCGAGACGACAATCCGATTGACGACGTTGCGGGCCGAGTTGCTCACGTAGATCCGGTTGCTGGCGTCGACGGCGACGCCGAATGGCTCTCCGAGGGCGGTGCCGGTGAAGGTGAGCGGCAGCGCATTGCCGTCGACGTCGTAGCGGTTCACGGTGTTGGTCCACCGCACCCCGAGGTAGAGATGGAAGGACGCGTCGAAGACCATCCCACGAGGACCATCGAGGCCGGCAATCCAGGCCGGATCCAGGACGGCACCACTGACAGGGTCGACGCGCGCCACCGTCCCCGGACCCGCGTTGCTCACCAGCAGCGCGCCGTCCGGGGACATGACCAGTCCGATCGGCTGCACCAGTCCGGCGCTGGGCGCAACAAGCGTGCTGGCATCTCCCGACGGCGTGATCTTCGCGATCCAGCCCGCGCTCGTGTAGTTGGCAACATAGAGGTTGCCCTCCCCGTCGATCGTGATCGAGACGGGGTTCTCCAGGCCCTGCGCGAACGTCGAGACGACGCCCGTCGGAGTGACCCTGGCAACGATGTTGGCATCGAGGCAGCAGACGTAGAGGTTGCCGCTGCCGTCGCGGGTGATCCCCTCGGGACGCCCGAGTGCGGCGGACAGGCTCAAGGGCACCTGCCGCCCTCGACGGTCGACCGAACGCAACGAGTTGTCGTTCGAGTTCGCCACGACGAACGGGAACATCGGCAGCTGCGGGACCCACATCCAGGCGCCGTACTCGGTCGGGGGCTCGACGTCGTAGCCGGCGTCGGACTCGACCTTCATCCGGGACGGGAACCGGCCGTCCGTCGGCCCGGGTCGATCGCGAACGACGCCCTGCTTGAACCACTCCCGCACCATGAGGGCCAGCGTCGGCGGCCGGGTCGGCTGGGCGATGAATCGCTCCCACTCGCGGCGGGTCCTGAAGGCGCGGCGCCGTTCCTCCAGGGTCCGGTCCGTGTCCACGACGATGCGATAGTCGGCCTCGGACAGGACGTGGTTGGGGATGCGCGCCGGCCAGAAGCCTGGCAGTACCAGCGAGAGCGCCTTCTGGTAGCCGACACGGCAACTGGCCGAGTCCGCATGCCAAGGGACTCCCATCCACTGCGTCACGCCGCCGGGCCCCAGCTTCGACAGTGGCCCTCGCCGCGAGAGTGCCGTGGCCGAGGTGAGCTCGGGACCCCAGTTGCCGGCGTCCGGCGAGGTGGAGCCCAGGCGCAGGCGCAGGTCCGACGTCCACAGCCAGTCCACGCGAGCAATCCACGGGAACTCGACGCCCGGGTGGAATGCCCCACCCAGGCAGGCATTCATCGACGCCTTGTCGAGCGTGGCCGGCTGCTCGTCCAGCGGCACGTCCGACAGCCTGGTGACGACGGGCCGACGACGATCGGTGAAGTCACCCCGCGCCCAGGCCTTCAGGTGCCGGTACTGGAGGGGGGTGAGGGCCAGCCACTGACGAGGCTCGACCAGATTGGGTGGCATGGTGACCGCATCGCCGTACATCTGCGGCTCGAGGGTGGGCTGCACCTCTGTGAAGGCGGGGTCCCTGAAGCCATCCGCCACCATGCGCCTGAACGGCTCGTTCACCGTGGTGGCATCCGCCAGCCGCTCTCGCCAGCGCTGCTGCGTCCAGTCCTGGAGGGAGCCGAACCCGTGGCTGTCGAGATACCCCGCATTGACCCACTGCAGGTCGGTGATGCGCTCGAAGATCGGCCACACGTCGCGAGTGAAGTCGGTTGCGCCAAAGGGCATCCGACCGGCCTCGAACAGCGCTGACTCCACGCTGTCGTGGAGGGTCACCAGGCCCGCAGGAATGCCGGGCGCGTAGTTGGGGCTGGCACACACCACCCACGCCGGTTCCGCCTCGAGCGTGCGCCCGCCGATGCGCACCGTGGCGCGGATCGGCCCGTCGCATGTGTTGTCGGTCCAGCCGTCGTTGTCGGCGAAGCCGCCGAGCGGATCCGCGCCGGGAACGGAGTAGGCCTCGCCTGAACCCGGCATGACCACGAGCCGGCCGCGCTCGTCGGTCAGCACCTCCCCGAGGGTGACCGCTCGTCCCGCGAAGTACCCGCCGTCAAGAGGCAGGGGGCCCACTCCACCGCCACGAAGTCGGCGGGGGGTCGCATGGACGACGAGCGACGATCGGTCGGCGACGTCAGCATTGCGAAGCGGCACAGAGGGGGAGTCAGGAATATCGAACGCCTCGTCGATCGAGTACCAGGCAGCCTTCGTGTTCGCGACATCCACGCGCCACTCGATGGAAGCCTCCGCGGAGGTCACCTCGCCCAGAACACGGCCTTGGGCGTCGTATCCGTAGATGCGAAAGCGGGCAGCCTGCTTCGCCATGGCGCCCTTGGCATCCTTGAAGGGACCCCGGGGCAGTTGTCCGACGACGTCGGGGCCGAAGTAGAACGCGTCCCGACTGTTGCCCACGCGTGCGAACCCGACGGCCGGGTGGATGGACACGCGCGCGACGCGGCCCAGTTCCGTGGCCGAGGCCAGCTGAGGCGTTCCGGCCGCGGCCGCCGCGGCTCCAGCGGCGGCAATCGAGCCCAGGAACGCCCGCCGCGAGATGAGGGTGACCACAGTGCGTCATCCTGTCAGTGGACGACGGCCTGCGCTGCCGGATCCGCGTACGCTGGGGCTACCCACAGAACCGCCACCACGCCCGAGCCCCGCTCCTGTACTGCAGTTGACCTGCAGTTGCCGTCGCTCCGGCGCGATCATGCGACGCAAGCTGCAGGACGGCGCGCGACACTGCGCAATTCGAACGTGGGTGGAGCTGAGGGGATTCGAACCCCTGACCCCCTCCATGCCATGGAGGTGCGCTACCAACTGCGCTACAGCCCCTTACGGGAGTTAGAAGCATACAAGACCGCGTCAGCGGTCATCGGCGAGGGCTTCCACCGGGAGCGAGATCGCGTTGTACTCCTGCAGTCGCCACGGCGGGCCGTGACCGTTGGCGTTCTCCTGCAGCACCGACCACGCCGCGTTCGCGAGCACGCCCAGCGCAGCCCAGTGCTCGGGGGGCAGCCCCACGAGGCTCCCGATCGCCGCTCGGGCGGATCCGCCGTGCGTGGCGACCACCATGGTCTGGCCCTCCCCCAGCCCGACGAGCTCGCGCTCGACGACCGCCACCATGCGCTCGGCGACCTCGAGCCGGGTCTCTCCGCCCCCGGGGCGCACGTCCGAGCCGGCCCCCCAGAGGGCGAGCTCGTCGCCGAACCGCTCCTCGAGCACGGGACGCGTCAGTCCCTCCCACTCACCCGCCCACGTCTCGCGCAGTCCGGGATCGGTCGTCACGGGAAGCCCGGTCACCAGCGCCAGAGCCTGCGCGGTCGCGGCGGCGCGCTGCAGGTCGGAGGAGATCAGCAGTGCCGGCTCGAGCCGGGCGAGGGACTTCGCCGCGCGGGCGACCTGCGCGAGCCCGACGTCGTCGAGGGGGATATCCGACTGACCCTGGAAGCGCTGCTCGGCGTTCCAGGATGTCCGCCCGTGACGCCAGAAGACGATCCGCCGTGCTCGCTCGGAGCGGCGGGTCACTCGCCGTCCCTCGCCTCGACCCGGCGTCGGCCCTGGTTCACGGCATCAGGGAGCTCGATGACGGGGCAGTCCTTCCACAGTCGCTCGATGGCGTAGTGGATGCGCTCCTCCGAGAGCTGGACGTGCACCACGATGTCGCCGAAGTCGAGCAGCACCCAGCGTCCCTCGGCCTCGCCCTCGCGGCGGAGCGACTTGGAGCCCATGGCGTGGAGTCGCTCCTCGACCGCATCGACGACCGACTTGACCTGCCGCTCGTTGGCCGCTGAGCAGAGCACGAAGACGTCGGTGATGACGAGCTTCTCGCTGACGTCGATCGCGACGATGTCCTCGGCCAGCTTGTCCGAGGCGGCCTCGGCGGCGGCGATGGACAGGGCGACGGCTTCGGGGCTGGCGGTCACAGGGTTCCTCACGTTGATGAAGGGCCCAGCCTCTCACATGGGCCGGAACCCGCTCCCGAGCACGACGCGCACGTCCACCGTCGCCGTCTCGGACTCGTCGACGGCCACGGATGTCGGGGGCAGCCCGAGCACGGCCGCGACATCGCGGCCGTGCGCGAGCGCGGCCTCGGTGCCGACCGGGACAAGGACGGCGCTGTCGGTCACCGCGGCGTCGCCACCCTGCACCACGACCCCGAAGCCGGCTCCGGCCAGAGCGAGCCGCGCCGACGTCGCTGCTCCCAGGCTACCCCCGGCCCTCTCGATGACGACCCGGGTGGTGCCGGGATGCCCCGGCTGCAGCAGGGCGCGCGGGAAGAGCCGCTGGACCGCCTCGTCGCCCTCGGGCTGCTGGATGATCGCCACCTGGGCCGGACCCGCCCGAAGCGCCAGCACGGGGAGCACCTCGCGACGGACCTCCTGCGTGCGCAGTCCCTCGCCGAGCAGGGCGAGCAGGTGACTGGCGTCCTCGTTCGTGACGGTGGTGCGGGCCATCGACCCGAGGCTGGTGAGCAGCTGTCCGATCGCCTGCTCGTCCGCCGGGAGTCGGCTCAGGACGCTGTCGAGGACCAGCGGGAATGATGCCGGGTCCGCCGCGTGCGCCGTTCCGGGCGCCGCGCCGATCGAGTCGAGCAGGCCGGCCCACGCCAAGCGGTCCATCTCCACGGCGGCGTCGACCTGCACGCCCAGCAGGACCTCGATGGGGCCCTCCGCACTGACCGGACCCGTGGGACCGTCGACGTCCTTCAGCTGGAGCGGCGGGACCGTCGGCAGGAGGAGGTTCCGCGGCAGGATGAGCTCGGCCACGTAGCCGGTGTCGCCGCCCACGCCGATGAGCACGTTGCTCACCGCGGCACGGTCCCGATCACGCACCTGGAGCAGCACCGTGACCTGCCGGAGCTTCTCGACAGGCAGCTGCCCGGGTGCCGGCGTGAACACCGACGCGTCCGGAGGAGGCTCCTGCTCCACGCTGTTGCGCGAGAGCACGAGGCCCGCAGCGACCGTCGCGATGATCACGATGATCGCGACGAGGCCCATCAGCCTCCACGGGAACGGGTGGACGTGCTCGTCGGTCATTGGGGCACCGCCATCAGGGGGCGGCGTAGAGGTCGTGCTTCGCGATCAGGTGCGCCACGCCGTCCGGGACGAGGTAGCGGATGGGCTCGCCGCGCTTCACCCGTGCCCGGACGTCGGTCGACGAGATGGCGAGGGCAGGAACCTCGACGAGGGTCGCGGTCCCGGTGGGCAGGCCAGGGTCCTTGAGCACGTGCCCCGGTCGCGTCACCCCGATGAGATGGGCCTGGGCGAGGATGCCATCGGGGTCCCGCCATCCCACGATGTCGGCGAGCGCGTCGGCACCCGTGATGAAGAACCACTCGAGCGTGGCGTCGGGGTGCTCCGCCGACAGCGCTGACTGAAGGTCGCGCAGGGTGTCCACCGTGTAGGTGGGGCCGGGCCGGTCGATGTCGACCCGCGTCACGTCGAAGCGGGGGTCGGCGGCCGTCGCCACCACCGTCATGAGGTACCTGAGCTCGGCGGCGGCGCCGTTCTCCGACGACTTGTGCCACGCCTGACCCGTCGGGCTGAAGATCACCCGGTCGAGGGAGAAACGATGGGCGACCTCCGAGGCGGCGACCAGGTGGCCGTTGTGGACGGGGTCAAAGGATCCGCCCATGACGCCGAGGCGAAGGTGCGTCACCTGGGCATGTCCCGATCGCGACGGGGCATGGCCCGGTCAGCGACCTACCTTCAGCATGAGGGTGATGACGAGCAGGACACCGAGTGCGGCGAAGGCCGTGACCCCGAACACCCACGCAGGGGTGACCGAGCCCTCGGCCGCAGCCTCCTCGGCGAGAACGACCGCGGTGCTGAAGACGCTCATGTGGACCCCTCCCCGGGCGGTGGTGCGACGACTGGCCACACTGTAGCGGCAGCATGCGCTCAGGTCCGGACGTGACCGTCCCCGGTGACGACGTACGTGGTTGTCGTGAGCTCCGTCAGGCCCATCGGCCCACGAGCGTGGAGCTTCTGCGTGGAGATGCCGATCTCGGCGCCGAACCCGAACTCGCCGCCGTCGGTGAACCTCGTCGAGGCGTTGACCATCACCGCTGCCGAGTCGACGCCCGCGATGAACTCCTGCGCGGCCGACTGGCTGTCGGTCACGATCGCCTCGGTGTGGCCCGACGACCACCGGCGGATGTGGGCCAGCGCCTCGTCGATGTCGTCCACGATCCCTGCGGCGATGTCGAGGGAGTAGTACTCGGCGGCCCAGTCGTCGTCGGTGACGGGCACGAACTGCGCGCCGGTCCCGGTGGCGTGCAGGGCGAAGCGCGCATCGCCATGGATGGTGACTCCCGCCTCGCGCAGGGCCTCGAGTGCCCGCGGCAGGAACGCGTCGGCGATCTCACGGTGGACGAGGACCGTCTCCGCCGCGTTGCACACGCTCACGCGCTGCGCCTTGCTGTTGAGGAGGATCGCCACGGCCTTCTCGATGTCGGCGTCCTTGTCGATGTAGACATGGCAGTTGCCGACCCCGGTCTCGATCACCGGGACCGTGGAGTTGTCGACGACGTTGCGAATGAGGGACTCCCCGCCTCGCGGGATGAGGACGTCGACCAGTCCGCGGGCGGTCATGAGGTGGCCGACGGACTCGTGGGTGTCGCCCGGAACGACCTGGATGGCGTCGACGGGCAGGCCGACGGTGGCCAGCGCCTCACGCATCACCGCCGCGAGCGAAGCGTTGCTCGCCGATGCGGACGACGACCCGCGCAGCAGTGCGGCGTTGCCGCTCTTCAGGCACAGTCCCGCCGCATCGACGGTGACGTTGGGGCGCGCCTCGTAGATCATGCCGACGACCCCGAGTGGCACCCTGACCTGCCGCACCTGCAGCCCGTTCGGGAGCGTGTAGCCGCGGATCACCTCGCCGACAGGATCCGGCAGGGCTGCCACGTCGCGCAGTGCCTGGGCGATGGCGGCCACGCGGGGCGGCGTCAGGGTGAGGCGGTCGACGAGGGCGGGCGACGTGCCCGACCCCACGGCGCGGGCCACGTCGGCCTCGTTGGCGGCGACGATCTCTGGTGTCCGGGCGTCGAGCGCGTCGGCCATCGCCTCGAGCGCCGCATCCTTCTCGTTGCGTGTGAGGCGGCGAAGCGTGACCGCCGCGTCGCGTGCGCGGCGCGCGACCGCGAGCACCTGCTCCCGCTCCGACTCCGGTGACTGCGTCATGGAGATGACGATACCCATGTGCTCCGGCAGCACCGTCTGCGAGGATCCGCGCGTGAGCGGCTACGACGCGGGCGCATGGTCCGACTTCTCCGTGGGGCTCGCGGGCGCCGCCGCCGCCCTCACCGGCCTGCTGTTCGTGGCCGTCTCGATCAACCTCGAGCGCATCGTCCGCTTCCCCACGCTGCCGAGACTGGCCGCGTCCACCCTCACCCTGTTCGCGACGGTGCTCGTGGGCGCCCTCGTCATCCTCATCCCGGGGCAGTCCGCCGAGGCTCTCGGCCTGGAGCTGCTGGCCCTGGGCCTGGCCGTGGGCGTCCCCCTGGTGTGGGCGCAGACCCGTCCTCCGCGGCGGATCCCTGAGACGTCGCTGCTCGACTGGCTGGCCACCCGCCTGGCCCCCGCGGTCCTCGTGCCGGCACTGACCGCGGTGGCGGGCGTGGGCCTTCTGACCACGTCCCTGGGAGGCCTGTACTGGTTCGCCGCGGCGGCCGTAGTGGCC
>CALGTB010000101.1 GCA_937902285.1 uncultured Actinomycetes bacterium | reverse complement strand
CTGGCCGCCTTGCTGACCGAGCTCGGCTCGGCTCCCTCGGCGACGAGGAGGTCGACCGCTGCCGCGAGCACCTCATGCGCCGCGGGATCATCGGCGTCGAGGGCCTCGATCTCGAGCTCGCGGAAGAGGCTGACGGTGCGTCCCTCGTGGAGGACCGACACGATGTCGTCGACGAGCTCGGCCAGCGGGCGTCCCTCGGCATCGAGCAGCAGGTAGGGCGTCCGCTCGGTGACGAGCGTGACGACGGGCACGACCGGCTGCTCGCGCAGCAGGGGGGCGACGACCTCGATGAAGGCACCGGGGACCGAGCCGATGGCCCCGGCGTCCAGCGGCAGGTGCATCTCGTCGCGCGTGGACCCGTCGGCCCCGGCGACGGGCAGCTTCATGTGCCAGCCCTCGTCGCCGCCTCCGGTGCGGTGGCGCAGCGTGATGCCCCAGCGGAACAGCGTGAGCGCGGCGGTGTCGTGGTAGACCGCCCGCATGCTGAAGGTGTCGTGGGCCTCGATGCCTGCGGCGATGCCGGATGCCGCGAGGTCGGGCATCTCGAAGAGGCCGTGGACCCGCAGCTTGCGCTCGACCTCGCGGTGAGACGTGGGTTTGGCGTCGCTCACGGAGCGAATCCGCCCTTGCGCTTGATGTCGATGAGGCTCTCCTGGTAGTCGCGCAGGCGATTGCCGTTCGCATCGAAGAGCCGGCGCACCCAGGTGCCGTCCGGGAGGAGGTCCCACGCCGAGGTCTCGGGGTCGAAGGCGAAGTCGAACAGCGTCTCGATGTTGGCGACCTCCTCCGGATCGACGAGGCGGATGAGTGTCTCCACGCGGCGGTCGAGGTTGCGGTGCATGAGGTCGGCCGAGCCGATCCAGACCTCGCGATTGCCGGCGTTCTCGAAGCAGTACGCACGGGAGTGCTCGAGGAAACGCCCGAGGATGCTGATGACGCGGACGTTCTCACTCAGCCCCGGCACGCCGGGACGGACGGCGCAGATGCCGCGCACCCAGACGTCGACCGGCACGCCGGCGCGCGAGGCCCGGTAGAGGGCGTCGATGATGCCCTCGTCGACGATCGAGTTGCACTTGAAGCGGACGCCGCTCGGAAGGCCCATCCGCTGGTTCTCGATCTCGCGCTCGATGCGCTCGACGAGTCCGGTGCGCACGGAGTGCGGTGCGACGAGGAACCGCTCGTAGTCGGTGTTCATCGAGTAGCCGGACAGCACGTTGAACAGGTTGGCGACGTCCTCGCCCACGGCGGGATCGCACGTAATCAGCCCGAAGTCCTCGTAGAGGCGAGCGGTCTTGGGGTGGTAGTTGCCCGTGCCGATGTGGCAGTAGCGCCTCAGCTGGTCGCCGTCGTCGCGGACGACCATCGACAACTTGCTGTGGGTCTTGAGCCCGACGAGCCCGTAGACGACGTGTACGCCCGACTCCTCGAGCTTGCGCGCCCACTCGATGTTGTTCTGCTCGTCGAACCGTGCCTTGATCTCGACCAGCGCCAGGACCTGCTTGCCCTCCTGTGCGGCGTCGATCAGCGCGTCGACGATGGGCGAGTCGCCCGACGTCCGGTAGAGGGTCTGCTTGATGGCGAGCACGTGCGGGTCCGTGGCCGCCTGCTCGAGGAAGAGCTGGACGCTCGTCGAGAACGAGTCGTAGGGGTGGTGCAGGAGCACGTCGCGCTCGCGGACCACGGCCAGGATGTCGGGGGCGGTCGAGCTCTCGACCTCGCTGAGCTGGCGCGACGTCTTGGGCACGAACTTGCGCTGCTTGATGTCGTCGCGATCGAGGCCGACGATGGTCCACAGGCCGGTGAGGTCGAGCGGGCCGGGCAGGCGGAAGACCTCCAGCTCGTTCACCCCGAGCTCGCTGATGAGCAGCTCGAGCACGTGCTCGTCGATCGACTGCTCGACCTCGAGCCGGACCGGCGGGCCGAACCGGCGACGCATGAGCTCGCGTTCGAGCGCCTGCAGGAGGTTCTCGGCGTCGTCCTCCTCGACCTCGACATCCTCGTTGCGCGTGACGCGGAAGGTGTGGGTCTGGGTGATCTCCATGCCCGGGAACAGGGTGTGCAGGTGCGCGGCGATGATGTCCTCGAGCGGCACGAAGCGGGCCGGGCCCACCTCGACGAAGCGGGGCAGCAGCGGCGGGACCTTGACGCGGGCGAAAAGCTCGGTGCCCGTCACCGGATTGCGCACGACGACGGCGAGGTTGAGGGACAGGCCGCTGATGTACGGGAACGGGTGCGACGGGTCGACCGCGAGCGGTGTCAGGACGGGGAAGACCTTGGCGTCGAAGAACCGCTCCGTCTCCGACTTCTCCTGGGGCGTCAGCTGGTCCCAGCGCAGGAGCTGGATCCCCTGGGCCACGAGGTCGGGGAGCACCTCCTGGCCGAACAGGTCGGCCTGCTGCCGCTGCAGCTCGTAGGCGTTCATCCAGATGTTGTCGAGGACCTCGCGCGCGGTGTAGCCGGAGGCGGCCCGCACGGCGATGCCCGTGGCGATGCGCCTCTTGAGGCCGGCCACCCGCACCATGAAGAACTCGTCGAGGTTGCTGGCGAAGATGGCCAGGAACTTCGCCCTCTCCAGGACGGGGAGGTCCTGGTCGGCCGCCAGCTCGAGGACGCGGCGGTTGAACGCGAGCCACGACAGCTCGCGGTCGAGGAAGCGGTCGGGCGGCAGCGGAGCATCGGGCACGGGGGCGCTGACGAGGGCGGCAGGCAGGCCCTCGCCCGCGGTCGCGTCGGGTGTCGATATCCCTGTGTCGTGGCTCACACGGTGATGCTCCCACACCGAGGTGAACGACGACGCGCGGGCGGGACTAGGGCATGCGGCGGAAGAGCACGTCGGTGTCCCAGCGGGCGAAGCCGAGCGACTCGTACAGGCGGATCGCGCCGGCATTGGTGGACTCGACGTAGAGCATGGCCTGCCCGAGATCGAGCGAGCGGAGGTGGCGCAGGCCCGCGATGGTCAGCGCGCGACCGAGGCCTGAGCCGCGCAGCGCGGGATCGACCCCGACGACGTAGACCTCGCCGATCGGCTCGTGCTGGTGGGCATGGTCGGAGCCGAGCCGCCCGTGCACCTTGGTCCAGTGGAAGCCGACCATGCGGTCGCCCTGCCAGGCGACCAGGAAGCCGTCCGCGGAGAACCACGGCTCACGCAGCCGCCGCTCGAGGTCGTCGAGCCCCCAGCGCCCCTGGTCCGGCAGCTCGGCGAACGCGGCGGCGTTGAGGTCGAGCCAGGCCCCCTCGTCCGTGCCGACGCGGAAGGGCCGGATCTCGATGCCGGGCGGGAGGAGCGGCCGGGGCAGCGGTGCGAAGAGCGAGCGGCGCATCTGCCACAGCACGCGGGCGTGGCGGAAGCCCATGCTCGTCGCGAGCTCGGCCGCACCGGCCTGCTCGCCGTGCGCCCAGAGGCGCAGCCGTCCGTCGGGGGAGTGGGTGATGAGCTCCTCGATGAGCTGGCGCCCGAGCCCGAGGCGCCGGTCCGCCGGGTCGACGGCCAGCTCGGCGCTCGGACCGTCGACGGGGTCGGTGACGTCGAGGTGCGCGTATGCGGCGACGCTCCCGTCCGCCCGCGTGGCGATGAGGTGCTGCCCGCGCTCGTCGCCGCCCTCCTTGAGGTGCAGCCAGACGTGCTCCGAGAGCGGTCGCATGCCGTCGTGGTCGGTGACGCGGTCGATGAGCGCACAGATGGACGCGATCTGGTCGAGGGCGAGGGTGGGGCGGGCCTCGATGCGGTAGTGGGGCAGGTCGACGGCCACCGGTCAGGCCGGCAGCGGTGCGGTCTCGTCAGCGATGTCCGAGTCGGCCAGCGTCCCGCGCGACGAGGCGTCGGCGCCGTCGGGCACGAATCGGTAGCCGACGTTGCGCACGGTGCCGATGAGGCTCTCGTGCTCGAGGCCGAGCTTGGCGCGCAGGCGGCGCACGTGCACGTCGACCGTGCGCGTGCCGCCGAAGTAGTCGTAGCCCCAGACCTCCTGCAGGAGGACGGCGCGGGTGAACACGCGGCCGGGATGCTGGGCGAGGAACTTCAGGAGCTCGAACTCCTTGAAGGTGAGATCGAGGGTGCGGCCGCGGAGCTTGGCGGTGTAGGTGGCCTCGTCGATGTGGAGGTCGCCGCTGCGGATCTCCTCGGGGAGGTCGTCGGTGGCGCCGGTGATGTCGTGCACGCGGGAGACGGCCAGTCGCAGCCGGGCCTCGACCTCGGCCGGGGAGGTCGTGTCGATGAGGACGTCGTCCATGCCCCAGTCCCACTGGATGGCGGCCAGGCCGCCCTCGGTGGTGACGAGCAGGAGGGGGACGCCGACCCCGGTCTGCCGCAGCAGGCGGGTGAGGCCGCGCACCGCGGGCAGGTCACGGCGGCCGTCGACCAGCAGCGCATCGCAGGTGGGGGCATTGAGGAGGGCAGTCGGCTCGGCCGGCATGGTGCGCACGTGGTGGGCCAGGAGCCCGAGCGCGGGAAGCACCTCGGACGAGGACTCCATGGCACGGGTGAGCAGGATCAGTCGCACCTCGCACCCCCTCCGTCTGGCCGTTGGGGCACAAGGCTACGCCACGGAGGGTCCGGCGCTCCCCGGAGGCGGGCGAATGGGCTCTGCGTGGGGGGCTGCCCCTGTTAGCCTCCGGTGATCCGCCTCCCTGGCCGAGGCAGGCGGCCAGCGGGAGGTGGCATGGCAGGGCTGTCGCGGCGCGGCTTCATGGGGGCCGTGGGCGCCCTCGCCGGCGCCTGGGCCATCGCACCCGACCTGCTCGGCCGGCGGCTCGCGGCGGGTGCCACCCCCTCTGATGCGGCCACGACCCTGGGCCAGACGATCCGGATGACCGGCCCCACCGTGGGCCAGTACCGCACCCTGGTGCCGGCCGCCGGTGAGCCGTACATCGCGCGACTGGATGTCATCGGACGCCGGGCCGACCCGGAGCGGGTCTCGCGCCGGCGGTCCCTGCTCTACCTCGGCCACTTCTCGGACATCCACATCATGGATCCGCAGTCCCCTGCGCGCCTCGACCCGCTGGCCGGCCAGGACCACGCCCTCTGGGCCGGCGTCGTGCGTCCCCAGGACATGATGACCGTCCACGTGACCGCCGCGATGGTCGACGCCGTGGCCGAGGCGCGGCGCTCCCCGCTCACCGGCGCCCCCATGGCCGCCGCCCTCGTGACGGGCGACTCGGCGGACATGCACTCGCAGGCCGAGCTCGACTGGTACATCACCACGCTCGACGGCGGCACCGTCCTGCCGAACACCGGGGCGCCCGGGGTCTACGAGGGCGTGCAGGTCTGGAGCGAGGCGACCTACGCCTGGCATCCGGACGATCCGAGCGGCGACGACTTCGGGGCCTACGGGTTCCCCACGGTCCCCGGAGTCCTCGACGCCGTGGTCCGGCAGGAGGTCGTGTCCGCGGGGCTCCCGGTCCCGTGGTACGCCGTCTACGGCAACCACGACACCCTCCTCCTCGGGACGATCGGCCTCGACTCCCAGCTGCGCGCGCTCGCCACGTCGGGCCGCAAGGCGTCGCTGTGGCCGTCGCTCGCCGTCGAGTACCTCGGTGGCCTGGCGTCGACCGGGAGCCTGGTGCAGCGGGGCCTCGACGCCGTCATGAACGCCGTGTCCCAGCGGCCGGGGATCCGCGCGGTGACCCCCGACCCCCTGCGCAAGCTCTTCGAGCAGCGCGAGTTCATGGCGGCCCACCTCGCCTCTCCTGCCGTCCCCGGGCCGGTCGGCCACGGGTTCACGCAGGCGAACCTCGACACCGGCCAGACCTGGTGGAAGGCCGATGTCGGCGCCCATGCGCGGATCTTCGGACTCGACACCTGCAACCAGGTCGCCGGACCCGACGGCGCCGTCCCGGCGGACCAGTACGACTGGCTCGTGGCCGAGCTCGACCGATGCGCGGCGGACCGGCGCATGGCCATCATCTGCAGCCACCACAACAGCACCACGCTCGAGAACGACGCCGTGCCCGTCGTCGGGTCCGCGCAGAAGCTCTACCACGCCGAGGAGTTCGTGGCGATGCTCGTCGAGCGCCCGGTCGTCGTCGCCTGGATCAACGGGCACACGCACATCAACACGATCACGCCCCATCTCCGCGCCGGCGGCGGCGGCTTCTGGGAGATCACCACCGCGTCGTGCATTGACTTCCCGCAGCAGCAGCAGCTGATCGAGCTGGTCGACAACCGCGACGGAACCATGTCGGTGTTCACGACGGCGATGGACCACGCATCCGACGCCGTCTGGGCGGCCGGCGACTACTCGCAGCGCGGCCTCGCGTCCCTGAGCCGTCAGCTCTCGGCCAACGACTGGGTCGAGTTCCCCGCGATGCGGCTGGGCTCGGCCCTCGACCGCAACTGCGAGCTGCTGCTCGACGCACCGTTCGACCTGTCCACGATCACCGACGCCGACCTCGAGCTGGCGAGGGCCGCCGACGAGGCGCGCCTGCTGGCCTACGAGCAGGCGCGTGCGGCGGGAGGCCAGTCGTGAGGCGGGTCGCGCTGCTTGCAGCGCCCCTCCTCATGGTCGGCCTCGTCGGGTGCTCGCAGCTCAGCGCCCTGGCTCCGGTCAGCGGCGGTCCCATCACCACGCTGCGCACGGCGGCCAACGACGTGCTGCTCGAGAAGGGAGTCGAGATCCTCGTCGCCCCCGAGTGCACGGAGTCGGAAAGTACGTTCACGTGCACGGGCACCACGATCGACATGGAGCCGATCACCGTCACCTCCAGCGATGCGGAGGCGACGACGATGACGGTGACCGTCGGCGGGACGGTCCTCTACGACGGTGACGTGAAGTCGGTCATCGATCGCTTCGCCGAGGCTCCTCAGTGACCGCCCGCGGCAGGCTCCTCGTCCCCGCCGTCCTGGTGGTGAACGCCGCCGTGCAGGCGCTGCTCGTCATCGGCGATCCGACGCCGGCCCTCACGCCGGTGTTCGTGCTGGGGGCGCTGGCGTCCGGGCTGGCGTGGCTGGTCGCCTATGCGCTCATCGTGGCCCGCGTCGTCGCGCCCGGATCGGTGCGCCCGACCCTCAGGGAGTCCGGAGCCAGGTTCGCGCTGTGGACCGTGGGCCTGGCCGTCGCGGTGCTCGTCCTCCTCATGCCCCTGGCCGGCGTGCTCGGACTGCTTCTCATGGCTGCCACCCCCTACCTGCCCATCGCCGCCATGAGCGGCGAGGCCAATGCCCTCATGGCCAACCTCGGGGCGATCCGGCGTGCACCATGGGCCTTCGCCTGGCGGCTGGTCGTTTTCGCGGTCCTCATCGGCGTCGTGCTCCTCGCCGTGGCACTGAACGCCTTCTTCGTCACCGGCGTCCTCGCTGCGTTCGTCAACTCGCTGGTCCTCGGGGCCGTCGGCTGGGTCATCACCCGGTCCTTCGGTCACGAGTACCGTGTGGCCACGTGACGGATTCGCACGAGACCACCCTTCGCACGACCGACGGCGTCGACATCAGCGCCGTGCATGTTCCTGGCGCGCACGACGACCTCTGCTTCGTGATGGTGCACGGGTTCACCGGCAACTGGCGCGAGGAGCGGGTGCAGAAGGTCATCGGCCGTCTCGTGCGGTTCGGCGGGGTGGTGGCGATCGACATGCGCGGCCACGGCCGCTCCGGTGGGGCCTCCACCGTGGGCAAGAGCGAGGTGCTCGACGTCGCCGCCGCCGTCGAGTGGGCGCGGGCGCTGGGCTATCCGCGCGTCGTCACCGCGGGGTTCTCGATGGGAGGCGCCGTCGTCCTCAGGGAGGCCGGACTCTCGGCCTCCGGCGAGCTCGATACCGGCAGGGTCGACGGCGTCGTCAGCGTCAGTGCGCCCGCCTTCTGGTACTACCGCGGCACCCGCATCATGCGGATCGTCCACCGGCTGGTCGAGACCCGGTCCGGCCGACTGGCCATGCGGGCCTCAGGCACCCGCATCAGCGGTGAGGGATGGAGCGACCCGGCCCCGACTCCGCCCCATGAGGCCGCCGCCCTGCTCGGCTCGATCCCGCTGCTGGTCGTGCACGGCGACGAGGACAAGTACTTCCCCATCGAGCACCCGCGGGCCATCCACGATGCCGCCCGGCGCTCCGGCGTGCGCACCGACCTGTGGCTGGTGCGCGGCTTCGGGCACGCCGAGTCCGCGATCTCCACGGACGACCTCGACCGCATCGGCGCCTGGGCGCGGGAATGCGTCGTCGGCGCGGAGGGTTGAGGCGGGCATGACCGGAGTGTGGGTGGTGGTGGGCGTCCTCGTCCTCGCCACCGTGTTCGGGGTCTGGTTCCGCCGGACCTCGGGGCGCATCAAGGATGCTCCCGTTCCGATCAGCGGCGTCGTGCCGGCGAAGGACGACGACCCGCCCGTGGACATCGAGCCCGACGTGCCCGACGCCCGGTCGACCGCCCTCGCCGAGGCACTGGCGGGCCGACTCGGCCAGCAGGCGACGGTGGTCCAGTTCTCCAGTGCGTTCTGCCAGCCCTGCCGTGCCACTCGCCGCATCCTCGAGGAGGTCACCGCCATGGTCCCCGGCGTGGCCCACGTCGAGATCGACGCCGAGGACAATCTCGACCTGGTGCGGGCGCTCGACATCCGGCGCACCCCCACGGTCCTGTTCCTCGATGCGCAGGGCGGCATCCGCAAGCATGCGAGCGGGCTCCCGCGCAAGGCCGACGTCATCGCCGCCATCGGCGACCTGGTCCCCGGCGACTCCGCCCCGCCGCCCGACTTCGCCATCTGACTCCTGCCAACCCTTTGCAGCAACGAGGGAGTCGCTCGTGGAGGACCCGCCCGAGCCGGACCACCCTCGGCGCCTAGTGTCGGACCATTCGCTTCAGAACCGGGAGTGCCCATGAGTTCCATCGATTCGAAGTCCGTGTCCTCCGCGAAGGCCGACGACTGCACGCGTGAGCAGATCGACCCCCGTGGTCCGCGCTTCGGTGGAGCCATCACCACGGTGGTCCTCGCGCTCGCGCTCGTCCTCATCGGCACGACCGCGGGCACCGTGCTGATCGCCTGGCAGACCCTCGTGTTCGCGCTCGGGGCGATCGTGGGCCTGCAGGCGCAGCCATACGGCATCGTCTTCCGCCGCCTCATCCGCCCCCGCCTGGCGCCGCCCGCCGAAATGGAGGACGCGGCCCCGCCGCGCTTCGCCCAGGCGGTCGGCCTCGCCTTCCTCGTCGTGGCCCTCGTCGCGTCGCTCCTCGGCGTGACCGTCGTCGCCACGGTCGCCGTGGCGTTCGCCCTGGCGGCGGCCTTCCTGAACGCCGCGTTCGACTTCTGCCTCGGCTGCGAGATGTACCTGCTGGGCAAGCGCCTCGCTCATCGCTAGGCGCCGCCCAACCAGTAGGCTGCGGGCATGGTCGAGGTCACCTACACCGGGCTGCTCATCGTTGCGATGGCAGCGGCTGGCTGGTTCGCCTTCTACGTCGTCTACAAGCTGTTCAAGGGCCAGGGATAGGTGCTGGCGCCTGACGGCTCGGGCGTCGAGGTCCCCCAGCAGCTCCGTCCATGGTCCTGGCTCATCGGGCGATGGATCGGCGTGGGCACCGGCCAGTACCCGACGATCGACGACTTCCGCTTCGGGCAGGAGGTCTCCTTCGCGACCGACGGCCGGCCCTTCCTCTCCTACGCCTCCCGCAGCTGGCTGCTCGATGACGACGGCAACCGCGTGCGCCCCCTCGCGACCGAGGCCGGGTTCTGGCGTCCGAAGGACGACAACGCGATCGAGGTGACGCTGGCGCACCCGACCGGCTACTCGGAGATCTGGTACGGCCGGCTCGAGGTGACCGGGCTCGAGAACGCCGTGGTCACCGGCGCGCGCGTCGACCTGCGCACCGACGTGGTGGCGCGCACGCAGACGGCGAAGGAGTACACCGACGGCCAGCGGCTCTACGGGCTCGTCGACGACCGTCTGCTGTGGACGTTCGACATGGCGGCCGTGGGCGAGCCCATGGTCAACCACCTGGCCGCCTCGCTGTCGCGTGTCCCCCGCGAGGAGCCCGAGGAGCCGGCATGACGGAGGACTGGGAGCGCCGGCTCCGCGACCACGGGTTCCGGATCACCCCCCAGCGCCAGCTGGTGCTGGAGGCCGTCGAGAGCCTGCGCCACGGGACTCCGGAGGAGATCCTCGTCGAGGTCCAGCGCACGGCGACCGGCGTGAACCTGTCCACGGTCTACCGCACGCTCGAGGTCCTCGAGGACGTCGGCCTCGTGACCCACGCGCACATCGGCCACGGCCCGCCGACCTACCACTCCGTCGACGAGCACGTGCACATCCACCTCGTGTGCGACCGCTGCGCCAAGGTGCTCAGCGTGCCCGCCTCGGTCGCGTCCGACTTCGTGCACCGGCTCGAGTCGGAGTACGGCTTCCGCACCGACATCTCGCACGTGTCCGTGCACGGCCTCTGCGGGACGTGCAAGGACCGTCCGCTCGAGGTCGAGCCGGACGACGCGCCGTGACGATCGCCGATGCTGTCGCACCACCCGAGGGCCATCCCGACCAGGGCGTGACCTGGCACTACGGCGATCCCCACCGGGAGCAGCGGCTGCTGGCGGACGGTCGGGCCGCCGTCGACCTCTCGAACCGGGGCGTCGTCACGGTGACCGGACCCGATCGCCTCAGCTGGCTGCACAGCATCACGACCCAGCACCTCGATGCCCTCGCTCCCGGCGGCTCGACGCTGGCGCTCATCCTCAGCCCGCACGGCCATGTCGAGCACGAACTGCATGTCGTGGACGACGGCACGACCACGTGGCTCATCGTCGAGCCCGGATCGGTCGAGGCGCTCGTCGCCCACCTGCGCTCGATGCAGTTCATGCTGCGCGTCGAGGTGGCGGATGCCAGCGCGGAATACGGCGTCGTGTGGGAGATGTCCCGCGACATCGACCCCGAGCACCCCACGTGGCTGGTCCCGTCGGACTTCGCCGGTGACGGCACGACCGACTCGGGCAGCGACCGGGGAGGCGACGCGTCGAAGTACGTCCCTCAGCGACCTGCCGCCCTGCCTGGCCGAGAGGTGATCCTGCCGATCGCCGACGTCCCGGCCCGGCTCGCCCTGCACGACGAGCCCGCCGGGACCTGGGCCTACGAGGCGCTCCGGGTGGCCGCTGCGGTGCCCCGCCTCGGCCAGGAGACCGACCACCGCACGCTCCCGCACGAGGTCGGCTGGATCGGGTCGGGGGTCCACCTCGCCAAGGGCTGCTACCGGGGCCAGGAGGCGGTCGCCCGCGTGCACAACCTGGGCCACCCGCCGCGCCGGCTCGTGCTGCTGCACCTGGACGGCAGCGAGCAGGCCCTTCCGGCGCACGGTGACCAGGTCGTGGTCGACGGCGCGGTCGTGGGCTGGGTCGGCACGGCTGCCTGGCACTACGAGGACGGCCCCATCGCCACGGCGGTCGTCAAGCGGAGCACGAAGGCCGACGCGCCCGTCGTCGTCCGCACGGCGCAGGGCGACATCGCGGCCACCCTGCAGTCCGTCGTCCTGCCCTGAGGATCCCGTCTAGTCGGCGACCTCGATGACCAGCGTCACCGGGCCGTCATTGGTCAGCGAGACCTGCATGTCGGCGCCGAAGACCCCGGTGGACACGGAGGCCCCACGCTCCGCCAGGCGCTCGACCACGGCGGTGACGAGCGGCTCGGCGACGGGTCGGGGAGCGGCCTGGTCCCACGTGGGACGGCGTCCCTTCCTCGTGTCGGCGTAGAGCGTGAACTGGCTCACCACGAGGACCGGCAGGCCGAGGTCGGCGGCCGACAGCTCGCGCGACGCATCCGGAGGGATTCCCTGCGGGCCCGCGTGCGACGCATCGAAGAGCCGCAGGTCGAACAGCTTGTCGGCCAGGCGGCGGGCGCGGTCGGGGGTGTCGTCATGCGTCACGCCCACAAGGACGACGAGTCCGGGCCCGTCGAATCCGCCCACGACCACGCCGTCGACGCGGACCGATGCGTCGCGGGAACGCTGTGCCACTGCTCGCATGGAGGCAGCGTGCCATCATTCGGCGGTGACCACCCGACCCGCCCCCGCCGTGCTCGCGCAGTACACGCGAAGCGGGCTCGTGGAAGGCGTCCACGTGGGCCATGCGGTCGTCGTCGATTCCGCCGGTGCCGTGGTCCGGGCGTGGGGCGATCCGGAGCACCTGATCTTCCCCCGGTCGTCGAACAAGCCCGCCCAGGCGGCGGCCATGGTGGCGTCCGGCCTCGACGTGCCGACCCACCTGCTCGCCCTGGCCGCCTCCTCGCACAGCGGGGAGGACATGCACCTCGCCGGCGTGCGCGACCTGCTCAACCGCGCCGGACTCGACGAAGGCGCGCTCCAGACACCCGCGGACTTCCCGCTCGATCCGCAGGAGCGGGACGCCTGGCTGAGTGGCGGTCGCGCTCCCGAGCCGATCGCGATGAACTGCTCGGGCAAGCACGCCGCCATGCTGCTCACGTGCGTCGTCAACGACTGGCCGGTGTCGACCTACCGGCTGCCTGAGCACCCGCTCCAGCAGGGCGTCCGCGCGCAGCTGGAGGTCCTCGCGCAGGAGCCCGTCGTGCACGTGGGGACGGACGGCTGCGGGGCGCCCGTCATGTCGCTCACGGTGGCGGGGCTCGCCCGCATGATGTCCTCCTGCGTGCAGGGCGGGCCCGACTCACCGGGCGGGCGGGTGGCCGCGGCGATGACCGCCTTCCCCGATCTCGTGGGCGGCAGCCGGCGCGACGTCACATCGTTCATGCGGGCGGTGCCCGGCCTCGTGGCGAAGGACGGTGCCGAGGGGGTCTACGTGGCCGCGCTGGCGGACGGCACCGCCGTGGCGATCAAGGTCGAGGACGGTTCGGACCGCGGACGTCGCGTCGCCCTGGCCGCGATCCTGGTCGGGCTCGGGGTCGATCCCGGGGCCCTGGAGCAGCACCTGCGCCTGCCGGTGAGCGGCGGCGGGGCCGTGGTCGGGCACGTCGAGAGCACGCTCGCCTGACCCACGGTGACGGATGTCACGCTAACTGCCGCAAGCACTCGTGTTTGCAATTGCAAGCATGTAGGGCATACTGGGGTCATGGCAGGAATCGATGTGAGCGGGCTCGGCGGATTCATCCGCGAGCAGCGCGACCAGGCGCAGATGTCGCTCCGGCAGCTGGCCAAGGCGGCGGATGTCTCCAATCCGTACCTCAGCCAGGTCGAGCGGGGCCTTCGCCGGCCCAGCGCGGAGATCCTCAACCGGATCGCCCAGGGCCTGCGGATCTCGTCCGAGACGCTCTACGTCCAGGCCGGGATCCTCGACCAGCGCGAGGGCGACGCCAACGTGACGTCGGCGATCGCCACCGACGCGACGATCACCGAGCGGCAGCGCACCACGCTGCTGCAGATCTATGCGGCGTTCCAGGCCGAGAACCTGGCCCAGGCCGAGCGTGCCGCCGCCATGCAGCCGGACGGCGAGCAGCCCGACCAGGAGAGCTAGCACCACCCCCAGGAAACCGAACACCGACCGCACGACCATGACGCACCACCGACCGCACGACATGACGCACCGAGAGGACAGACCATGACCAGCGAGACCACCCCCACCCCCGCGCCCGCCAATGCGACGGCGCGCGTGAGGAAGACGACCACGAAGGCCGCCACCACCGCCACGACGACGGCGAAGAAGACGACCGCCAAGGCCGCGAGCACGGCGCGGAAGACGACCACGAAGGCCGCCACCACCGCCAAGACGACCGCGAAGAAGACGACCGCCAAGGCCAACGACGCGACCGGCCGCTTCGGACTCCCGAAGATGGACATGCCGGCATTCGAGCTGCCCAAGGTCGACTTCCCCGCCTTCGAGCTGCCCAAGTTCGACATGCCGAAGTTCGACATGCCCAAGGTCGACATGCCGAAGTTCGAGCTCCCCAAGTTCGACATGCCCGCCTTCGATCTGCCCAAGTTCGACATGCCGAAGTTCGACATGCCGAAGTTCGATCTGCCCAAGGTCGACATCTCGGCGATGGGCACGCAGACGCGTGAGCGCATGAGCGACGCGGCCCAGTCCGTGCGCGGCAATGTCTCGCACACGGTCACCCTGATCCGCGAGGCCGTCGGCGCCTGACGCACGACACCGCGCACGAACGTGCGCACAGCGGTATGAGCGGGGACGGGACGCATCCTTGGGGTGCGTCCCGTCCCTGTTGCCCGTTCGGGGGCCTGCACTAGCGTGGATGTGTGTTCGACAACGCGCAGGCCCTCGTCATCACCGCCCTGTGGGCGATCACCCTCGCGGTCAAGGCCTACGCGGTCATCGACTGCGTGCGCCGGCCCGCCGCCGCGTTCCCCGCGGTAGGCCGCCAGACGAAGGTGCTCTGGATGCTGCTGACCGGACTCGGCGCACTCGCCGGAATCCTGCGCGATCTCACGCTCACGATCTTCGGAATCGCCGGGATCGTGATCGCGCTGATCTACCTCTTCGACGTGCGCACGCGCATCGTCGACATCACCGGGTCGCGCTAGCGCCGGCGGCTACTTCTTCCCCTGGGCCGCCACGGCCGCCGCGGCCGCCGTCGCAGCCTCGGGATCGAGGTACTCCCCGCCCGGGACGATCGGCCGGAGATCGCCGTCGAGACGGTAGACCAAGGGGATTCCCGTGGGGATGTTCAGCCCCGCGATGTCCTCGTCGGAGATCCCGTCGAGATGCTTCACGAGGGCGCGCAGCGAGTTGCCATGGGCTGCGACGAGGACGGTGCGGCCCGCCCTGAGGTCCTCCGAGACGATGACGTCCTGCCAGTACGGGATCATCCGGGCAACCACGTCCGCAAGGCACTCGGTGGACGGCCGGGCCTCGGGCGGCAGGGCGGCGTACCGGGCGTCGTGGGTCTGGGCCCACGGGTCCTCCGGGTCGATGGGCGGCGGCGGGACGTCGTACGAACGGCGCCAGAGCATGAACTGCTCCTCGCCGTAGGCATCGAGCGTCTCCTTCTTGTTCTTGCCCTGCAGCGCCCCGTAGTGACGCTCGTTGAGCCGCCAGTTGCGGACCACGGGGATCCACATGCGGTCGCACGCCTCGAGGGCCAGCTGCGACGTCTTGATGGCGCGCTTGAGCAGCGACGTGTGGACGACGTCGGGAAGCAGCCCCGCCTCCGCGAGCAGCTCGCCCCCGCGCGCGGCCTCGGCCCTGCCCTTCTCGGTGAGGTCGACGTCGACCCAGCCGGTGAAGAGGTTGCGGGCGTTCCAGTCGCTCTCGCCGTGGCGGAGCAGGATCAGCGTGTACGGCGCGGGGGAGATCGTCATGCCCACATCCTGCCGCATGCGGTCATGGGGACGGCGGTCACGGACCGGGTGGCTCCGTGCCCGGAGCGGGCAGCGCCAGATGCGCGAAGGCGGCCAGGTTCGCGGTGGACTCCCCTCGGGCCTGGCGCCAGGCCCACTCCTTGCGGATCGCCGTGGTGAACCCCAGTTCCAGGATGGTGTTGAAGGCCCCGTCCGAGTACTCGAGAACGCACCCGAGGACGCGGTCGAGCTCGTCCGCCGTCACCGCGTGCAGCGGGAGCCGGCCGGTCAGGTAGATGTCCCCGAGGTGGTCGACCGCGAAGCACACCCCGTACATCCGGCGGTTCCGCTCGAGCAGCCACCGGAACACCTGCTCGTGGTTCTCGTCCGGGTTGCGGGCGACGAAGGCGTTGACGGTCACCGACTGCTCGCCGACCGCGAGCGAGACGGTGGTGCGCAGCTTGTGCTCGCCCGGCAGCGTCACGACGACGGCCGACGGGGGCACGGGCTCCCAGTCGAGGCCGGCCAGTGCCAGGTAGTCGTGCAGTGCGCTCAGTGCCTCCGGCGCCGACGTCACGTCACGAGCCCTGCGCCGCCAGACGAACCCCACCCGAGGCGTTCGCCAGCGCAGCCGAGTAGCTCGCGAGGAGCCCCGCGGTGGTCGCGGCCCAGCCGAAGGATCCCGCGTGCATGCGTGCCCCGGCCGACAGGCGCGCGTGCAGGTCCGGGTCGCCGATGATCCGCGCGATCGCCTGCGCGAAGTCGGCGGGGTCGTGGCCCTGCACGAGCAGGCCGCTCACGGTGTCGGCCACCGCGGTGCGCAGGCCGCCCACGGCGGCCGCGACCACGGGGGTCCCGCAGGCCTGGGCCTCGACCGCGACCAGACCGAACGACTCGGAGTACGAGGGGACAACGACGACGTCGGCGGCCCGGTACCAGTCGGCGAGGGTCGCGCGGTCACCCGGCGGCTCGAAGCGCACGAGGTCGAGGATGCCGAGGGACCGAGCGAGGTCGGCGAGTGCGGTCGGCTGGTCGAGACCGCTCCCGGACGGGCCTCCGCAGATCGCGACCACGAGGCGCCGGCGCAGCTCGGGGGCCGTGGCGACGAGCTCGGCAGCTGCGCGGATGAGGATGTCGGGAGCCTTCAGCGGCTGGATGCGCCCGACGAACAGGAGGACGACGGCGTCCGGAGGCAGGCTGTGCGCCGTCCGCGCCGCGGCGCGACTGCCGGGACGGAACAGCTCGAGGTCCACCCCCGGGTGCACCACGTCGACGTCGAACGGGTCGGCGCCGTAGAGGGCGACGAGCTCGCGGGCCTCATCGGCGGTGTTGGCGATGAGCCGGTCGGAGGCCGCCACCACCTGCTCCTCGCCGATGACGCGCATCGTCGGCTCAGGACGGTCTCCGGCAGCGAGGTCGCGGTTCTTCACCTTGGCCATCGTGTGCATCGAGTGCACCAGCGGCACGTTCCAGCGCTCCTTGGAGAGCCAGCCGACCTGCCCGGACAGCCAGTAGTGCGAGTGGACGAGGTCGAACCAGCCCTCGGGCCGGGCGGCCTCGGCGCGCATGACCCCCGCCGTGACGGCGCACAGCTGCCCCGGCAGGTCCTGCTTGAGCAGGCCCTCGAAGGGTCCGGCGGTGACATGGCGGACCGTGACGCCCGGGGACGTCTCGACCGTCGGGGGCAGGGCGGACGAGGTGGCGCGGGTGAAGATCTCGACCTCGACGCCCGACTCGGCGAGGCGCCGTGCCGTCTCGACGACGTACACGTTCATCCCGCCGGCGTCACCGGTGCCGGGCTGGTCGAGCGGCGACGTGTGGATGGACAGGACGGCGATCCGGCGGGGGACCAGCCGACGGCGGGCCGAGTCGAGACGGGTCGTGTTGACCAAGCTCCTCACCGCCCCTCGCCACCGGCCGCTGACCGGCCTGCTGCCAGCACAACTGTCGCGAAGTCTGGCCTATTCCGCTGACGGCGGCCACCTGTCAGGCGAGGGAGACCCCGACGTACGGCTCGCCGGTGACGATCGTGACGACCCGGCGGGTCACGGAGACGGCGTGGTCGGCATAGCGCTCGTAGTAGCGGGAGAGGAGCGTGACGTCGATCGCCGCCTCGACTCCGTGGCTCCACGCCGGCATGAGCACGATGGTGAACAGCTCCCGATGGAGCCGGTCGACCTCGACGTCGTGCCGGGCGATGTCGGCCGCGAGCGACACGTCCTGGGTGGCGATCACCGAGCCGGTCTTCGACACGATGGCCTCGGCCAGCCCGCCCATCTCCGCGAAGGTGCCGCGAAGCTCCTGGGGGATGGACGGCCGCGGGAAGCGGAGGCGCGCCTGCTTCGCGACATGCTCGGCGAGGTCGCCCATGCGCTCGAGGGAGGCGGCGATGCGGAGGGCGCCGATGACGACGCGGAGGTCCTCGCCGGCCGGATGCTGCAGGGCGATGATGTCGAAGCACCGCTCCTCGACGTCCCCGGTGAGCGTGTCGATCTGGGCGTCGGCGTCGATGACGGACTCGGCGAGGCTCAGGTCGGCGTCGAGCAGCGACTGCGTGGCCCGGTTCATCGCCGACCCGACCAGTCGCGTGATCTGCACGAGCTCGGCGTAGACGGGGTCGAGCGAGTCCAGGTGGGACGGTGTCATGCGCTGCTGCTCCTCGTATGGGGCGGGGACCCCGGCCTGTCGCCCCCACCAGGGGCGCGAGTCGTGCGGCCACCATATGCCTGCCCCCTTGCATCGCGGAGACCCCCGGTGAACAGGAGGGGGACGGAGGATGAACACCCGGATCACGAGGTGAACGCTGGGCGAATCCTTCGTCCCCGCGGGTCGCGATCGACGGGGGTGGTGCCCGGGCCCTCCTATTGTTTGTCTCGTGGCCAATAGACAGCGCTCCGGCGCCGCTGCTGCGGGTGCCGGCGTGACGCCACGCCGTGCTGCCGGGGGACGCCCGGCGATCCCGGACGAGGTCATCCGCGTCCTGAGCGTGCTGCCGTCCGCGTCCATGGTGGTGGATCCCGACGGGCTGGTGCTGCGCTCGAGTGCTCGTGCCACGGCGCTCGGCCTGGTGAACCGCACGGCCGTCACCATCCCCGACATCGTCCACCTCATCGAGCGCGTGGCCGTCGACGGCCACGCCCGCGAGCAGGAGATGCGGGTCCGGCGCCCTCCGCTCGGGCGCGAGCTCCTCGAGCTGCGCGTGCGGGTCGCGGCCCTGGGCACCGGGGCCATCCTCGTCCTCATCGACGACCTCGCTGAGGAGCGGCGCGTCGACGTGGTGCGGCGCGACTTCGTGGCCAACGTGAGCCACGAGCTCAAGACGCCCGTGGGCGCGCTGTCGCTGCTGGCGGAGGCGGTGCTGGCCGCCAGCGACGACCCCGTGCAGGTGCGGCACTTCGCCGAGCGGATGACGACCGAGGCCAGCCGACTGAGCCACCTGATCCAGGACGTCATCGACCTGTCGCGGCTGCAGGGCGACGACCCGCTGACGCACGCGGAGGTCGTCGACGTCGACGACCTCGTCCTGCGGGCCCTCGAGGAGGTGCGCAACCTGGCCGTGCGGCACGAGATCGAGCTCGTCACGGGCGACCCCAGCGATGCCGTCGTCTACGGCGACCTCGGACAGCTCCTGACGGCCGTCCGCAACCTGCTGAGCAACGCGATCGCATACTCCCCCAACCACACGCGCGTGGCCATCGGAGTGCGGTCGACTGACGCCATCGTGGAGATCTCGGTCAAGGACCAGGGGATCGGCATCCCGGTCAACGACCTCGACCGGATCTTCGAGCGGTTCTACCGGGTCGACCAGGCGCGCTCGAGGGTGACGGGAGGCACGGGCCTCGGCCTGGCCATCGTCAAGCACGTGTGCCAGAACCACGGCGGCGAGTGCACGGTCTGGTCCGAGCCGGGCGTCGGCTCCACCTTCACGCTGCGCCTGCCCTCGTACCAGTCGTCCACGCCCTTCGACCGCGACAGCCACGAGCTGTCGGTCGAGGTGCTCGCCATCCCCACAGGAGAGGTGCCGTCGTGACCCGTGTGCTCATCGTCGAGGACGAGGAGTCGTTCTCCGAGGCCCTGTCCTTCATGCTGCGGCGCGAGGGCTACGAGGTCGAGGTCGCGGCCGACGGGAACGACGCCGTCGACCTCTTCGAGCGCCGCGGGGCCGACCTCATCCTTCTCGACCTCATGCTGCCGGGCATTCCCGGAACCGAGGTCTGCCGGACGATCCGGCTGAAGTCCCAGGTCCCGATCATCATGCTCACGGCCAAGGACGGCGAGATCGACAAGGTCGTCGGCCTCGAGATCGGCGCCGACGACTACGTCACCAAGCCGTTCTCGTCCCGGGAGCTGCTCGCGCGGGTCCGCGCGGTGCTGCGGCGGCACGGCGACGTGGAGGAGCTACTTCCGCTGACGGTCGAGGCGGGGCCCGTCCGCCTCGACGCCGACCGGCACATCGTGACGGTGCGGGGCGATGTCGTGTCGCTGCCGCTCAAGGAGTTCGACCTGCTCGAGTTCCTCGTGCGCAACGCCGGGCGCGTGATGACGCGGGCGCAGCTCATCGACCGCGTGTGGGGCTCGGACTACGTCGGCGACACCAAGACTCTCGACGTCCACGTCAAGCGGCTCCGCGCCAAGGTCGAGGAGGATCCCGCGAACCCCGTGCACCTGATCACGGTGCGGGGATTGGGCTACAAGTTCGAGGCCTGAGGGTCAGCCTGCGGGGACCGCGGCCTGGGGCGGGTTCGGGGCGATGCCCTCGTAGTAGCCCACCGGGGGAACGCTGAGGACCGACATCGACACGAGTCCTGCCTCGGCGAAGCCGAGCTCGACGGGCACGTAGACCGACGTGGCCACGTCGATGCCGTAGGCGTTGATCCAGTGCTCGGAGTCGAAGCCGAAGGAGATGGACGCGCCGGGGGCGAGGTCCGTGCCGCCGGCGGTGATGTCGGCGGGTGCCCCGTCGATGGTGGCGTACACGAGCCGGTCGGCGACGGGCCCGGTGTTCACGATGCGGGTGGTCAGGGTGGCGGACCGGGAGCCCTCGGGGCCGAGCACGAGCGTGGCGTTCTCGATGTGGATCGCGCCGGCCTGGGCGGCGACGCCGTTGCCCGAGTTCATGGTCGCCTGCATGGTCGTCGTGGCTCCCAGGCCGTTGAAGCACCCGGCGAGGGCGGGGCTGAGGAGGACGAGGGCGGCGACGGCGGCGACGTGGATGCGCTTCACGGGCACACAGTAGCGAAAGGGTCCACCCGAGGCGGCGCCTCCCGGCAGCCTCCGGCGCGCGGGAGAGGGGCCCGGATCCCCGTGGTAACCTTGACCCCCTGAGAAAGGGGCTCTCCTCTATGACGTTCAACGTCGGCGACACGGTTGTCTACCCGCATCACGGGGCGGCCGTCATCGAAGCGGTCGAGATTCGGACCATCAAGGGGGAGGACCGCCACTACCTGGTCCTGAGGGTCGCCCAGGGCGATCTGACGGTCCGGGTGCCCTCCGACAACGTCGATCTGGTCGGCGTCCGTGACGTCGTGAACGCCGAGGGCCTGGACCGCGTGTTCAACGTGCTGCGCCAGCCCTACACCGAGGAGCCGACCAACTGGTCGCGCCGCTACAAGGCCAACCTCGAGAAGCTCGCCTCGGGCGATGTCATCAAGGTGGCTGAGGTCGTCCGCGACCTCTGGCGCCGCGAGCGGGAGCGCGGACTGTCCGCGGGCGAGAAGCGCATGCTCGCCAAGGCCCGCCAGATCCTCGTCAGCGAGCTCGCCCTCGCGGAGAAGACCAACGAGGTCAAGGCTGAGGCCATCCTCGACGAGGTCCTCGCGTCCTAGGCGGCCGCGGCCGTATGAGCACCTCCTCCACGGGTCGCACTGCTGTCCTGGTGCCCGCTGCCGGGCGCGGTGAGCGTCTCGGACCCGGCGCCCCGAAGGCCCTCCGCCCCCTGGGGGGCATCCCCATGCTCGTGCACGCCGTGCGCGCACTTGCGGCCAGCCGGATCGTCGACCTCGTCGTGGTCGCCGCCCCCGAGGACAGTGCCGAGAGCGTCGCGTCGATGCTGGCCGAGCAGTCCTTCCTCGCCGAGGTGGTGGTCGTCACCGGGGGCGACACGAGACAGGACTCCGTGGCCCGGGCCCTGCTCACCCTTCCTGACGACGTCGACGTCGTCCTGGTGCATGACGCCGCCCGTCCGCTCGTGCCCGTCGAGGTCGTCACGGCGGTCGTGGCCGCCGTCCGCTCGGGTCATCCTGCTGTGGTGCCGGGCCTTCCTGTCGTCGACACCATCAAGCGGGTCGATGCCGCCGGCGACGTGGAGTGCACGGTCGACCGCGCCCCCCTGCGCGCCATCCAGACCCCCCAGGGCTTCGACCGCCAGGTCCTGCAGAGGGCGCATGCGACGGCCGACCTCGACGCGGCCGCGGCCACCGATGACGCCGGTCTCGTCGAGCGGCTGGGCCTTCCGGTCCACGTCGTTCCGGGACATGAGGAGGCCTTCAAGGTCACCACCCCCTTCGACGTCGTGATCGCCGAGGCCGTCCTCGCCCGACGGAGGGCCGCCGGTGCCGTCTGACGCGCTGCCGATGGTCGGGATCGGAACCGACGTGCACGCCTTCGCCGAGGGCCGTCCGCTGCGCGTCGCCGGACTGCTCTGGCCCGGCGAGACGGGCCTCGCCGGGCACTCCGATGCCGATGTCGCCGCGCACGCGCTGTGCGACGCGCTGCTCTCGGCCGCGGGCCTCGGCGACCTCGGATCGGTGTTCGGGGTCGACGATCCGGCGTGGTCCGACGCCTCCGGAGTCTCGCTGCTCGCGCATGCTGCCGGCCTCGTGAGGGAGGCCGGGCTGCGCATCGGGAACGCCAGCGTGCAGGTCATCGGCAACCGGCCCCGCATCGGGACGCGTCGGCAGGAGGCCGAGGACGTGCTCAGCGCCGCCATCGGGGCCCCCGTCCGCGTCTCCGGCACCACGAGCGACGGGCTCGGCCTCACGGGTCGCGGCGAGGGCATCGCGGCCATCGCCGTCGCCTGCGTCGTCGCCGGCTGAGCGCCTGCCCGTAGCCTTGCCCCCGTCCGTCCCACGCTGAGGAGTCCGTCATGACTGCCCTTCCTGTCGAGTCCTACCCGCTGTTCGACGGCATCGAGTTCGCCTCGATCGGCACGCTCCTGCCGAACGGCTGGCCGCACCTCGCCGTGAGCTGGATCGCCCGCGACGGCGACGACGTGCTGATCTCCACCGTGAAGGGCCGCCGCACCCACCTCAACCTGGTGTCGGACCCCCGGATCACCGTGCTCGTCAGGCCGGAGGCGAACCCCTACTCCTACATCGAGGTGCGCGGCACCGCCACCCTCACCGAGGAGGGCGGCCGCGAGCTCATCGACGCGCTCGCGCTCAAGTACCGCGGCTGGGAGCGCTACCCGGCGGATGACGGCACGGACAACGTGCGGGTCGTCGTGCGGATCACGCCCGAGAAGGTCGTTTTCCACTAGCAGGACCCTCGGTGGGGTCCGGGCGCGCATGCGCGGGACGGGCACCCGCCCGGCGGTCGGTACTGTTCGGCCTGTGGCTCTCCGGTTCTACGACACCTCAACCCGGTCCGTTCGGGACTTCGTCCCCCTCGAGGCGGGGCGTGCGGGCATCTACCTGTGCGGGGCCACCGTCCAGGCGCCGCCGCACGTCGGGCACATCCGCAGCGGGGTCGCGTTCGACGTCATCCGGCGCTGGCTGACCGCCAAGGGGCTCGACGTGACGTTCGTCCGCAACGTCACCGACATCGACGACAAGATCATCCACAACGCCGGCCACGAGGACGTGCCCTACTGGGTGATCGCCATGCGCAACGAGCGTGCCTTCACCCGCGCCTACGACGCCCTCGGCTGCCTGCCCCCGACCTACGAGCCCAGGGCCACCGGCCACATCCCCGAGATCGTCGCGCTGATGCAGAGGCTCATCGACTCCGGCCACGGCTATGCCGCGGGCGGCGACGTCTACTTCGACGTGCGGTCCTTCCCGGGGTACGGCGCCCTGAGCGGCCAGCGCATCGACGACATGCTGGCGGCCTCGGACTCGGAGGCGCTGGCCAAGCGCGACCCGCGCGACTTCGCCATGTGGAAGTCGGCCAAGCCCGGCGAGCCGCTGTGGGAGACGCCCTGGGGACCGGGCCGCCCCGGCTGGCACATCGAGTGCTCGGCCATGGCGGAGAAGTACCTCGGTGCATCCTTCGACATCCACGGCGGCGGCGTCGACCTCGTGTTCCCGCACCATGAGAACGAGATCGCCCAGTCGAAGGCCGCCGGCGACGGGTTCGCCAGCTACTGGCTGCACAACGCCTGGGTCACCACCTCCGGCGAGAAGATGAGCAAGTCGCTCGGCAACTCCCTGCTCGTCGACCAGGTGCTGACCCGCGTGCGCCCGGTGGAGCTCCGCTACTACCTGGCGGGCTCGCACTACCGGTCGATGCAGGAGTACTCGGACGAGTCGGTGGCCGATGCGGGGCAGGGCTATCGGCGCATCGAGGGCTTCCTCACGCGCGCGGCCGAGCGGCTGTCGATCACCGGTGATCCCACCGTGCGCGCCGACGCGCGTCCGGCCGCCTTCGACGATGCGATGGACGACGACATCGGCGTGCCCCAGGCACTGGCGGTGCTGCACGACAGCGTGCGCCGGGGCAATGCCGCACTCGCCGCCTCGGATGCCGACGCCGCTCGCGTCGCGTTCGACGAGGTCGTGGCGATGGTCGACGTGCTCGGGCTGAACCCCTGGGCCCAGCCCTGGGTCTCTGGGACGAAGGGCACTGCTGGCCGCGAGACCGAGGTCATCGACGCGCTTGTCCAGGTCGTGCTCGCCCAGCGGCAGGACGCACGTGCACGCAAGGACTTCGCGGCGGCAGACGCCATCCGCGACGGACTGGACCGGATCGGCATCCGGGTCGAGGACACCCCGCAGGGCGTCCGCTGGTCGCTGGACGACTGAACCCGGGAGGGCAGAACCATGGCAGGCAACTCACAGCGCCGCGGCGCGATGCGCAAGGACGGCACCAAGAAGGGCGCAACCACCGGTTCGGGCGGCCAGAAGCGGCAGGCCCTCGAGGGCCGCAAGCCGACGCCCAAGGCGGTCGACCGGCCGCACCATCCCGCGGCGCGGCGCGAGCGGGCCGCCCAGAAGCGGGCCGAGAGCGGCGCCCGTCGCGGCGGGGCCGCGGGTGCGGCTGCGGGTGGCCGCGGAGGCAGTCGTCGTTCGTCGGGCAGCATGCTCATGGGCCGCAACCCCGTGGTCGAGGCCCTGCGCGCCAAGGTGCCCGCGTCCGCGCTCTACGTCCAGACGAAGCTCGAGGCCGACGACCGCTGGCGCGAGGCGATGCGCCTGGCCGTCAGCGCCGGTATCCCCATCCTCGAGGTGGCCAAGACCGAGCTCGACCGCATGACCCAGAACGGCGTCCACCAGGGGCTGGTCCTCACGATGCCGGAGTACGTCTACGCCGACGCCGCCGACCTCGAGCAGGGCACCCTCATCGTCGCGCTCGACGGGGTCACCGACCCCCGCAACCTCGGCGCCATCGCCCGCTCGGCAGCAGCGTTCGGCGCCGACGGGATCCTCATCCCCACGCGCCGCTCGGTCGGTGTGACGGCCTCAGGCTGGAAGACGTCCGCGGGGGCGCTGGCGAGGGTGCCGGTGGCCCAGGTGACGAACATGACCCGGGCCCTGGAGTCCTTCCAGAAGCGGGGCTTCACGGTGGTCGGCCTCGCGGCTGACGCCGACGCCGCCCTCGCCGACCTGTCGGCGGATGTCCTCACCGACCCCGTGATCGTCGTGATCGGCGCCGAGGGGGCCGGGCTGTCCCGGCTCGTCGGCGAGACCTGCGACTGGCGCGTGAGCATCCCCATGGTGGCCGGCATGGAGTCGCTCAACGCCTCCGTTGCCGCCGGCATCGTGCTTCAGGCGGTGTTCGCGGCCCGGTCCTGATCGTCGGGGATCGACTCCTCGTCCGGGACCTCATTGCGGACCAGCCAGGTGCCGACGAGGGGGAACACGAGCACCGACAGCGCGCCGGCGCCGACGAGGGCGGCGGCGTTGCGCGGATCCATGATTCCTGCGTCGACCTCGATGCTCGTCACCGCCACGATGATCGGCAGGGCCGTGGCCACCAGGAGGGCGAACCGTCCGCGTTGTCGCGGTGCGGGGATCGCCTTGCGGTAGATGAGGAACTGGGGGATGCCCCGGACGACGAGCAGCAGGACGAAGAACAGGATGAGTCGACCCGGGCTCTCGACGATGGAGATGATGTCGAGGTTCGCTCCCGACACGACGAAGAACAGCGGGATGAGGAACCCGAACCCGATGGCCTCCATCTTGGTCTGCAGCGAGGACTCCTCTGAGGGCGGCGAGAATCGCCGCACGATGATGCCCGCCACGAAGGCGCCGAGCACGACGTCGAGGCCGAAGTCGCTCGCCAGCGCCAGCAGCGTGATGAGCAGCAGCATCGTGAAGCGGAGCGCCGTCTGGGAGCTCGTGTGATGGCCCCGCTCGAGGATGGCGCGGACGCGGTCGCCGGCGAGCCGAGCGGGCAAGGTGGCGAGGCCGAACGCGACCAGGCCGAAGGCGCCCAGGCTGATGAGCGCCACGAACGAGGACTGGGTGCCGAGCAGCACGGAGATGGCGATGATCGGCCCGAACTCGCCCCAGGCACCGGCCCCCATGAAGAAGGTGCCGAACCGGGTGTTGAGCTGCCCGCTGTCGCGGAGGATCGGCAGCAGCGTGCCGAGGGCCGTCGACGTCAGGGCGATCGCGACGCCCAGGGTGTCGTGGACGGCGCCGCTGAGGCTCAGCGCGAACGAGAACGCGGCGGCCAGCAGCAGGGACACGCCCCAGCCGATGGCTGCCAGCTTGCCGCTCTCGCCGCGGACGGCGCGGGCCTCGAGCTCGAGGCCCGCAAGGAAGAACAGCAGACCCAGGCCGAGCTCGGACAGCAGCTCGATGGAGGAGTCGACGGTGATCCAGCCGATGACCTCAGGGCCGAACACGACTCCGCCGGCGAGCAGCAGGACGACCTCGGCCACCCTGATGCGGAACAGACCGACCAGCAGCGGGACGAAGGCGGCGATCGCGGCGATCACCACGAGCGAGCGGAACTCCTCGGACATGTCAGATCTCCTCGGGGGGCAGGATGATGCGCAGCTCGGCCGTGTCGTCGCTCGGCGACCCGATCCGCGAGCCGAGCACCGCCTGCTCGTCGGGCTTGGCGGCGAGGATGGTGGTGACGTAGTCGCTGATGGCATCCTCGAACGGCACGCTCGTGCCGGCGTCCTCGGACATGAACCAGCGGTGCTCGAGCACCTCGTGGAAGATCTGCGCGGGCTCGAGCTTCCCGCGCAGGGCGGCCGGCACCTCGGACATCACCCGCTCGAACCGCTCGGTGACCCACCGGTGCGCGGCGAACTCCTCGTCCTCGCGGCCGAGGCCGATCTTGAGGCGGAACGAGTCGAGGTCGTTGAGCAGCCGACGGGCCTGGTTCTCCTCGACGTCGAGGCCGGTCAGGCGGATGAGCCGCCGCGAGTGATGCCCGGCGTCGACCACCTTCGGCGTGACGGTGATGTGCTCGCCGTCCGCCTGGGTCTTCACCTGCAGCTCGGCGACGTCGAAGCCGAGGCCGTTGAGGCGGCGCACCCTGGCCTCGAGCTGGTAGCGGTCCTCGCGCGAGATGACGAGCGGGCCGGTCACCTCCTCCCAGAGCGCGTCGTACCGCGTGCGCAGGCTGACCCCGGTGACGATCGGGTCGATGCCCTCGTGCAGGCGACCGCCCGCCTGGAGGTCCATCAGCTCGCCCGCGACATTCGTGGCAGCGGTCTCCATGTCGTACTCGCGCTGGCCCTGCGACAGGGTCGGATGCAGCTCGCCCGTCTCGGCGTCGACGAGGTAGGCCGCGAAGGCACCGGCGTCGCGTCGGAAGAGGGTGTTCGACAGGGACACGTCGTTCCACGAGAAGCCGGCGAGGTGCAGCTGGACGATGAGGACGGCCAGGGCGTCGAGCAGCCGATTCGCGGTCTCGAGGCGCAGGCTCGACGAGAACAGGGCGCGGTAGGGCAGCGAGAACTCCAGGTGCCGGGTGATGAGCCCGGCGGGCAGCGGCTCGCCGGTGGCGTCGCTGCGGTCGAGCACGATCCCCACCGGCTCGACCGTGGGCAGGCCGCGTCGCACCAGGTCGAACAGCAGCTCGTACTCGCGCTCCGCGTAGTGCTCCTCGACCTCCTTCACGGCGTAGACGACGCCGTTGAGGCGCACGAACCGCACGATGTGCCGCGAGATGCCGCGGGGAAGTGCGACGACGAGGTCGTCGGGCCACTGCTCGAGCGGGACGTCCCACGGGAGGAACGCCAGCTCCGGCTCGTCGAGGCTTCCGGTCAGGCGCACGGGTGCAGCCTGCCATGCCTGCGCGGGCGGCGGACCACTCCCCGCCAACCGGTCCCGCCCGCCTAGGCTGACGGTCGTGAGCGAGAACCCGAGGGCCCGGCTGTCCGACATCGCCGAGCATGCGGGCGTCAGCGAGGCGACCGTGTCGCGGGTGCTCAACGACCGGCCCGGCGTCTCGTCAGCGACCCGTCAGGCGGTGCTCACGGCTCTCGACGTGCTGGGCTACGAGCGTCCCCTGAGACTGCGCGGACGGTCGGGACTGGTCGGGCTGGTCGTGCCGGAGCTCGAGAACCCGATCTTCCCTGCGTTCGCCCAGGTCATGGAGACGCTCCTCGCTCAGAGCGGCTTCACGCCGGTGCTGTGCACCCAGACGCCAGGGGGCGTCACCGAGGACGAGTACGTCGAGCTGCTCCTCGACCGCGGCGTCGCGGGGATCATCTTCGTGTCGGGCCTGCACGCCGACAGCACGGCCAACCACGAGCGCTATGCCGCGCTCGTCGAGCGCGGGCTGCCGATCGTCCTGGTGAACGGCTACGCGGAGGGCATCCACGCCCCGTTCATCTCCGACGACGACACCGCGGCCATGGAGCTGGCGGTCGCGCACCTCACGTCGATGGGCCACCGTCGCATCGGCCTTGCGGTCGGGCCGATCCGCTTCGTCCCGGTCGTCCGCAAGCGCGCGGCGTTCATCGACGCGATGAACCGGCTGGCAGGCATGCCGGCGGACGAGGCCGCGACGCTCGTCTCCCACTCGCTGTTCGCCGTCGAGGGCGGCCAGGCCGCCGCGCACCACCTGCTGGGCCTCGGCGTCACGGCCATCGTCTGCGGGTCCGACCTCATGGCCCTCGGCGCCATCCGCACGATCCGGCAGCGGGGACTGCGCACGCCCGAGGACGTCTCGGTGGTCGGCTACGACGACTCCCGGCTGATCGCCTTCACCGACCCGCCGCTGACGACCGTGCGCCAGGCGGTCACCGCCATGGGCACGGCGGCCGTCCAGGCGCTCCTCGACGGCATCAACGGCACCCCGGCGCCGCGCGACGAGTTCATCTTCAGGCCCGAGCTCGTCGTCCGCGCCTCGACAGGACCCGTGCCGGCCTCGAGCTAGCCTCCGCACCGCCCGGGGGATGGCAGACTTCCGGCATGCCTCGCCCGGTCATCGGCCTGTCCTGCTACCTCGAGCCCGCGCAGTGGGGCGCCTGGCAGCTGCCCGCGGCGCTCGTGCCCCACTGGTACCTCGACCTCTTCCAATCGGCGGGAGCCGACGTCGTCATCCTCCCGCCCGACAACGAACCCTCCGTGCTCGACCGCCTCGACGGTCTCGCGCTGGCGGGCGGAGCCGATGTCGACGCTCGGCTCTACGGTGCCGAGCCGCACTCCACCGCCGACGTCCCCCGCGAGTCGCGCGACGCCTCGGAGCTGGCGCTCTACCGCCGGGCGCGCGAGCGGGGCATGCCCGTGCTGGGCATCTGCCGTGGCATGCAGGTCATGGCGGTCGCCCACGGGGGCACGCTGGTGCAGAACGTCCCCGACCTCGCGACCGAGACCGTGCACCGCGAGCGGCCGGGGACCTTCGTCGAGCACACCGCGACCTTCCGGGAGGGGTCGCTGGCCGGGTCGCTGTTCGGGGCCGGCCCCGTCGTCGTCAACTCCTCGCACCACCAGTCGGTCGACTCTCCCGGCGACCTCGCGGTCACGGGCTGGGCCGCTGACGGCACGGTCGAGACGTGCGAGGACCCGTCGGCCGACTTCTGCATCGGGGTGCAGTGGCATCCCGAGCACCCGGACCGGCGGACGCCGGACGCCCCGCTGCTGGCGGCGTTCGTCGCGGCGTCCGCTCGCTATCGCGCCGCTACAGCGGAGTGACGTAGGCCCCCGAGATCCCGCCGTCGACCAGGAAGTTCGACGCGGTGATGAACGACGAGTCGTCGCTGGCCAGGAAGGCCACCGCCGCGGCCAGCTCCTCGGGCTCGCCGAAGCGGCCCACGGGGATGTGCACGAGTCGACGTGCGGCCCGCTCGGGATCCTTGGCGAAGAGCTCCATGAGCAGGGGCGTCGCCACCGGTCCGGGTGAGAGCGCGTTGACGCGCACGCCCGACCGCGCGAACTGGACGCCGAGCTCGCGCGACATGGCGAGGACGCCGCCCTTCGACGCGGTGTACGAGATCTGCGACGTCGCCGCGGCCATCGTCGCGACGAAGGAGGCCGTGTTGATGATGCTGCCCTTGCCCTGCTCGAGCATGTAGGGCAGGACCTCCTTGCAGCACAGGTAGACCGACGTGAGGTTGACCTCCTGCACGCGACGCCAGGCGTCGATGCCTGTCTCGAGGATCGAGTCGTCGTCGGGCGGCGAGATGCCCGCATTGTTGAAGGCGACGTCGATGCTGCCGTAGGTGTCCTTGGCTGCCTTGAACATGGCGGCGACATCGTCGGCGCTGGTGACGTTGGCCTCCACGAAGAGGCCGCCGACCTCTGTCGCGGCCGCCTGGCCCGACACCGGGTCCATGTCGCCGATGACGACGTGCGCGCCCTCGTCGGCCAGCCTGCGCGCGGATGCCAGGCCGATTCCGCTGGCACCTCCGGTGATGACGGCTACTCGCCCCTCGAGCCGCCGGCACTTGCTGTCACTCATCGGTCCTGCCTCTCCGTCGTTCGGCCGGGGGGATTCCCCTGCCCGCGACGCTATCGGGTCGACCGGCCCGCCAGTCCACTTGTCGAGACCATTTCGCGACAGAATCCAGACACGGTCGCGAGTCGTCTCATGAGTCGCCGGGACAGTGATGACGGAGCATTGGCCCGTGATCTGGCGCCGTCCTTCTCCACTCCGGCTGGCGACGGTGGCTGGTGTGGTGGTCCTGGCGTCGTCATGCGCGGCGTCCTGGACGTCGGAGTCGACGGGGGACGCGACGGCGCCGACCACGGTGGCAGCGAACGCCAGGCTGGCATGCGAGAGGTACTACCTGCTGGATGCCTTCCGACGTACCGACGTTGTCGACGCGCGCGGGAAGGGGGAGCGCGAGCGCCGGGCGGTGCTGCGCGAGTACGGAGACCTTGCCGACGCCTTGGCCTCGGCCGTCGATGGCGCCGTCACGGTCCAGGCCCTGCCCGAGGCCGAGGCGACCCGGTCCCTCCGGATCGCCAGGGAACTGCGACGGCTGGCATCGGCGGGGGGCGATGTCAACGACATCGTCGGGCCATTGGCCGCGCGGCTTGACCGACGACTGGCGCGCCTTGAGGCGGCCTGCGTGGCCGCGGGCGTTCCGCTGCCGGCGGCGAACTCTGAGATCCGGGATCAGGGCCGCGGTGGATGAGACGGAATCGAGACACAACTGGGGACGCAATGAGCCGTGGACGGGCCTTGGCAGAGAGATGGGCGGGCGATAGTGAAGGCGCCGCACGGTTTCGCAGGCGATTGGCTCGAGCCGAGGAGGAACAATGACCGCGACGATCCCCGATGCCCTCTGGACCGCTGACCCGTTCCCGTCGATTGCCGGCTCCGAAGCGCG
>CALGTB010000100.1 GCA_937902285.1 uncultured Actinomycetes bacterium | reverse complement strand
CGCGGACGAGGGCGGAGAGCCCCGCCCGCCCGAGGAGCGCGACGCCGCGACCGACGCCGTCACGGCGATCGCGGCGGCCCGTGGGGTGTGGGCGGTGCGGGTGCACGACGTTCGCGGCAGCAAGGACGCCGTTCGCGTGGCAGCGGCATGGACGGGGGGAGGCGGGAGCGATGGCTGACCAGATCATCATCCGGGGCATTCGCGGCATGGGGTACCACGGCGTCTTCGACCACGAGCGCGCGAACGGCCAGGAGTTCGTCGTCGACGTGGCGCTCGACGTCAGTACGTCGGCAGCGGCGCAGTCGGATGCCCTCGACGACACCGTCGACTACGGGGTCATAGCGAGCGACATCCACGCCCTGATCACGGGCGAGGCCGTCGACCTGGTGGAGACGCTGGCCGAGCGCATCGCCGCCGCGTGCCTGGCACGGCCGGGCGTCCAGGCTGTCGAGGTGCGGGTGCACAAGCCGGACGCCCCCATCTCCGTGCCGTTCGACGATGTCGAGGTCCGCATCCGCCGGGGCCGTGGTGCGTAGCGTCGCGCTGGGGCTGGGATCGAACCTGGGGGACTCGGGCGCGATCCTCCAGGGAGCACTCGACGACCTCCAGGCCGCGGAGGGCCTCGAGATCACCGGGGCGTCCGCCGTCTACGAGACCGATCCGGTCGGCGGACCCGACCAGCCGGCCTTCCTCAATGCCGTCGTGCTGGGTCGCACCTCGCTGCGCAACCACGAGCTCCTCGCCGCCGCCCAGGCGGTCGAGCAGCGGTGGCACCGCCGGCGCGAGGTGCGCTGGGGGCCGCGCACCCTCGACATCGACGTGCTGGCCATCGACGACGACCAGTCGGACGACCCGGATCTGACCATTCCGCATCCGCTCGCCCACGAGCGGGCCTTCGTGCTCGTGCCGTGGCTCGACGCCGATCCCGATGCCGTCATCGCCGGCCATGGACGCGTCGCGGACCTCGTCGCGCACGTCGACACGTCAGGGGTGCGGATGACGGATCTGGCCCTCGTCGTCGACCGTCAGCCGGGATCGCCCGCATGAACGCCATGATGCCGACGCGCCTGCGGACGCTGGTGGCGCTGGCGGTGATCGCCGGCGCCGTGGGCTGGGGACTGGTCCAGGTCGTGGAGTCGTGGGCCGGTCGCCTCCTCCCGGTGCCGTGGCTCGCCGCGGCCGCGCTCTGGCTGCTGGCCGGTGCGACGGCCTACTGGGCGGTGAGCAGCAGGCCCAGGATCCAGGGCCGTCCCGGGGCCAGGCCCATGCCGCCCGTGGTCGCCGCGCGCACCGCGGCCCTCGCCATGGCCGCCTCGCGCGGCGGGGCCCTCGCGGGTGGCTTCTACGCGGGCGTGGCCATCGCGATGATCCCGTCCATCGGCATCCCCACCGGCTTCTCGACCTTCTGGTCGTCGACCCTGGCGAGTGTCGGCGCGCTGGCCCTCGTCGTGTGCGCGCTGTGGCTCGAGCACATCTGCCGCCTGCCGATCGGGCCCGACGACCGCCGGGGCGGCCGGGGGCCCCAGCAGGGATAGGGTCGGGCCATGAGCGAGCCCGTCCTCGAGGACCTGCCCTTCGACGAACTGCGTCACCGCGCCTTCCACGTGGCGGAGCGGCATGCCGACATCGGCTTCTTCACCGACCTCTTCGCGCACATGCCCGGCATGGCCGCGATCGAGGGGGAGGGCGGCGACCTCGGCGCCGTCGGCGGCACCTTCATCGAGACCGTGCGCGCCGTGCGCGAGATGTTCGGCGACAACGACCTCGACCCGACGACCGAGGCCCTGCTGCGCGCCCGCTTCGTCACCTACCTCCGCGAGCACGGCGAGTAGCACGTCCCACGACTGCTTCTAGCGGTCGGTCTCCGGGCCTGCGACCTAGCGGTCGACGTCGCCCATCACGAGCAGGAACGACATCACTGCATCGGCGATGCGCTCGACGGGGGTCCCCACCAGTGCCGGGGCCAGCGCCTGCATGTTGTTGAACGACGCCGAGCGGATCTTCAGGCGCCAGGGGGTCTTCTCGCCCACGCTGGCCAGCAGGCACCCGGTCACGCCGAGCGGCCCCTCCATCCAGCTGTGCGTCATGCCCTCGGGCACCCGGACCACCTTCGGCAGCAGGACGTCGACCGGACCGGGGCCGAGTTCGCGAAGCCGCTCGATGCAGGCCGCCATGAGCCGTGCGCCCACCGGCACCTGGGCCGCGAGAACGGCGTAGCGCGCGGCCGCGTCTCCAGCGGTCGCCGTCGGGATCGCGAGGAGGGGTCCGAGCTCGGCGTACGCGGCATACGGGTCGTCGCGGCGCAGGTCGAGGTCGAGGCCGCTGGCCCGCGCCACGGGTCCGCTGACGCCGAGGGCCTGGGCATCGTCACGGGAGACGACGGCGAGGCCGGCCAGCGGCCCGGCGAGGGCGTCGGCCGCCTCGGTGCACAGGGCGGCCACCTCGGCCAGCCCCGCCACCACGTCGGTGCAGTGGGCGAGCCGGACCTCGTCGAGGGGAGCCGCGACCCCGCCGATCCGCGTGAACATGGGGTGGACGCGCCCGCCGGTGACGGCCTCCTGCAGGTCGATGATGCGCTCGCGGGCCGCGTGCAGCTCCGCGCGCACGGCCGCATCGGGCGCCACCGAGCCCAGGAAGGCGAGCGTGACGGCCACCCGGTTGGCCTCGGCGAGCAGGGTCCGGATCCAGGTCGCCCGCTCCGGCGGCGTGATGCCCGTGGCCGCCTCGACCGCAAGGGCGATGGCGAGCTCGGACGAGAAGGCCGACAGCCAGTCGTGCCGGTTGGCGAGCATCATGATCTGGCGGTAGTCGCGCGCCTCGTAGAGCTTCTCGGCGCCGCGATGCATGAGCCCGACACGCGGGTCGGCCGCCGCGACGACACCGTCGACTATGCGCACCTGCAGCTGGAACCCGGGGACCCCCGACGGGTGGAAGTCGGCGAGCGCCAGCACGCCGTCGCCGTCGAGGTGCGCGGCGACGCCCACGCCGAGCAGCAGGCTCTCGTCGGCAGCGGTCACCCGCCCATTGTTCAGGGCAGCGGCCGCGTCGACTGCACGAGCCACCAGAAGTGGCGGCCGGGATCAGGCCGGAACAGCCGCGTGGCGGGCGAGGGGACCGCGGCGGCGCAGGCGTCGAGCGCCACGTGGGCGGTGATGTTGCACGTGCCGACGGGCCGGGGACTGACGAGGCGACCGTCACGGTAGGCCGTCAGGGTCCCGCCGTCCCAGTCGCCGCGGGCCCGCTCATCCGTGACGTGCGCGTAGTCGACAGCCACCCGCACCCCGTCGGTGACCAGCGAGCTCACCTGCCGCCACACCTCGTCGCGGGACGAGCCGACCTCGATGCGGGCCGCCGGCTCGCGGCGGGGCCACCATCGCGAGCACCAGTCCGACATCGCCTTCCCGTCGACACCGAGCCGGGCGCAGGCGCCGTGGTCGTCGAGCATCGGACCGAGGGACTGCATGCCGCTCACGGGGTCGACCAGCACGAGGCGCAGAGCGCCGTCGTCGTCCGTCTCGACGATGTCGCAGGGGATGTCGTCGAGCAGCTCGTGGGCGACCACGAGCCCCGCTCCGGGGGACAGGCGCGAGACCGTGTCAGCGACGTCCCCGGCGCGCCATTCGATGTCGCTGTCCAGCCCGGTCGGTCGTGGACGCACGTCCAGGCCACGCCAGGTCGTCAGGGGCCGCAGTGCGTCCGGCCACCACTGGCGCAGCTGGCGCAGCAGCGTCCCGTCGGCCGCGCCGACGTCGGTGACGGTGAGGGGAGTCCCTGATGCGGCCACCTCCAGGAGTGCCGGCAGGGCGAGGTCGATCACGCGCCGGGCGACGGCGTCGGAGGACATCACCGATGTCGTGAAGTGGTCCTCGGCCCGGCCATGGGCCGCTCCGTAGAAGCCCAGACCCCCGTGCGCGGCGTTCCGCCACGCCACCGACCACGGAACACCGTCATCCCCCACGAGCGCCCACGGTAGTGCGGTCTACGCTCCGTCAGGTGAGCACATCGGGACCCCCGAGGCTGCGCGTCGGGATCGTGGGCGCGGGACGGGTGGGCGCCGTGCTCGGGGCCGCCCTCCGCCGTGCCGGTCACGACATCGTGGCGGTCTCCGCAGTGTCCGACCTGTCGCGCCTGCGGGCCGAGGCCCTCCTGCCGGGCGTGCCGGTGCTCGATGCCCGCGCCGCCGCCGCGACCGCCGATCTCGTCCTGCTCGCGGTGCCGGACGACGTCCTGCCGGGCCTGGTCGCCGGCATGGTCGAGGCGGGCGCCATCCATGCGGGCCAGTTCGTGGCCCATCCCTCGGGGCGCTACGGGATCGACGTGCTCGAGCCGGCGGCGCAGGCGGGCGCGCTGCCGCTGGCGATCCACCCGGTGATGACGTTCACCGGAACGAGCGTCGATCTCGCGAGACTCGCCGACTGCCCGTTCGGCGTCACGGCGCCGGACGCCGTGCGACCGGTGGCGGAGGCGCTCGTCGTCGAGATGGGGGGCGAGCCGATCTGGGTCCCCGAGGAGGCGCGCGGGCTCTACCACGCGGGCATCGCGTTCGGCGCGAACTTCCTCATGACCGTGGTGCTGGAGTCCCTCGACCTGCTGCGCTCCGCCGGCATGACCGAGCCGCAGCGGCTGATGGCACCGCTGCTGAGCGCGGCCCTCGACAACGCGCTGCGGCACGGAGACTCCGCCCTCACCGGACCGGTCGCGCGCGGCGACGCCGACACGGTGGCCGAGCACCTGCGCAGGGTCGGCGAGGTGTCGCCGCCGGCCGCCTCCGCCTATGCCGCACTCGCGCGGCTGACGGCCGATCGCGCTCTGTCCGCCGGCCTGCTCGACCTCTCGGCCGCCGCGGCCCTGCTCGCCGTCCTCTCGCCCTCAGCGGGAGGCCGGACATGATGCTCGTCACGTCGACGTCGGCGCTCGATGGCGCGGAGCGCGGACCCGGGCGCGTCGCCGTGGTCATGACGATGGGCGCCCTGCACGACGGACACGCCGAGCTCATGCGCTCGGCGCGCCGGGTCGTCGGCGACGACGGCACGGTGATCGCCACGATCTTCGTCAACCCGACCCAGTTCGGCGTCGGCGAGGACTTCGACCGCTACCCGAGGACGCTGGACGACGACCTGGTGGTGTGCGAGGGGGCGGGGGTCGACGTGGTGCTGTCCCCCACGGTTCTCGAGGTGTACGGCGATGCGAACGGCTTCCGACCGGACGCGATCACCATCGACCCCGGGCCGCTCGGCGACATCCTCGAGGGGGCGTCACGTCGCGGACACTTCCGGGGGATGCTCACGGTGGTGCACAAGCTCATGGGCATGACGGATCCGGACGTGGCGCTGTTCGGCGAGAAGGACTACCAGCAGCTGGTGCTCATCCGGCACATGGCCCGCGACCTCAGCATGCGGGTCGAGATCCTCGGCGTCCCCACGGTGCGCGAGCCCGACGGACTGGCCCGCAGCAGCCGCAACCGCTACCTGTCCGAGGAGGAGCGCAGCATCGCGACGACGGTGCCGCACACCCTCGAGACCGTCGCGGCGTCGACTGGCCTGGGCATCGCACCCGCACTCGCCGCGGGACGCGAGGTGGTGGCCGCCACGGCCGGCATCGCCCTGGAGTACCTGGAGGTCACCGGGCCCGACCTCGGGCCGGCTCCCGAGCGCGGGCCGGGCCGCGTGCTCATCGCCGCGCGCGTCGGGGCGACCCGGCTCATCGACAACGTCCCCTGCTGGGTGGGCCCCGCGTGACCGCCATCGCGCGCCGCCTTCATGCCGCCGAGCCCGGCTGGACGGCGCGGGCCGATGTCATCGTCGTGGGCTCGGGCATCGCAGGGCTCACGGCGGCCCTGCGCGCGCGGGCGATCGGCCGCACGGTGCTGCTCGTGACGAAGGCCCAGGTCAACGAGGGGTCGACGAGATGGGCGCAGGGGGGCATCGCGGCGGCTCTGTCCGAGGACGACTCGCCCGAGGAGCACCTGCACGACACGCTGGTGGCGGGCGTCGGGCTGTGCGACGAGGAGGCCGTCCGGATCCTCGTCACGGAGGGACCCGCCGCCGTCCGTGAGCTGATCTCCACGGGCGCGCGCTTCGACCGCGACGCGAGCGGAGCCATCGCCCTCACCCGCGAGGGCGGCCACCTGCGCGACCGCATCGCCCACGCCGGTGGTGACGCCACCGGGGCCGAGATCTCGCGAGCACTGGTGGCGGCCGTGCGCGACGACGCGGGGATCGAGGTGGTCGAGAACGCCCTGGCCATCGACCTGCTCCGCGACGACCTCGGCGCGGCGCAGGGCGTCACTCTGCACGTCATGGGATCCGGCCAGCGCGACGGCGTCGGCGCGGGACTCGCCCCCACCGTCATCCTGGCCACGGGCGGCTTCGGGCAGGTCTTCGGCCAGACCACCAACCCCTACGTCTCGACGGGCGACGGAGTGGCACTGGCGCTCCGCGCGGGCGCCGACATCGCCGACCTCGAGTTCGTCCAGTTCCATCCGACGGTGATGTGGCTGGGGCCGCTCGCGCAGGGCCAGCAGCCCCTGGTCTCCGAGGCCGTCCGTGGCGAGGGTGCCGTGCTCCTCGATGCCGACGGGCGGCGCTTCATGCTCGACCAGCATCCGCTCGCCGACCTCGCGCCGCGCGATGTGGTGGCGAAGGCGATCATGCGGCGCATGCGCGAGGAGGGCAGTGCGCACGTCTGGCTCGACGGCCGCATGCTCGGTGCCGACACGTGGCTGCAGCGCTTCCCGACGATCCTCGAGTCCTGCCGGGCGCGCGGGATCGACCCCGTGACCGACCTGATCCCGGTGGCCCCGGCGCAGCACTACGTGTCCGGGGGCGTGCGCACCGACCTGTGGGGACGGGCCTCGATACCGGGGCTGTACGCCTGCGGCGAGGTGGCATGCACCGGAGTCCACGGCGCCAACCGCCTCGCGTCCAACTCGCTCCTGGAGGGGCTGGTCTTCGCGCGACGCATCATCCTGGCCGTGCAGGACGACGAGGTGCAGTCCCGCGAGCCCGTGCCGCTGCCGGCGGATGCGGGGCTCCTTCCGCACGGGGTGCGCCGTGCCCTGCAGCAGGTGATGGACGCCGATGCGGGCGTGCTGCGCAGTGCCGACTCGCTGCAGCATGCGGCCCACCGACTCGCCGAACTGGGGGAGGCGTCCGACGCTGCCCCGTCGACCGAGGACTGGGAGACCACGAACCTGCACCAGATCGCCACGGTCCTGGTGAGGCAGGCGCTGATCCGCGAGGAGACGCGCGGTTCGCACTGGCGGGAGGACTTCCCTGAGCGCGACGATGCGCGGTGGCGGGTCAGGCTCGTCACTAGAGTCGGCGCCGACGGCAGTCTCGTGACCCGCGAGGAGTCCGTCGTGGGAGCGAAGGAATGACGACGGACGGTGCCGTGACCCCTGGTGGGGCGTCGAGGATCTCGGCCGACCTGCGTGGTCGGCTTGCCGCCGCCGGCCTGGACCCCGATGCGGTCGAGGCGATGATCGGCCGGGCCGTCGACGAGGACCTCGACGGGGGTGTCGACGTGACCACGGTCGCCACGGTCCCCGTGGGCCAGCGCGCCACCCTCGACCTCGTCGCCCGGCGCCCGGGCGTGGTCGCCGGCATCCCGGTCGCCGCAGCCGTGTTCTCCTTCGTCTGCGGTGCGTCTGCCGACATCAGCGTCGTCATCGATGACGGGGCGATCGTGGAGTCCGGCGATGTCCTCGTCTCCGTGACCGGCCCCACCCACCTCCTGCTCCAGGCGGAGCGCCCGGCCCTCAACCTCCTCGGCCATCTCAGCGGCATCGCCACGCTGACCCGCGCGTGGGTCGACGCCGTGGCGGGCACCGGTGCGGCCATCCGCGACACGCGCAAGACGACGCCGGGCATGCGTCGCCTCGAGAAGTACGCGGTCCGCTGCGGTGGCGGGGTCAATCACCGGATGTCGCTGTCGGATGCCGCTCTGGTCAAGGACAACCACGTCGTGGCCGCGGGGGGTGTCGCCGAGGCGTTCACGGCCGTGCGCGAGCGGTTCCCCGGAGTGCCGGTCGAGGTGGAGGTCGACTCGCTCGACCAGCTCGACGACGTGCTGGCAGCAGGAGCCGATCTCGTGCTTCTCGACAACTTCGCCGTGCCCGACCTGGCCGAGGCCGTCCGGCGCAATGATGGACGCGCCCTGCTCGAGGCCTCCGGAGGGCTCTCGCTCCCGATGGCCGCGGGCGTCGCCGCCACGGGGGTCGACTACCTTGCTGTCGGCGCCCTCACCCACTCCGCTCCCGTGCTCGACATCGGGGCCGATCTCCGACCGGAGGCCTAAGTGCTGCTCGCGATCGACGTCGGCAACACCAACACGGTTCTCGGCCTCTTCGACGACGACGTTCTCGCCGCGTCGTGGCGCATCAAGACGGATGCGCAGTCCACTGCCGACGAGATCGCCCTGACCTTCCGCGGCCTGCTGGCCGCCGAGCCGCCGATCGACGGCATCGCGCTGTGCAGCACCGTCCCGTCGGTGCTCCGCGAGATGCGCCTCATGCTCAACCGGTACTACGGCGACGTGGCCACGGTCATCGTCGAGCCCGGCACGAAGACCGGGGTTCCGGTGCTCACCGACAACCCCAAGGAGGTGGGCGCCGACCGCATCGTCAACACGATCGCTGCGCACCACCACTTCGGCGGACCGTGCATCGTCGTGGACTTCGGCACGTCCACGAACCTCGACGTGGTCTCGGCCAAGGGGGAGTTCCTCGGCGGTGCACTCGCGCCCGGCATCGAGATCTCGCTCGACGCCCTGGCCCAGCGGGCCGCCCAGCTGCGCAAGGTAGAGCTCGTCCGCCCGCGATCGGCCATCGGCAAGAACACGGTCGAGGCCCTGCAGTCAGGGGCGCTCTACGGCTTCGCCGGCCAGGTCGACGGACTCGTCGACCGCATCACGGCCGAGCTGGGCGAGGTGACGGCCGTGGTGGCCACCGGCGGCCTCGCCCCGATCGTCGTGCCGGAGTCGCGTCGCATCACGCACCACGAGCCCGACCTCACGCTGCTCGGGCTGCGGCTGGTGTTCGAGAAGAACGTCGACGCCACCTGACCCCACGCGCACGGGGGTCGGTCAGTAGGCGGCGTTGACGCCGAGCACGAGCGACGTGACGGCGTCGAGCCCGTGCACCGTTCCGACCGTGCGGGGCAGGATGAGGGTCCGCAGGCCCAGCACGGCGCCGCCCCCGTCGTCCTTGGCGTTGTCGCCGACCATGAGCACGGACGCTGCCGGGAGTCCGAGCTCGGCCAGTGCGGCCTCGAAGATGCGCAGATCCGGCTTGACGCAGCCCACCTCGTACGACAGCACGAGCCCGTCGATGAGTGGGCTCACGCCCTCACGGTCGAGCACCGACCGGATCGGGACGCCGGCGTTGGAGAGCAGGCAGATGCGAATGCCCGCCTCACGCAGCCGGGCGAGGACGGGGACGGCGTCCGAGTACGCATGCCACGTGTCGAGCATGACGTCGTAGAGGGCGTTCCCCAGTGACCGGTCGACGCCGGGCCCCTGGGCCAGCAGGTCGTGGAAGACGCGGGAGTGGTCCTCGAACGACAGGTCGCGCGAGCTGTCGGGGTCGCTGATCCGGGCGCCCTCCCAGATGCGGTCGAGGAAGGCCACGAGCACCGCGCGCTCGGCGGCGGACAGCGGGTGCGGCGCGACGGCCAGGGCGGCGTCGAGCCAGTGGTCCGCGTCGCCCTGGTCGACCAGGGTGGAGTGGATGTCGAAGATCACGCCGAGGATGGGTCCGGGCACGGGCCACTCGGGATGCGCGTCGGTCATGCGCGCAGACTAGTTGCTGAGGCGGGTCGCCCTCCTCGCTGCTGATGTCGGAGGCCCTCGGCCGCATCGAATAGCCTTGCCACCGTGACGACCGATCCCGATATGCCGACCGCAGACGCCGAGGACGACCTCCCTGAGCAGATGCGGATCCGCCGGGAGAAGCGCGAGCAGCTCGCGGCGTCCGGCATGGAGCCCTACGCGATCGGCCTGCCCATCACGACGACCATCGCTGCCGTGCGGGCCGCCCATCCCGACCTGCCCGTCGACACGGCCACAGGCGACCGGGTGGGCATCGCCGGTCGGGTGATCTTCTCCCGCAACACGGGCAAGCTGTGCTTCGCGACGCTCCGCGCAGGCGACGGCTCCGAGATCCAGGCGATGATCTCGCTGGCGAACGTGGGCGAGGGACAGCTGGCGTCCTGGAAGGAGTTCGTCGACCTCGGGGACCACGTGTTCGTGTCGGGCGAGGTGATCACCTCCAAGCGCGGCGAGCTCTCCGTCATGGCCGACGAGTGGCGCATGGCGGCCAAGGCGCTGCGACCGCTGCCCGTCGCGCACAAGTCGCTCAACGAGGAGACGCGGGTCCGGCAGCGCTACGTCGACCTCATCGTCCGGCCCGAGGCTCAGCAGGTCGCCCGCACCCGGGTTGCCGTCGTCGCCTCGATCCGGCAGAGCCTCACGCGTCGCAGCTTCCTCGAGATCGAGACGCCGATGCTGCAGACCATGCACGGCGGGGCGACCGCACGACCCTTCGTCACCCATTCCAACGCGTTCGACATCGAGGTGTTCCTGCGCATCGCACCGGAGCTCTTCCTCAAGCGGGCGGTGGTCGGCGGCCTCGAGCGGGTCTTCGAGGTGAACCGCAACTTCCGCAACGAGGGTGCCGATCGCACGCACTCGCCTGAGTTCACGATGCTGGAGTTCTACCAGGCATACGCGGACTACCAGGTGATGGCGACCATCACCCGTGAGATCTACCAGGAGGCGGCGCTGGCAGCGGTGGGAGGCCTCACCGTCGAGCACCACGATGGGACGGTCCTCGACCTCACCGGCGTGTGGCCCCAGGTCGACCTGTACGAGTCGGTATCGGCGGCCCTCGGCGAGGAGATCACCCCGCTCACCCCGCGCGAGCACCTCGTGGTGCTCTGCGAGCGGGACGGCATCGACGTGGCGCCCCTGGCCGTGCCGGGCAAGCTCGTCGAGGAGCTGTTCGAGCACCACGTCGTCCCCACCTTCACGCGCCCGACCTTCGTCATGGACTACCCGGTCGACACGTCGCCGCTGGTGCGCGGCCATCGCACGAAGCCCGGCGTCGTCGAGAAGTGGGACCTCTACATCAACGGCATGGAGTCCGGCACCGGATACTCCGAGCTGGTCGACCCGGTCATCCAGCGCGAGCGTCTCATCGAGCAGGCGGCCCTCGCGGATCGCGGCGACGCCGAGGCGATGCACCTGGATGAGGACTTCCTGCGCGCGATGGAGCACGGCATGCCGCCCATGGGTGGCGTCGGCGTGGGGATCGACCGGATGCTGATGGCGTTCACGGGCATGGGCATCCGCGAGACCATCCTGTTCCCGCTCGTGAAGCCGGAGCGGTCGTGACGTCCCCGATCGACGGACTGGTCGTGCGGCCGGCGCGTACCACCGACGTCCGGGCGATCCGGTCGTTCATCGACGAGTACTCGTCGGACGGACGACTGCTGTCCAAGGCCACGGTCACGCTGTTCGAGGACGTGCCCGAGTTCCTCGTCGCGGAGCTGGACGGCGACGTCGTCGGTTGCGGGGCGGTGCACGTCATGTGGGAGGACCTCGCCGAGGTGCGCACCCTTGCCGTGGATCCACGGCAGGTGGGCCGCGGGATCGGGTCGGTCCTGCTGGCCGCGCTGATGGAGCGCGCCCGCGACATCGGGGTCAAGAAGGTGTTCTGCCTGACGTTCAGGGTCGACTTCTTCCGGGCGCACGGCTTCGTCGAGATCGATGACACCCCGATCGACCCGACGGTCTACGCCCAGCTGCTGCAGTCGTACGACGAGGGAGTGGCCGAGTTCCTGGGCCTCGAGCGGGTGAAGCCGAACACGCTGGGCAACCACCGCATGCTGGCGACGCTGTGATCCGGCGGATCGCTGCCGCGGGCATCGCGCTGGCGCTGTGCGCCGCGGGGGCTGCCGCGTCCGGAGGCACCGCCGCTGCCGTCGTGACAGCCGCTGAGGAGGGGCCGCTGGCTGGGCGGCTCATCGTGCTCGACCCCGGTCACCAGCTCGGCAACTCCAACCCCAGGTTCGCCAAGCAGATGAGCCAGACGATCTTCAACGGCGCGATCGTCAAGGGCTGCAACACGTCCGGTACGGCCACCAACTCCGGATTCCCCGAGGCCACCTTCACGTGGCGGGTCGCCAAGCGGCTCAAGGCCCTGCTCGAGTCGGCGGGCGCACGCGTGGAGATGACGCGCACGACCAACTCGTACGACGACTGGGGGCCGTGCGTCTGGGATCGGGCGGCGTTCGCCAACGACCTCGATGCCGACGCGATGATCAGCATCCACGCCGACGGCGCGTCGTCGGGGAGCAAGGGCTTCTTCGCACTGGCGCCGACGCGCATCAAGGGCTGGACCGACGACGTCGTGGCCGTGGACCGCCGGCTCGCCAAGGCGATGATCGCCGGGATGACTCAGGCCGGTGCGGTGCCGTCGAACTACATCCGCGGCCAGCTCATGCTCTCGGGCTCGACGACCACCCTGAACATGAGCAACGTGCCGACGACGACGATCGAGGTGGGCAACATGCGCAATGCGTCGGACGCGCGGCGCATGACGTCGTCCCAGGGCCAGCAGCAGTACGCCGAGTGGCTCTTCGCCGGGATCGAGCGGTTCTTCCGGCGCTAGTCCCCGAACGCGCGCACCAGGACGCGAAGCAGGTCGGCCAGGGCCGTCCGGTCGTCGGCATCGAGCACGGACAGCAGCGCGTGCTCGCGGGCGAGGAGGTCGCTCATCGCATCGTCGACCACGGTGCGGCCGTCGTCGGTGAGGACGACCCGCACGCCCCGGCGATCAGACGGGTCGGGCTCGCGTCGCAGCAGCCCCCGGCTCTCGAGCCGGTCGAGGCGGTTGGTCATGGTGCCGCTGGTGACGAGCGTCTCGCCGGCCAGCTGGCCGGGGGAGAGCGCGTAGGGCGCACCGGCGCGGCGAAGGGCCGCCAGCACGTCGAACTCCCAGGTCTCGAGCCCATGCTGCGCGAAGGCCTGCCGCCGGGCCAGGTCGAGGTGCCGGGCCAGCCGGTTGACCCGTGAGAGCACCTGCAGCGGGGACACGTCGAGGTCGGGACGCTCGTTCAGCCAGGCCGCAGCGATCCGGTCGACCTCGTCGGGATCCCCGCTGCCGGGGACGCGCGAATCGGCCATCCGGCCATGCTACGTCAAGATTCTTGACGACGAGATTGCCTGCCATCAAGAGACATCGCGTGGGGGCCGTCGTCGCGAGGGTCCGCCTAGGGCACTATCTGCCCATGAGCCGTTGGGCAGTGCACCACCCGATCGTGGCCTTGATCGCCTGGTTCGCGCTGCTCGGCGGGATCGCCGTGGCCGCCATCGGCTACGGCGGCACGTACAACAACACCTTCGCCCTTCCCGGCGTCCAGTCGACGACGGCCGAGAACCTGCTGACCGCCCTGGCGGGGAAGCCCACCGACACCACCTCGGTGCAGGTCGTCTGGTCTCCGGCATCGGGCTCCGTCACCGACCCGGCCACGAAGGAGGCGATCGACCCGACCCTCAAGGAGATCGCGGCCCTGCCGTTCGTGCAGTGCGTGGTGGGCCCCTACGGCGAGAACCTCGGCACCACCTGCCCGAAGGCCACCCCCACGGACCTCAAGGCGGCCGTCGAGGCGGCGATCCGCGCCGAGCTGGCGAAGAAGACCGGCATCCCGGAGGACAGGCTGGGCGAGGCGGCGACCCTGCTCCAGGAGATCGAGCCGCTCAAGGACGCCGACCCGGCGAGGCTCGCCGCGCTCGGACGCGCCCTGCCCGAGATCGCCCGGCTCGCGTCGGCCCCCAAGGCCGACCTCGACGCGCTGGCGGCCATCACCCCCAAGGACCTTCAGTTCCTCGTCGGGCTCAGCGCGGCCGACGTCACCGCAGCCCTCGACGCGCTCGGCGGCCTCGACCGGTTCGCCAACCTGCCGCCCGCCACCCTCACGGCCCTGGCCACGGCGGACAAGGCCGACCTGGCCGCCTTCGCCAAGGCGCTGCCGGCGGACGTCGCCGGCCTGGAGAAGGTCATGGCCGGCATCGCCTCGGCCGCCGCCGCAGACCCGGCCCTGGCCAAGGACATCGCTGCCGTCGCGAAGGCCACCGGCCTGACCAAGGCGCAGGTGCGAGCGGCCGCGACGCTCCTGAACGAGATCGCGCCGCTGGCGAAGGCGGATCCGGCGAAGCTGGCCGCCGTGGCCCGCGCGCTGCCGTCCCTGGCCTCGATGGCGTCGGCCGACAAGGCGAGCCTCGATGCCCTGGCGAAGCTCACCCCCAAGGACCTGTCCTTCCTCGTCGGCCTCACGAAGGCCGACATCACCTCGGTGACCGAGGCCTTCGGCGACCTCGCGAAGTTCGCCCAGCTGCCGGAGTCCACGCTGAAGGCCCTCGCCGCCGCGAGCCCGAAGGACCTCGCGACCTTCGCCCGGGCCCTGCCCAAGGACGTGGCCGAGGCCACCAAGGCGATGGCCGAGGTCAAGGCCAAGGCCGCCGAGCTGGGCAAGGCGGCCGACGCGACGCAGGCGGCGACGTCAGCCGTCTCCGCCGACGGCAAAGTCGCCTACGCGACCGTGACGCTGTCGGGCACGGCCCCCTCGACCGCGGAGGCCACCGAGTTCGTCGACGTGGCGATGAGGGCGGCGACGGACACCCTGACGGTCGGGGTGTCGGGCGCGGCGCTGGAGGGCGCCGGGGCCGGGCCGGACTCGTCGGAGGCGATCGGCCTGCTCGTCGCCATCATCATCCTGCTCATCGCCTTCGGATCGCTCGTCGCGGCCGGGCTCCCCATCGTGGTGGCGATCACCGGGCTCGTCGCCGGGCAGCTGCTCGTGCTGCTCGTCGCACGGTTCATGGACGTCGCCACGTTCGCGCCGACGCTCGCCGGGATGATCGGGCTGGGGGTCGGGATCGACTACGCCCTCTTCGTCATGAACCGGTTCAACCAGGGCGTGCGCAACGGCCTCGAGCCGAAGGCCGCGGTCCTCGAGTCGGTGGGGACGGCGGGAAAGGCGGTCGCCTTCGCCGGATCGACGGTGATCGTCGCCCTGCTCGGCATGTTCGTCCTGCGCATCACGTTCTTCAACGGCCTCGCGGTAGCGGCAGCGGTAGCCGTGCTCATGGTCATGCTCTCCGCACTGTGGATGCTCCCCGCGCTGCTCTCCCTCCTGGGCCGGCGCGCACTCAGCCTGCGGATGCCGTGGGCGCGGCACCCGAAGCCGGAGGATCCGGCCACCTCGCGCTGGGCGGCATACGGCGCACTGCTGCAGCGCAAGCCGATCATCCCCGCACTGCTGTCGCTGGCCCTCGTGGGCGTGCTCGCCTCGCCGGCCCTGTCGATCCAGATGGGCTTCCCCGACGACGCGTCGGAGGCCAAGGGATCCCCGCTGCGCGTGGGCTTCGACCTGCTCTCCTCGGGCTTCGGCCCCGGCACCAACGGGCCGTTCTTCGTCGCCGTCGAGACCACGAAGCCCAACGACTTCACGTCTCTCGCCACCGTGATCTCGGCCCTGGAGAAGACGCCCGGCGTGGCGTCGACCATCCCGTCGTCGGGCATGCTTCCCCTGCTCGAGCTCGACAAGGCCGTGTTCGGCTCGGGCGGCACCGTGACGTCCGTCATCGTCAAGCCCGACTCGTCGCCGTCCGCCGAGCAGACCACGGAGCTGCTCGACCGCATCCGGTCGACGACGGCCGAGCAGATCGAGTCGACGTCCGGCGCGACGATCTACGTCGGCGGATCGCAGGCGGTGGCCGAGGACTTCACCACGGTGCTCGTGGGGGCGCTGCCGCTGTTCCTCCTGCTCGTCGTCGGCCTGGGGTTCCTGGCGCTCATGCTGCTCTTCCACTCGCTGCTGATCCCGCTCACCGCCGCCGTCACGTCGCTGCTGTCCTTCGCGGGCGCGCTCGGGGTGACGGTCGCGGTGTTCCAGTGGGGGGTCGCCGACTCGCTGCTCGGCGTGACCGGAACGGGGCCGATCCTGCCGTTCCTGCCGATCATGGTCTTCGCGATCCTGTTCGGCCTCTCGATGGACTACCAGGTGTTCCTGGTCACGCGCATGCGCGAGGAGTGGGAGACGTCGCACGACAACGCCGATGCGGTGCGGCTCGGGCTCGCCGGCTCAGGTCGGGTGGTCGTCGTGGCCGCCACGATCATGACGAGCGTGTTCCTGTCGTTCGTCCCCACCCCGCTCGACACCATCAAGGTGTTCGGGGTGGCGCTGGCGTCGGCGGTCATCATCGACGCCTTCATCGTGCGGCTCGTGCTCGTGCCGTCGCTCATGAGCATGTTCGGACGGGCGAACTGGTGGCTGCCGCGCTGGCTCGACCGGATCCTGCCGACGATCAGGCTCGAGTAGCGCCTCAGCGCTCCTTGATCACCAGGCGGGGCTTGGCCTCCATGTTCTGCAGCCCGTTCCACGCCAGGTTGACCAGGTGCGAGACGACCTCGTCCTTCTTGGGCTTGCGCACGTCGAGCCACCACTGACCGGTCTGGGCCACCATGCCGACGAGCATCTGGGCGTAGAGCGGCGCCCACTTGGGGTTGAGGTTGTGCGCCCGGAACTGGTCCTCGAGCAGGTCGGTGACCTTGGCGGCCACATCGACGATGACGGTGGCGAAGGTGCCGGTGAACCCCACGCCCGCGGCCTCGTCATCGCGGGCGGCAGGGGCGTCGCGCACGAGGATGCGGAAGCCGTCGGGGTACTGGTCGATGTAGTCGAAGAGGGCCATGCCCGCGCGCTCGAGGAGGATGCGGGCGGTGACCTCGCCGCCGCCGTCGCCCAGCGCCTTGATCATGGAGTCAAGCAGGTAGGCCATCTCACGATCGACGGCGACGGCGTAGAGGCCCTCCTTGCCGCCGAAGTGCTCGTAGACGACCGGCTTGGACACGCCCGCCTTGGCGGCGATCTCCTCGACGCTGACGGCCTCGAAGCCCTTCTCGGCGAACAGCCGGCGGCCCACGTCGAGCAGCTGCTCGCGACGCTCCTGGCCGCTCATGCGCACGCGCTCGCGGCTCTCGGGGCGGCGCACCTCTCGCCGGGGCACGGCCCCGCCGGCCGCGGCCAGAGGGGTCACGTTGCTGGGCAGCGGCTCGGGGTCGACGGCGTCGTCGGGCTCGGGGGTCATGCGCGCGCCTCCGCATCGGCGAGCCCGCGCACGCGTCGTCGCATCGCCGGGTCCTTGAGCTTCGCGGCGATGCGCTCGGGCTTGGGCCAGCGGACGTCGGTCGCGAGGTGCAGCTTCTCGAGGAGGCGGATGACCTCGGCGCTCGCGTCGAACTGGCCGCGCAGGACTCCGTGACGGGCCGAGGTCTGGTCGATGTGGTGCAGGTTGTGCCACGACTCGCCCATGGAGGGGATGGCCAGCCAGGCGACGTTGCTCGACAGGTCGCGGGACTCGAACGGGCGCTTGCCGTAGACGTGGCAGATCGAGTTGATCGACCACGTCACGTGGTGGACGAGGGCGATGCGGACGAGGCCGGCCCAGAAGAAGGCGGTGAGCGCGCCCATCCAGGACCACGTCACGAGCCCGCCGATGAGGGCCGGCAGGAACAGCGTGGTGATGACGACCACGGGGAAGTAGCGGGAGATGAGGCGCAGGTCGTTGTCGGCTGCGATGTCCGGCGCGTACTTCTTGATGGACGTGTTCTCCTTGTCGAACAGCCACCCCACGTGCGCGTAGTAGAGGCCCTTGGCGACCTGGCGCCGTGACGTGCCGAACCGCCACGGCGAGTGCGGGTCGCCGACCTCGTCGGAGAACTTGTGGTGCTTGCGATGGTCGGCGACCCACTGGTCGAGCGACCCCTCGAGGGCGAGCGACCCCATGACGGCGAGCGTCACCTTGACCGTGCGGTTCGCCTTGAACGAGCCGTGGGTGAAGAAGCGGTGGTAGCCGACGGTGATGCCGAGCGCGGTCACGACCCACATGACCACGACGAGGGCCACGTCGACCCACGAGAGCCAGCCGCCCCAGGCCACGGGGATGGCGAGGGCCACCGCCAGCAGCGGCAGGACGACGAAGTACCCGATGGTGATGCGCATCCCCAGGCCGTTGAGCTGCACGGGCTCGTCGATGGGACGGGCCGGCTGCTGGGTCTCGGGGATCGCTGTCATGGAGCTCCTTCACGGCGCCGGCGCGCATGGTTACGCTTCCGTAGGTTACGGTCGCGTAGGTAGGGGCGTCAAGTCACGTCGCAGGAGTTCGCCGAGCGTTCACCGCCGCCCGTCTAAGGTTCGGCATGCGCCGAAGGCTGCGCCGGTCCCGGGTCGTCTAGCGGCAGGACAGCGGACTTTGAATCCGTCAACGATGGTTCGATTCCATCCCCGGGAGCTCGCAGGACCGCCCCGATCACCCAGCCCAGCAGGGCCCCGACGGTGTTCATGAGCACGTCGTCCAGGTCCGCCTGGCGGTAGGCGCAGGGGTAGAGCCCGAGGAGCCCGGTGAGCTGGAGCGTCTCGAGCACCATCGACGCGCCCAGCGCGAGGACGGCGGTGACGACCGGACCCCGCCGCGCCCCGATGGCGACGAGGAGGCCGAGCGGCGCGAACAGCAGGATGTTGCCGACGGCCAGGCCCAGCTCGTAGCGGGTCGTCGGCGACAGCAGGCCGGTCTGCACGAGGGCGCGTGCCGCGTCCCCGAGCATGTCGCCCGGGACCATGAGCCACTGCGACGACGCGGGGGACTGGCAGGCGACCTCGTCCGAGGACGGCAGCGGGAGGGTCGTGGCGGCGACGAGGACCGTGGCATAGACCAGCGATGCGGCGACGAGGACGGACCGGCCCGGTCTCAGGTGCACCACGCCAGCCGAGCCTACGCCTCGGCGGCGGCCGACCCGCCTACTCCTTGGACTCCCCGTTCCCGCGGTCGATAGGGTGAGCACGCCTTCCCCGGCCGTCGCGAGGCGTATCCTCGCCCGATCCGCTGAGGACCAGATGTGACCAGCGCTCGTCCGTCCGTCGTCGTGATCCTTGCGGCCGGCGAGGGAAAGCGGATGAAGTCCGCCACGCCCAAGGTCCTGCACCCTGTGGCCGGACGATCGCTGCTCGGCCACGTGATCGAGGCAGCGAGCGCCATCGAGCCGCAGCACCTCATGGTCGTCGTCGGGCACGGCCGCGACGAGGTCACGGCGCATGTCGAGGAGATCGCGCCCTGGGCGCTGACGGTCGTGCAGGAGCGCCAGGGCGGCACCGGTCATGCGGTGCGCGTCGCCCTGGAGGACCTCGCCGCCCGAGGCATCCCGACATCCGACGGGCCGATCGTGGTGCTCACCGGCGACACCCCGCTGCTCACGGGCGGCACGCTCGTCGGCCTGCTGCTCGAGCACGGCGACACCGGGGCCTCCGCCACCGTGCTCACCGCGCGCCTCGACGACCCCACCGGCTACGGCCGCATCGTGCGCGATCCCGACGGATCGGTGTCGGCCATCGTCGAGGACAAGGACGCGACCGAGGCGCAGCGCGGCATCGACGAGATCAACTCGGGGATGTACGCCTTCGCCGCCGACCGGCTCGCCGAGAGCCTGGCCGGCCTCACGACCGACAACGCGCAGGGCGAGGAGTACCTCACCGACGTGCTGGGCCTGCTGCGCCGCGACGGCGACACCGTGTCCGCCTCGCTCTGCGCGGACCCCTCCGAGATCCTCGGCGTCAATGACCGGCTGCAGCTCGCGGAGGCGGCCGCGATCATGCGCGACCGCATCAATGCCGCCTGGATGCGCGGCGGCGTCGCCATCCTCGATCCGGCGAGCACGTGGCTCGACGTCGACGTCGACCTCGAGCCCGACGTCACGATCCGCCCCAACGTGACGCTGCGCGGCCCGACCTCGGTGGCCACCGGCGCGATCCTCGGTCCGGGCACGACGCTGACGGCCTGCGAGGTGGGCGAGCGCGCCGAGGTGATCCACACCTGGGCCGAGCTCGCGGTCATCGGATCGGGCAGCAGGGTCGGGCCCTTCACCTACCTGCGACCCGGCACGGTCCTCGGGTCGTCGACGAAGGCCGGAGCGTTCGTCGAGATCAAGAACTCCGTGGTCGGCGATGGCGCGAAGGTGCCGCACCTGTCCTACGTGGGCGACGCGGACATCGGCGAGGGCACCAACATCGGGGCGGCGACCGTGGTGGTCAACTACGACGGCGTCGCCAAGCACCGCACGAGGGTCGGCGACCACGTGCGCATCGGCAGCGACAGCATGCTCGTGGCGCCGGTGACCATCGGCGACGGCGCCTACACGGCCGCCGGCTCGGTCATCACCGACGACGTCCCGCCGGGCGCCATGGCGGTGGGGCGCGCTCGTCAGCGCAACATCGAGGGCTGGGTCGCCCGCAAGCGCCCCGGCTCGGCGGCAGCGGAGGCGGCCGCCCGGGCCGACGGACCAGAGCACGACAACCCAACCCGACCAGCGTAGGAGAATCGGTGTCCGACCTGACTGTCCCGACCCAGAAGAGGCTGGTCCTGCTCGCGGGTCGCTCCTACCCGGAGCTGGCCGACGAGGTCGCCGCCCAGCTGGGGATCCCCATCTCCCCGACGACGGCCTACGACTTCGCCAACGGCGAGATCTTCATCCGGTTCAAGGAGTCGGTCCGGGGCACCGACGCGTTCGTGCTCCAGAGCCACACGACGCCGATCAACACCTGGATCATGGAGCAGCTGATCATGGTCGACGCGCTCAAGCGGGCGTCAGCCAAGCGCATCACCGTCATCATGCCGTTCTACGGATACGCGCGGCAGGACAAGAAGCACCGCGGCCGTGAGCCGATCTCCGCGCGGCTGATGGCCGACCTGTTCAAGACCGCCGGGGCCGACCGGCTGATGACCGTCGACCTGCACACCTCGCAGATCCAGGGCTTCTTCGACGGTCCCGTCGACCACCTGTTCGCCATGCCGCTGCTGGCCAAGCACGTGGCCGATCGCATCCCGCGGGAGGACATCACCGTGGTGTCGCCCGACGCGGGCCGGGTGCGCGTCGCCGAGCGCTGGACCGACGTGCTCGGTGCCCCGCTCGCCATCATCCACAAGCGCCGCGACCCCGACGTCCCCAACCAGGTGCGGGTCCTCGAGGTCGTCGGCGACGTGCGCGGCCGCGTGTGCGTCCTGGTCGACGACATGATCGACACCGGAGGGACGATCGTGAAGGCGGCCGAGACCCTCTTCGAGAACGGCGCCGCCGACGTGATCGTGGCCGCGACCCACGGGATCCTCAGCGACCCTGCCCGCGAGCGCCTCGCCGCCTCGCAGATCTCCGAGGTCATCGTCACCAACACGCTGCCGATCGCCGACGAGAAGCGCTTCGACAAGCTGACGATCCTGTCGATCGCCCCGATCCTGGCCAAGGCGATCACCGAGGTGTTCACCGACGGCTCGGTCACGAGCATGTTCGAGGACGCCCCGAACGACCCGGAGGCGTCGTCGCACTAGGTGGTCGCGGGAGGCCGTGCGGGAGTCCGTGCGAGAGCCCGCTGATGACGGGGTAGACTGTCGTCACTCCTCGGCGAGGGTGTGCTCCCAGCACCGTGATCGACGTGGTCGGCGCCCACCAGCGTTGCCGAGGTGACCGACGTAGACCCGAGGAGTTCTTGAAGTGACCACCGTTGCCATGACCGCCGTCTCCCGCTCCGACTTCGGCAAGGGAGCCGCCCGCCGGATCCGCCGCGAGGGCAACATCCCCGCCGTGATCTACGGCGCCGGAACCGAGCTGGTCCACGTCGCCCTGCCGGAGCACGATCTCAACCTCGCGCTGCGCAAGCCGCGCGTCGTGCTGTCGGTCACGTTCGACGGCAGCACCGTGCTCGTCAAGCCGCGCGACATCCAGCGCGACCCGGTCCGTCGCAACCTCGAGCACATCGACCTCGTGATCATCAGCAAGGACGAGGCAGCCGAGCGCGGCGCCATGGCCGACGCGATCAAGGCCGCCACCGCCGCCGCCGAGGAGGCCGGCATGGACGCCGCGTCCGCGGTGCAGGCGCTCGAGGAGGCCGTCGCCCTGGGCGAGGACCCCACCGAGGCCGCCAAGCACGCCGTGTCGGACGCGGAGCACAAGGCCGAGGAGTACTCCGAGGCCAACGAGGCGACGGCCGCCACCGAGGCCGCTGCCGACGCCGTGGCCGCCGAGGCCGCCGCACCGCAGCCGGAGTAGTCAGCGGCCGTGACCAGCCCCTGGCTGGTTGTCGGACTGGGCAACCCGGGACCGGAGTACGCCACCACCCGGCACAACGCCGGCTTCCTCGTCGTCGACGTGCTGTCGGAGGCGCACCGGATCCGGCTCGCCCGCCACAAGCGTGCGAACGCCCAGGCCGGCGAGGGCAGGTTCGCGGTGCCCGGCCCGCATGTGGTGCTCGTGGAGCCCCAGTCCTTCATGAACGAGTCCGGGGGTCCGGTGAAGGCGATCATGGCCTTCTACGGCGTCGAGCCCGCACAGATGATCGTCGTGCACGACGAGCTCGACATCCCCTTCGGTGCCATCCGCGCCAAGCTCGGGGGCGGCGACAACGGGCACAATGGTCTGAAGAGCATCCGACGGGCGATCGGCACCGGTGACTTCCTGCGCGTGCGGGTCGGCATCGGCCGCCCGCCGGGCCGGCAGGATCCAGCGGCCTTCGTCCTGAAGCCCTTCGGGTCCACCGAGCGCGCCGAGGTTCCCGAGGTCATGCAGCGGGCGGCCGACGCGGTCGAGTGCCTGGTGAGCGATGGACTTGAATCAACCCAGAACCGGTTCCACGCCGATCCGGCCTGACGCAGCAGAGAGGCACCGATGCCCACGAGATCCGACGCCGAGCTGTCCCGCGATGTCGCACGGCAGGCCGGCCAGCTGCTGCTCGAGCTGCGTGCCGGCTTCGGGCCCATTGACGACAAGGAGGCGGCCACGGCGCTGCGCAAGCAGGCCGACCGGGCTGCCCACGAGCTGATCATGGCCGAGCTGACGGCGGCCCGCCCCGGCGATGCCATCCTCAGCGAGGAGGGCAAGGACGACGACCGCCGCCTGTCCGCGTCGCGAGTGTGGATCGTCGACCCGCTCGACGGAACGTGGGAGTACGGCCAGGGCCGCGCCGACTTCGCCGTGCACATCGCCCTGTGGGAGCCGGCGGGCGCCGTGCTCTCGGCGGCCACCGTGGACCTTCCCGACCAGGGGCTCAGCCGCAGCGTCCTCGACGACGTGGGGGCGCCGCCGGCGCTGCCCACGGACCGCCCCCTGCGGATCGTGGCCTCGCGCAGCCGGCCGCCGGCGACGCTGCCGCGGACCGTCGAGATCCTGAGCGCCCGCCTCGCCGAGGCCGGCATCACCGACCGCGGGGTCGAGATCGTGGACGTCGGCTCGGTCGGCGCCAAGGTCAACGAGCTCATCGCGGGCCGGGCCGAGGCCTACGTCCACGACACCGGCTTCTATGAGTGGGACGTGGCGGCGCCCTACGGCGTGGCCGCCCACTACGGCCTGGTGCCGTCGCATGTCGACGGCTCGCCCGTGCTGTTCAACCACATGCCGCCGTACGTCACCGACCTGGTGGTCAGCCATCCGGCCCTCGTAAGCCACCTGCGTGCCGCCCTGCAGGAGGCCGCGGCCCTGTGAACCTGTCCGCGCTCCTCGACTGCACCGACGACGAGCCGGCCTTCCGGCTCATCGCGGAGCTGTCGGCTGCCGGATCGGGCGCGGTGGTCGAGGCGACGAGCGCGGTCCACCCCCTGGTCGTGGCGTCGCTCGTGGCCCATCGCCCGCAGGGGGTGCCGCTCTTCGTGGTGACGGCCACGGGCCGCGAGGCGGAGGACGTCGCCGCCGCCCTGCCCGGCCTGGTGCCGGACGCCCGCGTCGTGGTCTTCCCCTCGTGGGAGACCCTCCCGCACGAGCGGCTGTCGCCCTCGTCAGACACCGTCGGCCGTCGCGTCGCCGTCATGAGGCGCCTGGCGCACCCCGACCCGGCCGATCCCATGACCCTGCCGATCGACGTGGTGGTGACCTCGGTCCGCGCCTTCCTCCAGCCGGTCATCTCCGGCATCGGGGATGTCGAGCCGGTCCGGCTCGTCGCGGGCGACGAGGCCCCGCTGCACGATCTGGTCGCGCGGCTCGTCGAGCTGGGCTACGTGCGCAACGACCTGGTCGAGCGCCGCGGCCAGGTGGCGGTGCGCGGCGGCATCCTCGACGTCTTCCCTCCCACCGAGGAGCATCCGCTCCGCGTCGAGTTCTGGGGCGACACGGTCGAGGAGATCCGCACGTTCGCCGTGGGCGACCAGCGCTCGCTGGAGCTGGCCGAGCACGGGCTGTGGGCCCCCGCCGTCCGCGAGCTGCTGCTCACGCCCGCCGTCCGCGAGCGGGCCGCCGCACTGGCCCGGGTCCAGCCCGCGGTCGCCGAGATGTGCGACAAGCTCGCGCTGGGCATCGCCGTCGAGGGCATGGAGTCGCTCGCCCCGGTGCTGGCCGACGGGATGACCACCCCGCTCGAGCTGGCGGGGGCGGCCCACGTCCTGCTGCTGGAGCCCGAGAGGGTGCGCAAGCGCGCCCACGACATCGTGCGGACGGCGACCGAGTTCCTCATGGCCTCGTGGCACAACGCGACCGTCGGCAACGCCACGCCCATCGACCTGGCTGGCGCCAGCTACCGCGAGCTCGGCGACCTGCGCGACGTGGCCCGGCAGCGCGGAGTCGGCTGGTGGCTCGTCACCCCGCTGCTGTCGGACGCCGAGCTGGACGACGACCTCGTCCCTGGCGATCGCATCCGGGTCCCGGCCACGGCCATCGAGTCGTATCGCGGCGACTCCGGGGCCGCGCTCGCCGACCTGCGCACCTGGGCCGTCGCCGGGTCACGGGTGGTCCTGCTCGCTGAGGGCCACGGATCGGTCGCCCGCCTGGTCGAGGAGCTCGCCGACGCGGGCGTGCCCGTGATGGAGTCGGTCGACCTGTCGGCCCCACCGGAGACGGGGGTCGTCACGGTGACCCGCGGCCGGCTGCTCCACGGCTTCTCGATGCCGGCATGCGCCCTGACGGTCGTGACCGAGACCGACATCGTGGGCCAGCGTGCGTCGACCAAGGACATGCGCCGACTCCCGTCGCGTCGTCGCCGGGCCATCGACCCGCTCACCCTGAAGCCGGGTGACCATGTGGTCCACGAGCAGCATGGCGTCGGCCGCTACGTCGACATGGTGCAGCGGGCCGTCGCCGGAGCCGAGCGCGAGTACCTCGTGCTCGAGTACGCGTCGAGCAAGCGCGGCCAGCCGGCCGACCGGCTCTTCGTGCCGATGGACCAGCTCGACCTCATCACCAAGTACGTCGGCGGCGAGGCTCCCACGGTGCACCGTCTCGGCGGGGCCGACTGGCAGAAGGCGAAGGGCCGGGCCCGCAAGGCGGTCAAGCAGATCGCTGGCGAGCTCATCCGGCTCTACGCCGCACGACAGGCGAGCAAGGGCTACGCGTTCTCGGCCGACACGCCCTGGCAGCGCGAGCTCGAGGACGCCTTCCCCTACGTGGAGACGCCCGACCAGGTCGCCTGCATCGACGAGGTCAAGGAGGACATGCAGCGGCTCGTGCCGATGGACCGCCTCATCTGCGGCGACGTCGGCTACGGGAAGACCGAGATCGCCGTGCGGGCGGCGTTCAAGGCCGTGCAGGACGGCAAGCAGGTCGCCGTGCTGGTGCCGACCACGCTGCTCGTCCAGCAGCACATGTCGACCTTCTCGGAGCGCTACGCGTCGTTCCCCGTGAAGGTGGCGGCGCTGTCGCGGTTCAATACCGAGAAGGAGGCCAAGGCGGCCCTCGAGGGTGTCGCTGACGGCACCGTCGACGTCGTCATCGGCACGCACCGGCTGCTCACGTCCGGCGTGCGGTTCAAGGACCTCGGCCTCGTGGTCATCGACGAGGAGCAGAGGTTCGGCGTCGAGCACAAGGAGCACCTGAAGGCGCTCCGCACCAACGTCGACGTGCTGGCGATGTCGGCGACGCCGATCCCGCGCACGCTCGAGATGGCCGTCACGGGCATCCGGGAGATGTCGGTCATCCAGACGCCGCCCGAGGAGCGCCACCCCGTGCTCACCTTCGTCGGCCCCTACGACGACAAGCAGATCGCCGCGGCCATCAACCGCGAGCTCATGCGCGAGGGCCAGGTCTTCTTCGTCCACAACCGCGTCGAGTCGATCGACCGGGTCGCGCGACGCATCGGCGAGCTCGTCCCCGACGCTCGCATCGCCATCGCCCACGGGCAGATGAACGAGAGCGCCCTCGAGCAGGTGATCGTCGACTTCTGGGAGAGGCAGATCGACGTGCTGGTGTGCACGACGATCGTCGAGTCGGGCATCGACATCGCCAACGCCAACACCCTCATCGTCGACCGCGCGGACACGTTCGGCCTGTCACAGCTCCACCAGCTGCGCGGCCGCGTCGGCCGGGGACGCGAGCGCGCCTACGCCTACTTCATGTACGCGCCTGATCGCCCCCTGACGGAGACCGCGCACGAGCGGCTCGCCACGATCGCCCAGCACACCGACCTCGGGTCGGGCATGCACATCGCGATGAAGGACCTCGAGATCCGCGGCGCGGGCAACCTGCTCGGCGGCGAGCAGAGCGGTCACATCGCCGACGTCGGGTTCGACCTCTACGTCCGCCTCGTGGGCGAGGCCCTGGCGGAGCACAAGAACGAGGTGCCGACCGGCCCGCTCGACGTCAAGGTCGAGCTCCCGATCGACGCGCACATCCCGGCCGAGTACGTCCCCCACGAGCGACTGCGGCTCGAGGCCTACAAGCGCCTCGCCGACGCCACGTCGGATGCCGATGTCGACGAGGTCGCGGCCGAGCTCATGGACCGCTACGGCCCGCTGCCCGGCACGGTCGAGTCGCTGCTCGCGGTCGCCCGCTTCCGGGTCCTGGCCCGGGCGTCCGGGCTGAGCGAGATCGTGCTCAAGGGGTCCGCCATCCACTTCCACCCGGTGACCCTGCCCGAGTCCGGGCAGATGCGGCTGACCCGCCTCTACCCGCGCACGCTGGTCAAACCGGCGATCCGTACGATCGTGGTGCCGCGCCCGACGACGGCCTCCTTCGGGGGGACGCCGTTGCGCGACACCGAACTGCTGTCCTGGGCAGCCGACCTCGTGAAGGCCGTCCTGCCCGCCGCACCGCCCCAGGAGAAGTCGTGATGACCGCAGCCCGCCGCCCGCGTCGTGCCCTCGCCGCCGCAGCCCTCATGGGCGTCGTCCTCGTCCTCGGGGCCTGCGCGAACCAGCAGCCCGGAGCGGCCGCCACCCTCGGTGACAGCAGGATCAGCGAGCAGCAGCTCGCGGCGCACGTGCAGGACATCCTCGCGGCGCAGGGGAAGCCCGTCGACACGCCCGACGCCTCCATGACCTCGCTCGCGCTCGGACGCATGATCGTCATCGACCTCGTCGACACACTGGCCGAGCGCGAGGGCGTCGAGGTGAGCCAGGGCCGCATCGACGAGCAGCTGGCGACGTACGTCGCGCAGTCCGGCGACCAGGCCGCCATGGAGGCCACGTTCGTCGAGCAGAGCGTCGCCCCCTCGCAGATCGAGTCCGTCATCCGCCTGAACATCCAGGCCCAGGACCTCGGCGTCGCGCTCAACCCCGAGGGCACGGCCGAGGAGCAGGGCCAGGCGGTGTTCGCGGCGGTCGGTGCGCTCAGCGACGAGCTCGACGTCACCGTCAGCCCGCGCTTCGGCACGTGGGACACGGCGACGCTCCAGGTAGGCCCCGTCCCCGACGACCTCTCGACCCCGCCCCTGCTGCAGCAGTGACCGACCCGGTGGTCCCGCGCACGGGGGAGCGCCTGCTTGCCCTCGTCGAGGTGATGGATCGCCTCCGGTCGCCCGGCGGCTGCCCCTGGGATGCCCGGCAGACGCATGCGTCGCTCGTCGAGTACCTCGTCGAGGAGGCCTACGAGACGGTCGAGGCGATCGAGACCTCGGATGACGCCGCCCTGCGCGAGGAGCTCGGCGACCTGCTGCTGCAGGTGGTGTTCCATGCCCGGATCGCGGCCGAGGCCGGGCCGGCCGGCTGGGACATCGACGATGTCGCCGACGGAATCGTGGCCAAGCTCGTCGCGCGGCACCCTCATGTGTTCGGCGACGCCGCCTCGTCGGCCACCACGCCGGAGGAGGTCGAGGCCAACTGGCACGCGCAGAAGGCGCGGGAGAAGGGCCGCGAGTCGGTGACCGACGGCATCCCCTCGGCGCTGCCATCACTCGTCTACGCGGGCAAGGTGCTGGCCCGCAGCGCCCCGGTCGCGGCTCGCGCGGGCACCCTGCCCTCGGCGTCCGCTGCTGCCGACGCCTTCACTGCCATCGAGTCGTCCGACGACTTCGGCGACCTGCTCCTCGCGCTGGTGGCCGAGGGCCGGGCCCGGGGGTTCGATGCGGAGTCCGCCGCGCGCGGTGCGGCCCGCCGACGCGTCGAGGCGATCCGCCGGGTCGAGGGCCTGGCATGAGCGTGACCGAGGGGTTCCGCCGGCTGGCCGGTCGCATCGTCGACGAGCTATTGGAGTCGGAGCCCGTCGCGGCGACCTGGCTCGGCGACCACCGCTTCGATGACCGCCTGCCCGACCTGTCGGACGTGCCCGGTCGCCTGGCGCGGATCGACGACCGCGTCACCGAGCTCGACGCCGTCGACGACGTCGAGCTCGACGTCTCCGACCTCGTCGACCTCGAGATCCTCCGGGCTCGGCTGCTGCGCACCCGCTTCGAGCTCGGCGACCTCGCGGCCCACACCTGGGATCCGATGGTGTGGAACCCGGGCACGGCGCTGTACCTGCTGATGTCGCGCGAATTCGCGCCCGTCGACGACCGGGCGCAGAGCATGCGCGGCCGTCTGGCGGCCGTCCCCGACCACCTGGCCGAGGCGCGGCGCCAGCTCGGGGACATGTCGCGCATCCATGTCGAGACGGCGATCGCACAGCTCGACGGGACTCGGGCGATGATCGACGGGCCGGCCCGTGCGCTGGCCGGCGACGACGCGGTCGCCGACCGCGCGTCCGTGCATGTGGCCGACTTCGTGGAGTGGCTCACCGACCGCCTTCCCGACGCCCATCGAAGCCCGAGGCTGGGTGCACCGATGTATGCCGCGACGCTGTGGCACAGCCTCGACGACGACACGTCGGCCGATGACCTTCTCGACGACGCACGCCAGCACCTCGACGCGATCAACAACCGCATGCGCGAGGTCGCGGCGCGCTACCTCGGCAATGCATCCGACGGCGACGACGCGGTGCGAGCCGCTCTGGCCGAGATCGCGCGTCAGGCACCGGTCACGGACGACACGGTGCTGCCGCTGATGGAGTCGGCACTGGCGCGCACCACGGAGTTCGTGCGCCAGCACGACCTCGTCGCGATCCCCGACCTCGATGTGCGTGTCATCGAGATGCCGGAGATCCACCGAGGCGTGGCCGTCGCCTACTGCGATGCGCCCGGGCCGCTCGAGGCTCCAGGGATGCCCACCTACGTGGCGGTCTCACCGGCGCCCGGCGACTGGTCGGCCGAGCGGGTCGCGTCCTTCTACCGCGAGTACAACGGCGTCCAGCTGCACAACCTCACGGTGCACGAGGCGATGCCCGGGCACGTGCTGCAGCTCGCCCATGCCCAGCGGCTCACCTCGCCGACGGCCGTCCGCCGCTTCGGGCGCAGCGGGGTGTTCGTCGAGGGCTGGGCCGTCTACGCCGAGGAGCTGATGGTGGCGCGCGGCTACGCGCCCAGCGACGATGACCGGGCGCCGCTCGCCATGGAGATGCAGCAGCTGAAGATGCTCGCCCGCGGCACGATCAACGCGATGCTCGACGTGTTCGTCCACGCGCACGACCTCAGTGAGGCCGAGGGGCTCGCGCTCATGCAGGACCGTGGCTTCCAGGAGGAGGGCGAGGCGGTCGGCAAGTGGCGGCGTGCCCTGCTCACGGCTGGCCAGCTGCCCACGTACTACGTGGGGTACCGGGCCCTTTCGGGCGTCGCGCACGACCTGCGGGTGCTGCATCCCGACTGGACCGACCGTGCGGTGCACGACCTGATGCTCGGGCATGGCTCGCCCGCTCCCCGCCACCTGCGCACCCTGCTCGGGATCTAGCCGAAGACCGACGGCGAGGCGCCGCAAGCCGTTGGGCTGCAACGGGTTCGGGGGTAGATCGGTGTCAGACCCCCGGCCTAGTGTGAGGGCGTGCTCACCGATATCGACCCCTTCACCGCGACGGCGGCGCAGCTGCTGTCAGTGGTCGTCGACATGGAGCCCGGGCCGTTCGCCCTGTCCATCCTGCTGATGGTCGACCGGGCGTCGCTCGGTCCCGAGGATGCCGTGACCTTCCTGCAGGTGCACGAGCGCATCACGTCATGGTGGGCCAGCGTCCAGACGGAGGCTCTCGTTGCCGCGGCGGGTGACACCGCGCGCGTCGACGAGTTCTGGCTGCAGGTGCCGGGCAACGACGAGCAGCGGCGCATCAGGATCGAGGATGCAGCCCGCGAGGAGGTCGCGGCGGCGGTGCGGTGGGCTCCTGCGACGACGCAGGCCCGGATCGACAGCGCGCGGCTGCTCGCGGGACCGCTGCGCGACACGTGGGACGCACTGGCACTGGGCGAGATCAGCACGGGACACGTGTCGGTGATCGTCGAGGCTGCCCGCCGGTTCGATGGGGCCTGGGCAGACACGGGGCCGGACTGCGACGACTTCCGGTCAGCCTGCGCTCGTCTGCAGCAGCGAGTCCTCCCGGTGGCGCGACGCGGAACTCTGTCCGCGACCCGGGCGGCTGTGAACCGGGCCGTGCTCGTGATCGATGCCCAGGGTGCCCGACGCCGACGGGAGGCGGCCCGCTGCACGCGGGGCGTCCACGTCGTCGACGAGCTCGACGGCATCAGTGTCCTCGTCGCACGGATGGCGACCGTGGATGCGCATGCCGTGATGGCGGCGGTCGAGGCGCGAGCGGTCACGGAGGATGCGGGCACGGTGGGGGAGCGGCGCAGCATGGCGCTGGCCGACCTCGCGCTGGGTCGCCGGGCTGATGGACGATCGTCAGCTGCCGGGGTCATGGCCCTCGACGTGGTGGTCGACCTGCACACCCTGATGGGGCTCGACGATGCCCCGGCCTC
>CALGTB010000099.1 GCA_937902285.1 uncultured Actinomycetes bacterium | reverse complement strand
GACGGTCCGCCACGGCGGCCCAGGAGCCACGCGATCAGGCCTGCGGCGACCGCCACGGCGATGACGGCGGCGATGATCCATGGCCAGGGCGAGCCGCTGCCCGGGTCCGACGGGCCGGGACCCTCGCCCTCGCCTGTCGGACCCGAGGGCAGGGGCGCCGCCGAGGCGCTGTCGTCCGACGAGGTCGGGGTGGGCGTCGCGGTCGTTGGCGCCGTGGCACTGGCTTCCGCCATCGCGGTCGACGTGGAGGCCGGCGTCCGGGTCGGAGTGCGGGTCGCACTCGGCGACGGCGTCGGCGTGGGCGTCAGACTCGACGCCGGAGACGGCGCGCGGGTTGCCGACGGAGACGGCGCACGGGTTGCCGTGGGGCTGCCGGAGGGCGGCCTGCTGGGGGTCGGGGAGGACGTCGGGCGATCACTCGTCGGCCGGGCGCTCGGGGTCGCGCCTCCCGAGGCATCATCCCCGCCGGTCGTGTCCCCGCCCGACGTGTCCCCGCCCGACGTCTGGCCGGTCGACGACTGTCCGCCCGAGCCCTGCTGGGGGTCGACGTCGCCAGCCGTCGCCCAGGATGCGACGACGGTGATGGAGGACAGGGCGAGGACGAGGGCTCCGAGAAATCGCAGCACCGCCTGCGCTGCGGGTGGAGGGCTCATCGCTGACTGGCACGCCCCCGCTACGGGCGCGGGTCGGCGTGCTCGTTCTCGGCCGAGCTGAGCCCCGCGAGGCGACGCTCGAGATCGGTGCGCATCTGCTGGATCGAGGACAGGTACGACCGCGTCGCGGCCTCAGCGTTCGCCGCCTCGGCGGCGGAGTTGTCGGCCATCTGCCGCACCATCTCGACGACGGTGCTCACCGACGATCGCAGGTTCGCCGCGTCCGCGAGAAGCTGGTTCATGAGCGACTCCGGCGCCTCGATCTGGGCCAGTGACTCTGCGACGATCCCGCGCGCGATCGCCTGCGCGTCGGCCTGGATCTTCTGCGCGGTGCGCTCCGCGGCCATGACCACGCGGGCAGCCTCCGCATTGGCCGCCGTGATCGACTGGTCGGCACTGGCGAGCGCCGCCTGGAGACGCACCTGAGCCTCCTGCTGCATGCGGTCGTACTGGTCCTGCGCCTGCACGTGGAGGGCCTGCGCGGCACTGCGCGCGTGATCGGTCATGTCAGCGACGTCCTCGCGAACGCGCTCCATGATGAGCTCGGCCTCCTCGCGCGCCTTACGCAGCGTCTCCGCCGCCACGAGCTCGCTCTCGCTGCGCACCTGGTCGGCCTTGGCCCGCGCCTGACGCAGGCCCGCGGTGCTGTCCTCGCGGGCCCGGTCGAGCTCGGCCTGCGCCGAGTTGCGCAGCTCCTGGGCCTGGAGGCGTGCTGCCTTGATGATCTCGCCGGCGGCGCCCACGGACTCCATGGCCAGCTCGTCGGGGCTCAGGTCCTGGAGGCGACGGCGGTCGCCCAGTGCGGCCTGCGCCTTGGCCAGCTGGTCCTCGAGATGGGCATTGCGCGCCCGCAGCTGATCGAGGATCTCCCCGGGGCTCACGGAGCCCCGTGCGTCGGTAGCGCTCATCACACGTCCTGAATCTGCTCGGCCGGCCTGTCGCCGTCACTCGCGGTCACGTACCCCGTCGCTTACGGCGTCGGCCCAGCCTACTGTCTGTCCGACGAGGTCGTGCAGGGCCTGGGCAAGTCCTCCCGCGCCCTGAGCACCCGCCGGCGATCAGCCGACGGCGCCCTTGTCGGGGGCGTCGGCAGCATCGCCCGACTGACCCGTGGCGATGTGCGAGTCCCACTGACGGTCGAGCAGTGCGCTGTAGCGCGGATCGGCCACGTCGACGAAGCCGTCGATGAGCCGGTGCCGTGTGCGGGCCTGCTCCAGCAGCCGACGTGACTCCTCGGCCTCGGCGCGCTTGCGCGTCTCCTCCACCAGCCGGCCCTCGAGCTCGAGGATCTGGCTCCGCGTGCGCTCGAGCTCCTCGCGCGTCGTGTCGAGCTGCTGGCGCTCGACGTCGAGGTCGAGCCGGCGCGCCTCCAGGTTGATCCGCAGGATCTCGAGGGCGCTCTGCTCGCTGGCCGACGCCTCACGGTCGGCCGCCACCTGCGCCTGGGCCGACGTCACGTCCGCCAGGACCGACGCCGCCTCGGCTGTCGCCTTCTCGACCGCTGCGCGGTCCTCGGCAAGGGCGGCACGCTCGCTGGCTGCGGTCGCCCTCTGCTCGTCGAGAGCCGTGCGATCGGCGTCGACGGCCGCCCGGTCGCGCTCCACGGCAGCCCGCGATGCGGCCAGCGTGGTGGACTCGGTCGCCAGGGCGATCCGCGTCGCAGCGACCTCCGACCGGTCGGCATCGACGGACGCCCGGTCGCGCTCCACGGTGAGCTGCTCCTCGCGCAGGCTCGCCACAGCGGCATCGAGGGCGGCACGCTCGACGGCGATGGCCTCCTTGTCGGCGAGCACCTGGTCGGCCTCGTCCTTGAGCTTCCTGACCGCCTGGCGGACCTCCTCGATCCGGGCGGCCGCCCGCTCCTCGACCGTGGCCAGTGCCGCCTGATCGGCCTCCATCGAGGCCCGCTCGTCCGACAGCGCACTCCGCATGCCGGCGAGCTCCGCGCGCAGGAGCTCCAGGCTTGAACGCTCCTCGCGAAGTCGCTCCCGCTCCGCCTCGAGACTCCCGCGCTCGGCCTCGGTGACGGCCATGGCCGACCTGGTCGACTCCCGTGACGCGGTGACATCAGCCAGCGATGCGTCGAAGGCGGCTCGCTCGGACGTGAGCTGGGCCCGCTCGGCCACCAGCGCCTCGCGCTCGACCTCGACCTCCTGGCGCTCGCGCTTGAGCTGCTGGTGGTACGCACGCACCTGGCTGCGCAGCTCCTCGAGGTCGGCATCACTCGTCGGTCCGGGCTCGGACCCCGATCGGCGGGGCTCCTCGGGCACGGACACCGATCGACGGGGAGCCTCGGGCACGACCGGGCGCACGGCCGGCGCACTGGGGGCCGACGCGGTGCGCGGCTCCTTCGCCGCCGGTCGAGGCGGGTCGACGGCCTCGGGCTCGTCCGGCTCGGGGTCGCCGATGAGCAGGCGCGAGAAGAAGCCCCGCTTGCGGGGTGCGGGCGGCGGCTCGTCGGCGGGTGGCCGCTCCGGGGTCACGGACGAGTCGACGGTGACCGGCCGCGAAGGGGCACCGGCCGGGATCGGATCAAGGGAGGGCGCAGCGGGGGTCGCAGTCGGCCCCGCCTCGGCGGCGCGGCGGCGACTGCGCTCGGCCGCGAGGATCCTCTGGACACGCTCCTCGGCCGTCTCCGCGGTCTCGGGCGACGGGTCCGCCACGGCACCGGTCACGGCGCCGTTCACGGTGGCCTCGTCGATCCGCCCTGCACTCTCCATCGGCATTCGTCCCCGTCGTCACGAGCGTGTCGGCGGGCATGGCCTCGCCGCGCTCGACGCCGTCGGCCGAGCGTGCGCGCAAGTGTGGCGCATGGTGCCTCGGCAGGCAAACGTCACACGTCGCGCGGGTCCATGCGCACATGGACGACGCCCTCGCGCCCCCGGGCCGAGCGCGCCGCGACGACCGCGCGCAGCTCGCGTCCGAGGTCCGCAGCGTGCTCGCGCTCGACTCGGACCAGCCCGCGATGGCGCTCGGGGTCGCGCCGGTCGCCTGCCGGCACGGGTCCGAGCAGCTGGTGGGGCACCGACACCGATCCCGCGACCTCGACGATGTCCGCAGGCGCACCGAGCAGGGCGGCCATGCGGGTCGCGGGCGGGAGCCCGGCCGCGACCCGGTCGGCGAGGTCGCGCTCGGCGAACCAGGGCGCGTCCCATCGCAGCAGCGCCTGCACGGGGCGCAGGGAGTTCTCGGCGGTGATGAGGACGCGTCCGCCCGGTGCGGCGAGACGAGCGGCCGAGAACCATCGGCGCACCGCGTCCTCGGCGGCGTCGAGGAACGGGCGCTGCAGGAGCACGCGCGCATCGAGGATGAGGACGGCGCTGTAGCCCGGATCGCACTCCGGCTCGGCCCCCGGCGTCGCGACGACGATCGCGGGCTCGGCCCCGACCCGCTGCACCATCCGGCCGGCATGGCTGGACTGCACGGCGACGCCCGGGAACGCGCGGCCGATCTCCTCGGTGGTGCGCTCGGCGCCCACCGAGACGGCTCGGAACCAGCGGCTGCCGCATGAGGGGCAGGCCCACGACCCGGCCAGGGCCCCGCACCACGTGCAGTGCGCGACCGAGCTCCCGGCGGCCAGGGCGAGCGGCCCGCCGCAGGCGCATCGTGCGACCTCGCGGCACGATCGGCACGCCAGGTGCGGCAGGTAGCCGCGTCGGGCGACCTGCACGAGCACCGGTCCGGTGGCCAGCGCCGTGCGGGCTGCCTGCCATGCCTCGTGCGGGATGCGGGCGGCGGCCGCGGCGCCATCGCGGGCGGCATCGTCGGCCGAGAGCGCCCGCACCGCGGGAGCGCGCTCGGCCAGCGTCCGCCGCGAGGGCACCACGGAGTGCGCCCA
>CALGTB010000098.1 GCA_937902285.1 uncultured Actinomycetes bacterium | reverse complement strand
GGACGGGCTGAGCGGGCCAACCCCCTGAGGGCCTCGCGCCGCGCGACGGCGCTCAGGCCGGGGTGCTGGTCGACGAACGACTGCACGGCGTCGGGGTCCCACGACGTGAGGTCGCGCAGCGCCCAGCCCACGGCCTTGGCGATGAAGAACTCGCGATCCTCGGCGACGCGGTCGCACATCGCCAGCAGGCGGTCGACATCGGTGCGATCCCGGCGCCCGCGCTGGTGCTGGACCGCCGCGCGGATGAGCCAGCGGTCGCCGGAGTCCATCCACGACCACATGAGCGGCACGAGATCGGGGTGCCGGGCGACCAGAGGTGTCACGGCCGCGGTGCCCAGGCCGTCCACGGTGTCCCACCACGGCGTGTCGACGAGCAGCCCCTCCACCACGTCAGGGACGAACGCTGCGGAGAGCCGGGGCGTGGCGGAGGCGATGAGGTCGCACGCCGCGTAGTGGTACTCCCGTTCGGGCAGTGCCCAGAGACCCTGCACGGCAAGGGTCACCTCGGCCTCGCTCGGGGCGGGCAGCGCGGCCCAGGCCTGGCGCTGCGCACGACGTCGCGGTGGCGCAGCGACACCGAGGAAGGGGGCGACCTGCTTCATGTAGGCGGCCATCGCGTCAGCGGCGCTCGGGCTCGCCAGCGGGACCAGGGCATCGACGGTGGCCCGGGTCCAGGGCGAGGCGGTCATGGGTACGCCCGGAGCCCCGCCTGCGCCTGCCGGGCCGTCTCGTCGGCCCGCCGCTCGCGGGTCTCGGCGCGCTTCGCGGAGTCGACCCAGCCGATGAGCTGCTTGCGAGCGCCGGGAGGGAAGGCGTCGAACCTCTCCCGGCTTCCGGGGAAGCGGTCGAACGCCGCCTCGAGCTCGTCCGGGGGAGTGAGCGACTCGCTGCGGTCGAGCGCGGTCCACGATCCGTCCGCCTTCGCCCGCTCGATCGCGGCCAGGCCGGCCGGCTGCATGAGCCCGGCATCCATCAGCTGCTCGACCCGGGCCTTGTTGGTCGCGGCCCAGACGCTGCCCTTGCGGCGCGGGCTGAAGTACAGCGCGGTCCGCTCGGCGTCCACGGTGCGAGCCGTGGCATCGACCCAGCCGAAGCACAGCGCCTCGCAGATCAGCTCCTCGTAGGCGATGCCGTCGCGGCGGGCGGACTTCTTGAAGTAGGCGACCCACACGCCGTCGCACGTGGCGTGCTGGTCCGCCAGCCACCTGCGCCACTCGGCGCGGTCGGCGGGCTGGATCGTCGGTGCCGAGTCGAGGGCGCTCATGCGGCCTCGTCGAGCCCGAGGCCGCTGGCCAGCTGGCGCATCTGATGGTCGAAGAACGCCTTCCGGGCCCGCTGACTCGAGGCGACGACGTTGTGGAACTGCCCGAACAGCTCGAAGGTGATGGTGCCGAACAGCCCGCTCCACGCCGCGAGGCCGCGCAGCATGAGGTCGTCGGACACGCGCCCGTCGGCGAACTCGAGGACGGGGGCGATGCTCGCCGCCACGGAGGGGTCGAGCTCGTCGGGCGCTGGCGCGGCGCCCGACGCGGTGAGGTCGACGAGGATCCCGATGAGGAGCAGGGACACCCGGCTGGCCGGGCCGATGGTGTCCTCCGGCGCGGCGTACCCGGGCACCGGCGTCCCGTAGATGAGGGCGTACTCGTGCGGGTGCGCCAGGGCCCAGCCGCGGACGGCGTGGCAGATGGCGAGGAAGCGGCCCAGGCGATCCTCGCGGGCGACCGCCGACTCCGCCTTCTCGACGACCGCGCCCAGGCTGTCGTACGCGTCGATGATGAGCATCGTCAGCAGGGCGTCGCGGTTGGGCACGTAGCGGTAGACGGCCGACGACACCATGCCCACGTCCCTGGCCACCGCCCTCAGGGACAGGGCGGCGGCGCCCTCGCGGGCCAGGTGCTGCCGGGCCGCGTCGAGGATCTCCGCGGTGATCTCGGCGCGGGCTCGGTCCCGGGCGGTGCGGGGGACGGTCGGGGACGTGGTCATGGGACCAGTGTGCCCCAGGACGAGAGCAGTGGCAAGGAAAGAGAGCACTGCTCTTGACAGGTCGGAGCACCACGACTATCGTGAGCAGTGCTCGCAAGAAAGAGCGTCGATCTCACAAGGAGCAGTCATGTCGAACCTGTCCATCGCCCCCGCCGCGGGGACCCACCTGGTCGTCGGTGCCGGCGAGGTGGGCTCGGCCGTCGCCCTCCTCCTCGCCGGTGCGGGAGTCGACGTCGTGCTCGCCAGTCGCAGCGGCCGCGGTCCGGACCACCCCGGCGTGCGTCGCGTGGCCGTCGATGCGTCCAGCGTCGAGGCGCTGCTCGCCGTCGCCCCCGAGGCCGTCGTCGTCTACAACTGCGTCAATCCGGAGTACTCGCGCTGGCCGATCGACTGGCCGCCCATGGCGGCGGCCTTCCGCAGCTATGCGCAGCAGACAGGTGCCGTCCTCGCCACGGTGTCGAACCTCTACGGGTACGGGCCGGTCGACGTCCCCATGACCGAGACGCTGCCCCTCGCCGCGACGGGGACCAAGGCCCGCGTCCGCGTGACGATGTGGGACGACGACAAGGCGGCCAGCGACGCGGGCCGGATCCGCATGACCGAGGTGCGCGGCTCGGACTACGTCTGCCCCGGTGCCCAGAGCATGCTCGGCGAGCGCGTGACACCGCGCATCCTCGCCGGCAAGAACGTCCAGCTCCTCGGGGACCTGGATCAGCCGCACACGTGGACGGCCCCGATCGACGTGGCGCGCACGCTCATCACGGTCGCGGCGGACCCGCGCGGATGGGGTCGCGCGTGGCACGTGCCGAGCAACGCTCCGCGCAGCCAGCGACAGGCCGTCGGGGACATCGCCGCCGTCGCAGGCGTGCCCGCGGTCAAGGCGTCGTCCGTTCCCGGCATCGTGCTGTGGGGGCTCGGCCTGGTGAACCCCCTCATGCGCGAGCTGAAGGAGACCGACTACCAGCGCGAGCGCCCGTACCTGCTCGACGACACGGCCGCCCGTGAGACGTTCGGCATCGAGCCGACGCCGTGGTCCGAGGTGCTCGAGGCACTGGTCGCCTTCTACCGCTGAGTCGGCCCCGCGGCCACTCGCGGAGCGGGTGTCGGGGCCATTAGGGTGCCGTGATGACGTCCACCCATGCCGTGGAGGCCGAGGGCCTCGTCAAGCACTTCGGTGAGGTCGTCGCCCTCGACGGCATCGACCTCACGGTCGAGCGCGGCCAGGTCGTCGGACTCCTCGGCCCGAACGGTGCCGGCAAGACGACGACCGTCCGCATCCTCTCGACGCTGCTCCAGCCCACGTCGGGGGTGGCGCGGGTCGCCGGCTTCGACGTCGTGCGCAAGCCTGATGAGGTGCGCCGCGCGATCGGGCTCACGGGGCAGTACGCCGCGGTCGACGAGTACCTCACCGGGCGCGAGAACCTCCGGATGTTCGGCGACCTGTACCACCTCTCCGCGAAGTACGTGAAGCAGCGGAGCGAGGAGCTGCTCGAGTGGTTCGACCTCGCGGATGCCGCCGACCGGCCCGCCCGCACGTACTCCGGGGGCATGCGCCGGCGCCTCGACCTCGCATCCAGTCTGATCGCCAAGCCCAGCATCCTGTTCCTCGACGAGCCCACGACCGGTCTCGATCCACGCTCGCGCCAGGGCATGTGGGGGGTCATCCAGGACCTCGTCAACGAGGGCACCACCGTGCTGCTCACGACCCAGTACCTCGAGGAGGCGGACCAGCTGGCGCAGGACATCGTGGTCATCGATCACGGTCGCGTGATCGCCCACGGCACGGCGGAGGTGCTGAAGGACCAGATCGGCGGCGATCGCATCGAGATCTCCGTCTCCGACCCGTCCCGGGCCGGGCGGGCCGCGGAGGTGCTGCGGCCCATCGGCACCGCCGACGCGGTCGTCGAGGACGCGCGCGTGCTGATGCCCGTCTCGGGCGGCTCGACGGTGCTCGTCGATGCGGTGCGGCTGCTCGACGCCGAGGGCATCGAGGTGTCCGACATCGTGCTGCGCCGCCCCACGCTCGACGATGTCTTCCTGTCGCTCACCGGTCATGTGGCCGAGGTCGAGGCAGCCCCCGCGCCTGAGGGCGGCCGTCGCGGACGCAAGGAGAAGAAGGCATGAGCACGCTCGCCGTGGGCCGCCCCGAGGCACGCCGTCGTCCGATCTGGGGCTGGACGCTCCAGGACGGCCTGGTCGTCGCGCGCCGGAACCTCATCCAGACCGTCCGGGTGCCCGAGCTGCTGTTCTTCTCGCTCGTCCAGCCGGTCATCTTCGTGCTGCTCTTCGCGTACGTGTTCGGCGGTGCCATCCCGGTGCCGGGCGACACCGCCGAGGACGCCTACCGGCAGTACCTCATGCCGGGCATCTTCGGGCAGACTGTTGCCTTCGCCGCTGCGTCGAGCACCGTGGGCCTGGCGGAGGACATGCACAAGGGGCTCATCGACCGCTTCCGCGCGCTGCCGATGTCGCCTCCCGCGGTGCTCATGGGACGGACCTTCGCCGACGCCGCGCGGCAGATCCTGGTGCTGTTCGTCCTGTCGGTCACCGGCTACCTCGTCGGATGGCGCATCGACAACGGCCTGCTGAACGCGATCTGGGCCTACGCCCTGCTGCTGCTCTTCGCATACACCGTGGCCTGGATCGGCTCGTGGATCGGTCTCTACATGCCCAATCCCGAGACGGCCAACACGGCGGGCCTCGTGTGGCTGTTCCCGCTGACCTTCCTGTCGAACGCCTTCGTGCCGCTCACCTCGCTGCCGGGCGTGCTCCAGGTCATCGCGGCATGGAATCCGGTCTCCGCCCTCGTCCTGTCGTGCCGAGAACTCTTCGGCAATCCCACGGGCTATCCGCCGGGAGTCGAGCCGGAGTACTGGCCGCTGCAGAACGCCGAGTTCTACACGCTGCTGTCGTGCACCGTGCTCATCGCGGTGTTCGCCACCCTCGCGACCCGGCGCTACCGCAGGACGACGAGCCGCTAGC
>CALGTB010000097.1 GCA_937902285.1 uncultured Actinomycetes bacterium | reverse complement strand
GGGACCGGCGCGGGCGCGGGGGTCGGCGCGGGGGTCGGCGTGGGTGCCGCCTCAGGGGCGGGCGCGGGCGTGGCGGCGGGCGCGGGCGTGGCAGCCGATACGGCTGCGCCGATGACCCCGAGCTCGGCCCCCACCGCCACCACCGTGTCCTCGCCGACGGTGATGGACACCAGGACCCCGGCGACGGGGCTGGGGATCTCGGTGTCGACCTTGTCGGTCGACACCTCGAGGATCGGCTCGTCGGCGGCGACGGTGTCGCCCACGGCCTTGAGCCAGCGGGTGACGGTGCCCTCGGTCACGCTCTCGCCGAGCGCGGGCATGACGATGCTGGTCCCGGCCGTGGGTGCGGCCGAGACGGGAGCCGGAGCAGGCGCCGGGGTGGACGCAGGCGCCGGAGCGGGTGCCGCTGCCTCGACGGGCTCGGGTGCCGCAGGCGCGGCGGCCGGGGCTGCCGCGGGAGCGGCCGGTGCGCCCGCCTCGGCAGCGTCGCCGATGACGGCGAGCTCGGCCCCGACGGCGACGGTCTCGTCCTCACCGACGGTGATGGACAGCAGGACGCCCGAGGCCGGTGCCGGGATCTCGGTGTCGACCTTGTCGGTGGACACCTCGAGCAGCGGCTCGTCGGCCGTGATCGTGTCGCCCACGGCCTTGAGCCAGCGGGTGACCGTGCCCTCGGTGACGCTCTCGCCGAGCGCGGGCATCGTGACGGAGACCGGCATGGCTTGTGTGCTCCTTCAGTGCGTCGGGTGGTCAGGCGTGCGCGTGCAGGGGCTTGCCGGCCAGTGCGAGGTGCGCCTCGCCCATGGCCTCGTTCTGCGTGGGGTGCGCATGGATCAGCGTGGCGACGTCATCAGGAGTGGCCTCCCAGTTGACGATGAGCTGCGCCTCGCCGACCTGCTCGCCGATGCGCGATCCGACCATGTGGATCCCGATCACGGGACCGTCGGTGACCTGCACCAGCTTGATGAACCCCGCGGTTCCGAGGATCTGGCTCTTGCCGTTGCCGCCCAGGTTGTACTCATAGACGGCGACGTTGTTGCCGTGCTGCTCGCGCGCCTGCGCCTCGGTGAGCCCGACGCTGGCGACCTCGGGCTCGCAGTAGGTCACGCGCGGGATGTTGACGTCCGCGATCACCGCCGGGTTCCGTCCGCCGAGCTCCTCGGCGACGAAGATGCCCTGCTGGAAGCCGCGGTGGGCGAGCTGCAGGCCGGGGGTGATGTCGCCGACGGCGAACACCCCCGGGACGTTGGTGCGCAGGCGCTCGTCGACGAGGACCCAGCCGCGCTCCATGGCGATGCCCTGCTCCTCGAAGCCCATGCCCGCGGTGTTCGGGCCGCGCCCGACCGCGACGAGCAGGAGCTCGGCATCGAGCTGCCGGCCGTCCTCCAGCGTCACGTGGACGCCGTGGTCGTCCTGCGTGGCGGACGCGAAGCGCACGCCGAGGCTGAAGTCGATCTTGCGCTTGCGGAAGGCGCGCTCGAGGGCCTTCGAGCAGGCCTCGTCCTCGTTGGGCACGAGGTGCGGCAGCGCCTCGACGATCGTCACGTCGGCGCCGAAGGACTTCCAGACGCTGGCGAACTCGACGCCGATGACGCCGCCGCCGAGCACGATGACGCTCTTGGGCACATAGTCGAGGTTGAGCGCCTGGTCCGAGGTCATGATGCGGCCGGAGATCTCCAGGCCGGGCAGGCTGCGCGAGTACGAGCCGGTGGCCAGCACGACCGTGGTGCCCGTGTGGCGCTCACCGTTCACCTCGACGGTGTTCGGTGCGACGAGCCGCCCCGTGCCCTCGATGAAGGTCACATTGCGGCTCTTCACCAGGCCCTGGAGGCCCTTGTAGAGGCGTCCGACGACGCCGTCGCGGTACTCGTTGACCTTGGGCATGTCGATGCCCTCGAACGTGGCCCGGACGCCGAAGGCGTCGGACTCGCGGGCGCTGTCGGCCACCTCAGCGGCGTGGAGCAGCGCCTTGGTGGGGATGCACCCGCGATGCAGGCAGGTGCCGCCGAGCTTGTCCTTGTCGATGAGGATGACGGACATCCCGAGCTCCGACGCACGGAGGGCGCAGGCGTAGCCGCCGCTGCCGCCTCCGAGGATCACCAGATCTGCACTGGCCACTGTCGCCCACTCCCGTCGTCGTCACTCTGTCGGGTCGCCCTGCTGTCGGGGTCATCCTTCCACCGATCGACGGTCGGGCGACACGGCCCCCGAGAACGGGCCTCCTAGAGCGAGCCCGCCGCCATCTCTGCAGCGACCTGGACGAAGGTCCGCACGGTCGCCCCCGTCCCGCCCTTCGGCGTATAGCCGTAGGCCCCCTTGTCGTTGAACGCGGGGCCGGCCATGTCGATGTGGACCCACGGCTGGGTGGGAGGGACGAACTCGTTGAGGAAGACCCCCGCCGTGAGCATGCCGCCCAGCCGCTCCCCGATGTTGGCGATGTCCGCGGTGCTCGACTCGAGGGACTGCCGCAGGTCGTCGGGCAGGGGCATGGGCCACATCAGCTCGCCCGCGCGGTCGGCCGCCTCGCACACGGCGGTGCGGGCGGCGTCGCTGTTCGACATCACCCCCGCCGTGCGGGTGCCGAGAGCTATGCGCTGCGCGCCTGTCAGGGTGGCCGCGTCGATGATCAGGTCGGGTGACTCGCGGATGGCCAGGCCGAGGGCGTCCGCCAGCACCAGCCGACCCTCGGCGTCGGTGTTGAGCACCTCGACCGTGGTGCCTCCGAACATCGTGATGACGTCACCGGGGCGCTGGGCGGCCCCGCCCGGCATGTTCTCGGCCGCCGGGACCCAGCCGGTCACGCGCACATTGAGCTGGAGCTCCGCGATCGCCTGCACGGCGCCGATGACGGCCGCGGCTCCCGCCATGTCGGCCTTCATCTCATCCATGCTGGCGGCCGGCTTGATGGAGATGCCTCCGGTGTCGAACGTGATGCCCTTGCCGACGAGCGCCAGATGACGGGTGGCGCCGGCGGGTGCGTAGTCCAGACGCACGAGCCGGGGCGGGTTGGCCGACCCCTGTCCCACGGCGAGGATCCCGCCGCAGCCGTCGCCGAGCAGGTCGTGCTCGTCCCACACGATCACCTCGACGGGGAGGTCGGCGACGGCGGTCCTGGCCGCGTCGGCCAGGGCGGCCGGCGGGAGGGCGTTCGGCGGGGTGTTGACGAGGTCCCGGGCGAGGTTGACCGAGGAGGCCACGAGCCCGATGCCCCGGACCGCCTCCTTCTGCTCGGGCGTCACGGGTGCGTCCAGCAGGATGGTGAAGGTCCGCTGGGCCGCACCGTGCGCGGTCGAGCCGGCTCCGCGGAACGTCGTGAACTCGTAGGCGGCCAACTGTGCCGCGATCGCGACGTGGAGGAGCGAGTCCTCGTCGTCGAGGGGAAGGGCGAGCGCGACCTTCTTGATGCCGGCGAGGCTGCGGATCGCCGAGCCGACCGCCTTGCGCAGCGACTCGGCGTCGCTCCGCCGGTCCGGGGCGCCCAGTCCGAGGCCCACGACCGTCGTCGCCTTGAACGTCCCGCCGCCGGGAAGCCGGGCCACGTCGCCGCTCTTCGCCGTGGCGCCGATGGCGGCGAACGCCTCGGCGAGCTTGGTCCGGGCCGCCGGGGTCAGCCCCGGGCTCACCACCTCCACCTTCTTCCCTCGGGCCGGGACGAGGGCGACGACGAGGGCGTCGACGGCCGCCGCGGCGGGCTTCGTGTCGGCCAGGACGATGCGGGGGGTGCGCGAGGACGTCATGGACGGAACTGTATTGCCCCTCACGTACTCCGGCTGGGGCTGGCGCGGGCTACGGTCATCCTGTGAGTGAGACCCCGCTGAGGCGAACCCCCCTGTACGAGCGGCATGCGGCCGCAGGCGCGAAGACCGCGGACTTCGGCGGGTGGGACATGCCGATCGAGTACGAGGGAGTGGTGGCCGAGCACACGGCCGTCCGCACGTCCGTCGGCCTGTTCGACGTGTCGCACATGGGCAAGGTGCGCATTCACGGCGATGGCGCAGCGGCCTTCCTGAACTCCGTGCTGGCCAACGACCTCGACCGGATCGGCAGCGGACAGGCCCAGTACTCGATGCTCCTGAACGACGCGGGCGGGGTGATCGACGACCTCATCGTCTATCGCTGGTCGGATGACGAGATCTTCATGATCCCCAACGCGGCCAACGCAGCCACCGTCGTGGACGTGCTGCGCGCCTCGGCGCCGGCCGGGGTGATCGTCGACGATCACCACGAGGACCACGGCATCATCGCCGTGCAGGGCCCCTCGAGCCGGGAGCTCGTTTCGTCGCTCGGCCTTCCGGCCGACCACGACTACATGACCATGGCCTCCGCCGACTTCGGGGACGCCCCCGTCATCGTGTGCCGCACCGGGTACACCGGCGAGCACGGCTACGAGCTGGTCGCTCCCGTCGCGGTGCTCGGCGACCTCTGGGACGAGCTGCTGGCCCAGGGGCAGCCCCTCGGCGTCGTCCGGGCGGGACTCGGCGCGCGCGACACGCTGCGCACCGAGATGGGCTACCCCCTGCACGGCCAGGACATCAGCCCGGTCATCAGCCCGGTGGAGGCCATGTTGGGCTGGGCCGTCGGCTGGGACAAGCCCGCCTTCGCGGGCCGCGACGCGGTATCGGCTCAGCGGGCGGCGGGGCCGGCTCGCCGGCTGCGCGGGCTGCTGGCCCTCGATCGCGGGATCCCGCGCCCGCACATGGCGGTGCATCGTGACGGCGACGCACTCACGGGCGAGGTCATCGGCGAGGTCACCAGCGGCACGTTCTCGCCGACGCTGCGGCAGGGCGTCGCGCTGGCGCTGCTCGACGCATCGGTGGCGGTCGACGACGAGGTGGTCGTCGACGTGCGCGGCAGGCCTTCGCGGTTCAGGGTGGTCAAGCCGCCCTTCGTCAGCCCCAGCACGCGGTAGCCGCGGCTCAGGCTCCCTCGGCGAGCAGGGCGAGCAGGGCAACGGTGGCCGCAGCCCC
>CALGTB010000096.1 GCA_937902285.1 uncultured Actinomycetes bacterium | reverse complement strand
ATCACCGTCACTCCGGCCTCGGGTGCGATCGACGTCTCCTTCACTGCGGCCGCCGACGGTGGCGTCGTGGCCACGTTCGCAGCCACGGCCCTCGACCCGGTCACGGGTGTGGCCACCAACTGCTTCGCGACTCCCGCGCCCGGCAAGTCCACCGCCACGTGCTCGATCGTCGGCCTGGCCAACGGCACCGCCTACCAGGTGACCGGCTTCTCGGGCAGCCCGCTGGGCAACTCGCCCGTGACCGCGGCCGTCGCCGCGACCCCCGTCCCGGTCCCCGTGGCCGGCGACATCCGCAGGGCGAAGATGCTCGGCGGCGGCAAGGTGCGGTTCACCGTGACGGCCTCGCAGGACAACGGCGCGGCGCTCACGGCGAACCGGGTCGTATGCCAGGTGCCCCGCTCGGACCGGGGGGTCAAGGCCGGCGCCATCACCGATGGTGTCGCGAACCTGACGGGCATGCGGGCCATCAAGTACGTCTGCTTCGTCCAGGCCGCCAACGAGTTCGGCACGGACAACTCCGACGCCGTCATCGTGAAGGTGCGTCGCTAGCCCGACCTGCCCAGCATCAGGCGCAGTGACGCCTCACGGGTGAGGGCGGTCTGGGCCTGCACCTGCAGGAACATGGCCTCACGGAGACGACGCTCCGCGGGCTGACCGGCACGCATGGATGCACCCGCACGCGCCACCACCACGGCCGTCGTGGCCCGCACGAGCAGGTCGAGGCTCACCGCCCTCTGCATGAGGCGATCGGCCACGGGTGCATCGGGATCGTCGGCCATCGCGTACGCCGCCCTACGCACCGACCGGCACTCGGCGGCCAGGGCATCGGCCAGCTCGGCCATCAGGGAGTCCGAACGCTGCTCGGCCAGCAGGTCCAGCTCGGCGATCGCCCCCCGCGTGACGCCGAAGGCCGACGGGTTCGCGTCCGCAGTCTTGATCGCGTCGGCCGCGAGCCACGGCGCGCGATCGAGCACGGCGCCCACCCGCTCGTCGGGGACGATGACACCGTCGAGCCGGACGGGGCGGGTGTGCGTGCCCGACATCGCGAGCAGGCGCAGCGGCTCGCCGACGGACAGGCCGCTCGTCACCTCCGCCGCGCGGCCCGCCGGCAGATAGCAGCAGACCAGGGCACCCGAGTCATCACCGGCACCCTGAGCCATCACCATGACAACGTCGGCGATGTCCCACGACGTCACCCAGTCGAGGGTGCCGTCCAGCCGCCAGCCCCCGGGGATGCGCGTCGCCACGGGGTTGGCCGGACCAGGCCGGCGGACGTGCGCGAACGCCACCGCCGCGAGCAGCTCACCGGATCGAAGGCCGGGCAGGAGTTCGGCCCGCAGGCCGTCGCCCGACGCAGCCGAGCCCACGGCGCCCTCGAGGATCCGCAGCGGCGTCTGGTGCTGCACCCAGCAGAACCACGTCGAGGCGTCGCTGCCGGCGATGAGCTCGCCGAGCTCGCGGTGCGCCGACGCCGGCTGCAGCGGGGAGCCGAGGAGGCCGGCGACGGCGAGGGCGTCGATGGTCTCCCGCGGGACCCCCGCCGCGTCGGCCGACGCGGCGTTCGCGGCCACGGCGTCGGCGATGACGTCGAGGGCCGACACCCCGGAGTTCGGCAGGGCGACAGAAGCGTCGGCAGGTCCGACGGGATCGCGCTGCGGGAAGGCGAGGGCGTCGATCACTGCGTCACCGTACCGAGGCCAGCCTGAGCGATACGGTTCCGACCATGACCGTCCGGCAGCCGCCCCTCGTCCCCCGCATGGCCGAGCACACGGCATCCATCTTCGGCGAGATGTCGACGCTCGCCCTCGAGGTCGGCGCGATCAACCTCGGTCAGGGCTTCCCGGACACCGACGGGCCACAGGTGGTGAAGGACGCCGCCATCGCGGCGATCGCCGAGGGCCGGGGCAACCAGTACCCGCCGCCGCACGGCCTGCCCCTGCTGCGCGAGGCGATCGTTGCGCACCAGCAGCGCTTCTACGGTCTGACGGTCGATCCACACACTGAGGTGGTCGTCGGCACCGGTGCCTCCGAGGCCATCTCCTCGACCCTGCTCGCGCTGGTCGATGACGGAGACGAGGTCATCGTCTTCGAGCCGTGGTTCGACGTCTACGCCGCCGGCATCTCGCTCGCGCGCGGCGTCCGGGTGGGCGTGCCGATGCGAGGACCGGGGCTGCGTCCCGATCTCGTCGCGCTCGCCGACGCAGTGACGCCGCGCACCCGGCTCATCCTGCTGAACTCCCCCCACAACCCCACCGGGGTGGTGTTCACGCCGGCCGAGCTGGCCGAGGTGGCGAGGATCGCGATCGAGAACGACGTGCTCGTGCTCTCCGACGAGGCCTACGAGCACCTGTGGTTCGACGACACCCCGCACGTCCCGATCTCCACGCTTCCGGGGATGTGGGAGCGCACCGTCACCATCGGCTCCGGCGGGAAGAGCTTCTCGTTCACCGGCTGGAAGGTCGGCTGGGCGACCGGGCCCCGAGACCTCATCGCGGCCGTGCGCGTCGTCCGGCAGCACCTGTCCTTCGTGTCCGGGGGCCCGTTCCAGTACGCCATGGCCGAGGGCCTTGCCCTCCCCGACGAGTACTTCGCGGCCTTCCGTGCCGACCTCGCCGGCAAGCGCGACCTCCTCAGCGCGGGCCTGGCCGAGCTGGGCCTCGGCGTGATCGTGCCGCAGGGCACCTACTTCGTCACGACCGACATCCGCCCGCTCGGGTACGACGACGGACTGGCCTTCTGCCGCGACCTCCCCGGCCGCGCAGGCGTCGTGGCCATCCCGCACCAGGTGTTCTGCGACGACCCGTCGATCGGGGCGCCCTACGTGCGATGGGCGTTCTGCAAGCAGCCGTCGGTTCTGACCGAGGCGCTCGACCGCCTCCGGGCGGGACTGCGGAGCTGACGCGTGGCGATCCTCGTCGATGACTGCAACTGGCCGTGGCGCGGGATGCTGTTCTGCCACATGGTCAGCGACACCAGCCTCGACGAGTTGCATGCCTTCGCCCGCTGGCTCGGCGTTCCCGAGCGGGCCTTCGGCGGCGACCACTACGACATCACCGAGGAGGCCCGGGCGGTCGCCGTCGAGGAGGGCGCGGTGCAGGTGTCGTCGCGCGACGTCGTGCGCGCCCTCTACGCGGCCGGGCTCCGCACCCGGCGCACCGCGAGCTAGGCCCTCGACGAGCTAGGCCGTGGCGAGCTAGGCCGTTGCGAGCACGAGGTCACTGCCGTCGGGAAGGGTGCCGACGAGCACCTCGTCGCCGTCGCGGATCTCCCCGGACAGGATCCCCTTCGCGAGCTTGTCGCCGACGGCCACCTGCACCAGGCGGCGCAGGGGACGGGCCCCGTAGATGGGGTCGAAGCCGCGGTTGACCAGCCAGGCCTTGGCGTCGTCGCTGACCGACAGCGCGATCCGGCGATCGGCGAGCCGCCCCTGCAGGTGCGCGATCTGGATGTCCGCGACCCGCACCAGCTGCTGCCGGTCGAGGGGCTCGAACGTCACCAGTCCGTCGAGCCGGTTCAGGAACTCCGGCCGGAACTGCTGCCGCACCAGGGCCAGCACCTGCTCCTTGCGCACCTCGAACGGGACATCGAGGTCGACGAGGAACTGCGATCCCAGGTTGGAGGTCAGGATGAGGATGACGTTGCGGAAGTCGACCGTGCGCCCCTGGCCGTCGGTGAGCCGACCGTCGTCGAGCACCTGCAGGAGGATGTCGAAGACCTCGGGGTGCGCCTTCTCGACCTCGTCGAGCAGCACCACCGAGTAGGGCCGGCGTCGCACGGCCTCGGTGAGCTGCCCGCCCTCGTCGTAGCCGACGTACCCGGGCGGCGCGCCGACGAGCCGGGACACCGAGTGCTTCTCGGAGTACTCGCTCATGTCGATGCGCACCATGGCGCGCTCGTCGTCGAAGAGGTACTCGGCGAGGGCCTTCGCCAGCTCGGTCTTGCCGACACCGGTCGGCCCGAGGAACATGAACGAGCCCGTCGGCCGGTCGGGATCGGCGATCCCGGCCCGCGCACGGCGCACCGCGTCGCTGACCTCGCGCACAGCCTCCGCCTGGCCCACGACCCGCCTTCCGAGCTCGTCCTCCATGCGCAGGAGCTTCTGCGTCTCCCCCTCGAGGAGTCGGCCCGCGGGGATGCCGGTCCAGGCCGCGACCACCTCCGCGATGTCGTCGGCGGTGACCTCCTCCTTGACCATGGTCGTGCGCTCGTTGGCCTCCGCGGTCACGCGCTCGAGCTCCTCCTCGAACGTCGGGATCTCGGCGTAGAGGATGCGCGAGGCCTGCTCGAAGTCACCGGCGCGCTGCGCCTTCTCGGCCGTGGCCCGCAGGTCGTCGATGAGCACCTTGATCTCGCCGACGCGGTCGAGGCCCTTCTTCTCGGCGTCCCAGCGCGCACGCAGCCCGCGCAGCTCCTCGTCCTTGTCGGCGATCTCCGCGCGGATCTTGACGAGCCGCTCGCGCGAGGCCTCGTCGGTCTCCTTGGCGACGGCCATCTCCTCCATGCGCAGGCGATCGACCTGGCGCTGCAGGACGTCGATCTCGACGGGAGAGGAGTCGATCTCCATGCGCAGGCGCGAGGCCGACTCGTCCATGAGGTCGATGGCCTTGTCCGGCAGGAAGCGCGAGGTGATGTAGCGGTCCGAGAGCGTGGCCGCGGCGACGAGGGCGGAGTCGCTGATGACCACCTTGTGGTGTGCCTCGTACTTCTCCTTGATGCCCCGCAGGATGGCGATGGTGTCCTCGACCGACGGCTGGCTGACGAACACCTGCTGGAAGCGCCGCTCGAGAGCGGCGTCCTTCTCGATGTACTTGCGGTACTCGTCGAGAGTGGTGGCACCGATCATGCGCAGCTCACCGCGGGCCAGCAGGGGCTTGAGCATGTTGCCGGCGTCCATCGCCGACTCGCCGCTGGCGCCCGCGCCGACGACGGTGTGCAGCTCGTCGATGAAGGTGATGATCTGGCCGTCGCTGCCCTTGATCTCGTCGAGGACGGCCTTGAGGCGCTCCTCGAACTCCCCCCGGTACTTCGCGCCGGCGACCATCGACCCCATGTCGAGCGCGATGAGCGTCTTGCCCTGCAGGGAGGTCGGCACGTCGCCCTCGACGATGCGCCGGGCGAGGCCCTCGACGACGGCGGTCTTGCCGACGCCGGGCTCGCCGATGAGCACGGGGTTGTTCTTGGTACGGCGCGACAGCACCTGGATGGTGCGGCGCACCTCCTCATCGCGGCCGATGACGGGGTCGATCTTGCCCTCGCGAGCACGGGCAGTGAGGTCGACGCCGAACTTCTCCAGCGCCTGGAAGGTCTGCTCCGGGTCGCGGCTGGTCACGCGGGCACTGCCCTTGACCTGGTCGAGGGCGTCCATGAGAGCGGCGGGCGTGGCCCCCTGGCCGGCCAGGAGGTCGGTGACGCCCGGGCCGCCGTCCTTGGCGAGTGCCACCAGCAGGTGCTCGGTGCTGACGAACTCGTCGCCTCGCTCTTTCGCGAACGTCTCGGCCGTGCCGAGCACGCGGTAGGTGGCCTGGCTGAGCTGCGGCGCGGCCATGCTCGAGCCGCTGGCCGAGGGAAGCGCGGAGACGGCGGTCCTCACCTGGGCGGTGAGGGTGCCGACGTCGGCGCCGACGGCCGCGAGCAGCGCGGTGGCGATGCCCTCCCCCTGCTGGAGGAGGGAGTCGAGGAGGTGGAGGGGCTCCACCTGGGGATTGCCGTTGGCGGCCGCCATGCGCACGGATGCGCCGAGGGCGTCCTGGCTCTTGGTGGTGAACTGGATGTCCATGTCCTGCGTCCTTCGCTGCTGTGACTACCGGTGTCGCTGCGGACGCCACACGACCAGTGACGTCGAGGTCTGCTCGCGCGTGAACTCGGCGAGCCTCATGCGCAGGAGGCGCACTTCCTCCTGCAGTTCGAGCACCCGCCGGATGCCCTCGAGTGACAGCCCCTGCGTGGAGAGATCCGAGATCTCGCGCAGCCGGGCGATGTCGTTGGCGGAGTAGAGGCGGTTGCGCCCCCCGACCCGGGTCGGCACGACCAGGCCCAGACGGTCGTACTGGCGCAGGGTCTGCGGATGCAGCCCGGCGAGCGATGCGGCCACGGAGATCGCGTAGACCGGGGTGCTGTCGGCCACCCGGAATCCCGTGCGCTCGCCGCGGCCGGCGGGCTCGCTGGTCATGTCGAGCTCCGGGGTCCGGCGGCCCCCTCCGCGAGCGCGAACAGGTCGCGCCGCGGATCGTGGTCGGTCGTCTGGTCCGCGTAGTGCTGCAGGGCGTCACGCGCATCGCTGCTGAGGTTCTGCGGCACGGTGACGTCGACGGAGACCAGGAGGTCGCCGTTGGTGCCGTCCTTGCGGCGGATGCCCTTGCCCCGGACGCGGAAGGTGCGCCCGTTCGCCGTGCCGGCGGGGATCTTGACGGTGACGGAGCCGCCGCGCGGCACGGGCACGCCGATGTCGGCTCCGAGCGCAGCCTCGGTGAACGTGACCGGAACCGTGACGGTGAGGTTGTCGCCCTTGCGATCGAACACCGGGTGCCGCGCGATGACGATGTCGACCAGGAGGTCGCCATTGGGGCCGCCGCGCTCGCCGGGTGCGCCCTTGCCCTTGAGCCGGATGCGCGCGCCGTTCTTGACGCCCGCAGGGATGCGCGCCTGCACGGTGCGCGTGCTCATGCCCCGTCCGCTGCCGTGGCAGCTGGGGCACGGATCGTCGACGTAGAGGCCACGGCCCTTGCACGTCACGCAGGGGTCCGCGAACGCGAACCCGCCGGCGTTGCGGGTGGTCTGGCCCGAGCCGTCGCACGTGGGGCACATGCGTGGCACCGTTCCGGCCTTGGCACCCGTGCCATGGCAGCTCGTGCAGGGGGCATCGCTCGACAGGCGGAGCGGCACCGTGACTCCGTCGAGGGCGTCGTCGAAGGACAGGGTGAGCGAGCTCTCGAGGTCGGCGCCCCGCCGCGGCTGCCGGGTGCGCGTGCCGCCCCCGGCGTTGCCGCGCCGGTTGAAGATGCCGCCCAGGAAGTCGCCGAAGCCACCCTGGTCCTGGCCGAAGAGGTCCTCCATGTTGACGTTGTACTGGGGGCCTCCTCCGGACGCTCCGAAGCCGCCGGGCGAGTAACCGCCCCCCGCGAACAGGGAGCGTGCCTCGTCGTACTCCTTGCGCTTGGCGTCGTCGGACAGCACGTCGTACGCCTCGGAGACCCCCTTGAACCGCTCCTCGGACTCCTTGTTGCCCGGGTTCTTGTCCGGGTGGAGCTCACGTGCGAGCTTGCGGTACTTCTTCTTGATCTCGTCGGCCGTGGCGTCCTTCGACACGCCGAGCACGGCGTAGAAGTCCTTCTCGAGCCAGTCCTTGTTCACAGGTGCTGCTTCCTCGTCCGGTACGGGCTAGTCGGTGCCGGCCACGGCCACTCGGGCCGGACGGAGCACGCGACCGGCGAAGCGGTAGCCGGGCTGGTAGACGGAGACGACGGTGGGCTCCGACACGTCGTCGCGAGCCTCCGTCGTCAGCGCCTCGTGCACGGTGGGGTCGAAGGGCTCGCCCTCGGCCCCGAACTTCTCCAGTCCGACCCGCGCGAGCGCGGCCTCGAGGGCCTCGCCCACGCTCCGGAAGGCCCCGTCGAGCTCGCCGTGCTGGCGTGCCCGATCGACGTCGTCGACGATGGGCAGCAGCTCGGCGAGCGTGCTGCCGATCGCGGTCTCACGCACGAGCTCACGATCACGGTCGACCCGACGCCGGTAGTTGGCGTACTCGGCGTGCACGCGCTGGAGGTCGTTCGTCAGCTCGGCCAGCTTGAGCTGGGCCTCCGTGACGTCGCCCTCGAGCGCGGCTGCCTCGGCCACCTCGGCCTCGAAGGCGTCCATGAGGCCAGGCTCGTCAGCCGGGGTCACCGGCTGACGAACCTGGTTGGTCTCGGGGTCGACGCGGCGCTTGTCCGTGAACCGGATGCCGGTGTCCTCGAAATCCTGATCGCTCACTTGGAATCGCCCTCATCGACGATCTCCGCGTCGACCACGTCGTCCTCGGCCGTCTCGGCCGCGGCCTCAGCGGCCTCCTCGGAGCCGCCCTGCTCCTGGGCGGCCGCGTACATCGCAGCACCCAGCGCCTGGCTTGCGGTGGCCACCTTGTCGGTCGCCGTGCGCATCCCCGGGATGTCGTTGGCCTCGATGGCCTTCTTCAGCTCGTCGAGCGGGCCGTCGACATTGGCCTTGGCGTCGGCCGGGACCTTGTCGGCGTTGTCGGCGAGGAACTTCTCGGTCTGGTAGACGAGCGCCTCGGCGCTGTTGCGGACCTCGACCTCCTCGCGACGCTGCTTGTCCTCCTCGGCATGCTGCTCGGCCTCGCGCATCATGCGGTCGATCTCGTCCTTGTTCAGGGCGGATCCACCGGAGATCGTCATCGACTGCTCCTTCTGCGTCGCCAGGTCCTTGGCGGACACGTGGACGATGCCGTTGGCGTCGATGTCGAACGTCACCTCGACCTGCGGGATGCCGCGCGGGGCCGGCGGAAGGCCGGTCAGCTCGAACGTCCCGAGGCGCTTGTTGTACGCAGCCATCTCGCGCTCGCCCTGGTAGACCTGGATGAGGACGGACGGCTGGTTGTCGTCAGCAGTGGTGAAGATCTCGCTGCGCTTCGTCGGAATCGTGGTGTTGCGCTCGATGAGCCGCGTCATCACGCCGCCCTTGGTCTCGATGCCCAGCGACAGCGGGGTGACGTCGAGGAGCAGGACGTCCTTGACCTCGCCCTTGAGCACGCCGGCCTGCAGGGCGGCGCCGATGGCGACGACCTCGTCCGGGTTCACGCTCTTGTTCGGCTCCTTGCCGGTCTCCGACTTCACGAGGTCGGTGACCGCGGGCATGCGAGTCGAGCCGCCGACCAGGACGACCTGGTCGATCTTGTCGATGGTGATGCCGGCGTCCTTGAGGACCGACTGGAAGGGGGCCTTCGTGCGGTCGAGCAGGTCGGCCGTCAGCGACTCGAACTGCGCGCGCGAGAGGGTCTCCTCCAGGTGGAGGGGGCCGTCGGCGCTGGCGGTGATGTACGGCAGGTTGATCGAGCTCTGCATCGAGCTGGACAGCTCGATCTTCGCCTTCTCGGCCGCCTCACGCAGGCGCTGCATGGCCATCTTGTCCTTGGACAGGTCGACGCCGTGCGCGTTCTTGAACTCGGTGACGAGCCAGTCGACCACCTTGTTGTCCCAGTCGTCTCCACCGAGGTGGTTGTCGCCACTGGTGGCCTTGACCTCGACGACGCCGTCGCCGATCTCGAGCAGGGACACGTCGAACGTGCCGCCGCCGAGGTCGAACACGAGGATGGTCTGCTCCTCGTCGCCCTTGTCGAGCCCGTAGGCCAGGGCGGCCGCGGTGGGCTCGTTGATGATGCGCAGGACGTTCAGGCCCGCGATCTCGCCGGCCTCCTTGGTGGCCTGGCGCTCGGCGTCGCTGAAGTACGCCGGCACGGTGATGACGGCGTCGGTGACGTTCTCGCCCAGGTAGGCCTCGGCGTCGCGCTTGAGCTTCATCAGGGTGCGGGCGCTGATCTCCTGGGGCGTGTACGCCTTGCCGTCGATGTCGACGGTCCAGTTCGTGCCCATGTGGCGCTTGACGGACCGCACGGTGCGGTCGACGTTGGTGACGGCCTGGCGCTTGGCGACCTCGCCGACCAGCACCTCGCCGTTCTTCGCGAAGGCGACGACGGACGGCGTGGTCCGCGAGCCTTCGGCGTTGGCGATGACGACGGGCTCGCCGCCTTCGAGAACCGAGACGACCGAGTTGGTCGTGCCCAGGTCGATACCCACTGCTCGGGCCATGGTGGTGGTGCTCCTTCGTGTCGTTCGGCCGGGCGTCGATCGTCTGGCCGGTTCTTCGAGTCTGCTCCCCCCGGATCGACTAGGCAACTCGAGCGAAGATAAGTTGAGTCTACCCGACTCAAGTCTTAGACACAACTCGACGCATAGGCAGGGCAGAGACGAACGCGAGGCCGGTCAGGGATGGCCTCACCGCGACGCCTGTGACGTGGGGTGACTAGCGGGCGGAGCGGCGAACCCAGTCGGCCAGGGTCTCGTCGCCCTCGGCAAGGAACCCGGCGACGACGCCGGCGGAGTCGGCCGCGTCCTTGTTCTGGCTCATCTTGACCGACGCCTCGATCCGGGCGATCCGCACCTCGATGCCGACGATGCCCCGGAGCTGGCCGTCGAGGTAGTCGGCGGGCGCATCGTCCACGCTCCACGGCTCGGGCCGCGGCTGCTCGTGGCGGTCGGTCAGGCGTCGCACCACGTCGGCCACCCAGGCCGGTTCGTCGTGGACCCGAAGCTCACCGTGCACCTGGATGACGGCGTAGTCCCAGGTGGGCACGACGCGACCGTGCTCGGCCTTGCTCGCGTACCAGGACGGCGACACGTAGCCGTTCGGGCCCTCAGCGATGACGAGGGCCTCGCCGAGCCAGGGTGTTCGCCACTGCGGGTTGGGCCGGGCGACGTGGCCCACGAGCGCTCCGCCGTCAAGGTCGACGACCCAGGGCATGAGCGTGGCGATCGGCCCCTCCGCCGTCGCCGTCACGAGCTGGCCGACCGTCACCTGGGCGAGCAGGTCGCGCGCCGTCCGATCGTCCACGGAGAACGGACGGGGGATGTACATCGTGTCTTCGGAAGATCAGCAGCACTTCTTGGAGGCGACCGCCGACTCCGCAAGCGCCGGGTGCTCGCTCGGGTCGATGGCCTGCACCTCGGACAGGAACGCCTTCGGATCGATGTGGCGCCCGCCGAGCCAGGTGCCCTGCACCGTCACCTTGTCCACGATCTGGTCCGGCTCGACGCTGTACGGGTCCGCCGACAGCTCCACGAAGTCGGCGAGCTTGCCCGCCTCGATCGACCCGATCTCATGGTCGCGCTTGAGCTGGTAGGCACCGTTGATCGTGCACGCCTTCAGCGCCTGGTCGAGCGTGACCGCCTGGTTGGCGCCGTGGATGGTGCCCGCAGCCGTCGTGCGCGTCACCGTGTGCTGGATCGTGAACAGGATGTTTGGCGGGCAGACCGAGCCGTCGTGATGGAAGGTCGGGCGCACGCCCGCCTGGAAGGCATCCTGCAGGGCCTGCCACTGCGAGCCGATCTCGGAGGGGAACATCGTGCCGTCCAGCAGCTCGCCCCAGAAGATGTACTGGAACGGGCTCATCGAGCAGGTGACGCCCAGGCTGGCCGCTCGCAGGAACTGGTCGCGCCGCGCTGCGCCGAGGTGCTCGACGCGCCAGCGATGGTCGGTGCCGAGGAGTCCGTGCTTCACCAGGGCGTTCTCGTAGGCGTCGAGCACGACGTCGAAGCCGACATCACCGTTGCAGTGGAACGCCATCTGGTAGCCGAGCGGAACGAAGCGGTCGAGGATCTGGTCGAGCTCGCCGCGGGTGTAGTTCATCCCCTTCTCCGCGAGGGGGCCCAGCTCGATCTCGGCCGCGCGCGTGCGCTCGTTGTCGAGGTAGCCGAACGACGTGGCGATGTTGCCGACCCACGGGGAGCCGTCGGCCCACAGCTTGATCCCGTTCTTGCGGACCATGGCGGGATTGGGCCAGGTCACCTCCTGGTCGGCGTCCGCGTCGGTTGACATGTGGTACGCGTGCAGGCGCACGGGACAGTCGGGCACCGACGACAGTGCGAGATAGGCGGCGTGCTGCGGCGTGCCGTAGGTGTGCTCGGAGGTGGCGGTGATCCCGAACGAGGCCATGAAGGCGTACCACTGCGCAGCCGACTTCAGCGGGTGCGGGATCGCCTTGCCCATCAGGGGCATCGCCACCTGGAGGACGGCCGGCAGCTCGTAGGCCACACCGTTCGACGTGCCATCCGCATTGCGGCCGAAGCTGCCACCCACGGGGTCAGCCGGCGGCTTCCGGTCGGCCCAGCCGATCTGGTCGATGGCGGCCGTGTTCACGTAGGCGGCGTGCCCGGAGTTGTCGAGCAGCACCGCGGCGCGGCCGCTCGGGAAGAGCGGGTCGAGATCCGCCGTGGTCGGCAGGGGCGCCTGCTGCAGGAGCCGGTCGAGCCCGTTGAACACCAGGGGCACGCCGGCCGGAGCCTCCGCATCCGCCTTCCGGCAGGCCGCCTGCACGTCAGCCCACGTCGGGAAGCCCATGTAGGGGGCGATCCAGTAGGCCGGGGACTGCGTGACCATGCCGGACAGCACGGGGTGGCTGTGCGGCTCGATGAAGCCCGGCATGAGGACGGTGGCGCCCAGGTCGGTTACCGGGACGCCGGGTGCGGCCGCCTGCACATCGGCGAGGGTGCCGACCGCGACGATGGTGCCGGCCGCCGTGTCGACGGCGACCGCCTCGGCGCGTGGGTGTGCCTCGTCCATCGTGATGATGGTCGATGCCTTGAGGATGAGGTCAGCGGTCATGTCGTGCCTTTCAGGCGTGGGCGGGCTCGGTGGTCTCCTTGTCGCCGCGCATGAGCAGCACGCCCACGGCGGTGGCAATGGCGATGAGGACGGCGGCGAGGAGCATCACGGTCGAGAAGGAGTTGGCATAGGACTCGATGGCCGTGGACAGCGCCTGCTTGCCGAGTGACGTCTCGGGAGCCGTGCTCTGGGCGGCGTAGGCCGTGACGGCGTCGAGCGCGGTGCCGATCTGGTTCGGCGCGACTCCCGCCTCCTCGAGCCGGCGGACTGTGCCGCCCTCGGTCAGCTTGTTCACGGCGACCGTCGCGAGCGCGAAGCCCACGGAGTAGAACAGCTGCCCGAACGTGGTCCGCGAGCTCGTGACCGGCCCGAAGTACGCCGGCGGAGCCAGCTTGAGAACGAGGTTGCCGAAGGGGATCGCACAGATGATGACCCCCGCACCGGTGATGAGCAGCCCGGGCAGGAAGCCCAGGAGGGACGACGAGTTGTGGGCGAGGGCGAGGAACACGTAGCCCACGACGGTCGTCGCGCCGCCGATGAGGAAGGCGGTGCGATTCGACATCCCCTTCGACATGAGTCGCCCGAACAGCAGCGCCGACACGATGCCGGAGGCGGTGAGCGGGAGCTGCCAGAACGAGACCTCGAGGGTCTTCAGCCCGTCGACGTACTGCCACAGGTTGGTCACCTGCAGGAACGCGACGGCCATGCCGAAGTTGTAGACGAAGCCGGCGAGGATCGCGGCGATGAAGAGCGGGTGCTTGAACAGCTCCACGGGGAAGAACGCGTTCTTCCGACGGCTCTCGAGAAGGTAGAACGCGATCCACAGCGCGATCCCGAGCAGCAGCGGGCCGAGGGTCTGCGGACTGGTGAGGCTGCGGCCGAGCTGGCTGATGCCGTACAGGAACGCGATGATGCCCACGCCGAGCAGCAGCTGTCCGAGGATGTCCTGCTTGCCGGCTCCGACCGTGGGCTCGGCGGGCAGGATCACCGGGACGAGGAACACCAGCAGGAGGATGACGACCGGGACCACGAGGTAGGCCGCGCGCCAGTCCAGGCTCGACAGCGCGCCGCCCACGAAGGTGAGTACGAGGGTGGCGATGCCGATGACCGCCGTGAACAGCCCGACCGCACCGGCCATCTGGCCCGGCTTGGCCATCACGCGGATGTAGGCGAAGGCCGCTCCGTAGAGCGCGCCGAGGCCGATGCCGGTGACGGCCTGGCCGGCGAGGAACATCCAGGGCGCCAGCGCTGCGGCGACGATGATCTGGCCGAGGGCCCCCACCACGAGCGCGGCGATGAGCACCCGGCGCCGACCGAGCCGGTCGGCCAGCAGGCCCGTCGAGATGACCGACGCCGCGATCGCCATGGTCTGCATGCTCGAGCCGAGGGCGAGTGTCGCCCCCACCATGTCCAGGCCACGGCTCGCGCCGACCAGCGCCGTGCTGGAGATGTTCGGCGCCGATCCCTGGATGGCGCCGAGGAGGCCGAGGAAGGGGATCGCCAGCGCGGAGGCCCTGCGCACCTGGCCGGCGGGAACCGTGGTCGCCATCACTGCTCCTTCGATGCCCCTGCTGGCCCGGACGGGCTCAGCGGGTGTTGGCGAAAGCGTAAGGGAGCGCTCGGCCCCAGCAGGGTGTTCCGCGATACCCGATGCGTCGGCACAGGCGTCACGTCCGCAGGGCCAGTCCGGCGGCCGCCTCCAGCACGCAGAGCGCACCCAGCCGCACCGTGCGCTGGTCCGGTGCATCGGCCGTCGCATCGATCTCCGCGACGTCGATCGACCGCACCGCAGGTGCCCGGCCGGCGAGGAAGGCCGCCTGGCGCAGTTCGTCGGCACTGATGCCACCCGGCGCGGATGCCGGGCAGCCGGGCACCGACGCGCGGTCGCAGACATCGACGTCGAGGTCGACGTGGACCGGGCCTACTGCGGAGGCGGCGATGCCGAGGGCCTCCGCCATCGCATCGGCGATCGGCCTGCGTCGCAGCGCACCACGGGTGATCACCGTGATGCCCAGATCACGTGCCCGAGCGGCGTAGTCCGCCGAGTTCGAGAAGTCGGCGATGCCGATCTGCACGACGCGCGCGCCCGCGAGCCCGGCCTGGACGAGGCGGCGGACCGGCGACCCGTTGCTGATCCCGTCGCGCAGGTCGTGGTGGGCGTCCAGCGTGATGAGCCCGGCCGCTGCGATGCCCTCGCCCCAGGCGCCGAGCGCCACGCCGTAGGTGAGTGAGTTGTCGCCGCCCATGGCCACCAGGAGGCGGGTCGTCGCTGCGACCTCAGCAGTACGCGCGAGGACGCGCGCCTCACCCTCGGCGAAGTCCGGCTCGTCGATGTCGCCCGCGTCGACGGCGACCAGTGCGCGCACGTCGACCCCGTGCTCGGCCGAGTACGTCGAATAGCGGGCCAGGGCAGCACGGATCGCCGCCGGGGTCGCGTAGGCCCCCGTGGCGCTGATCGACGTCCGGTGCGCCGGAACGCCGAGCAGCGCGAGGTCGCTCGGCCCGACGTGCTGGGCGCCCCTCGCCAGCCACGCACTGGCCCGGGGCCACGCGGGATCCTCGGTCATGGCGCCCCCATCCTCCGCGACAGGTCGCGAGCCGCCCGGCACACCTCGCGAGCCAGGGCCGCGCGCGTCTGCTCGTCCACCCGGTCCGTCCTGAAGGTTAGACCGATCGCCGCGACCGGACGGCGCGAATGGTCGCGCGCAGCGGCGGCCACCGACGAGTACCCGGTCACGATGAAGCCGTCCTCCTGGGCCCAGCCGCGGGCGCGGTCGGACGACAGGAGGCGGGACAGGGCCGTCGGCGACGTGGGCCCCAGACCGGTGCGGTCGACGAAGGCGTCCTTCGAGCCGAACAGCGCGCGCACCTGCGCCGCCGGGAGATCGGCGAGCATCGACCGTCCCGACGCGGTCAGCGCCGCGGGAAGCCGCACGCCCACGTCGGCGACCGTGGTCACCGGCGTGCGGGGCGACTCCTTCAGCAGGTAGAGGGTCTCCCGACCGTGCAGCACCCCGAGGTGCGCCACCGCGGGCGCCAGCGAGTCGACGTCCCGCATGAGGCGGTGCAGGACCGGACGGCCGAAGTGCTCGAGCGGCTCATGGCGCAGGTAGGCCGCGCCGATCTCGAAGGCGCCCACGCCCAGGCCCCAGCGCTCGTCCTCGACGTAGTGCGCCACGAAGCCGGCGGACTCCATGGCGTTGAGCAGGTGATAGGTCGACGACCGGGGCAGCTGCAGGTCTCGGGCCAGGGCGGAGGCGGTCATCGGGCCAGGCGCTGCCGCCAGGGCGCGCAGGACCCGGAGGGCTCGCGTCGCTGCGGTCGCGTCGGCCATGGCTCCCTGAATCTGGCATATCAGACAGTGACTGCCGGAATCGTATTCCCAACATGGGGCGCCCACGCTCCAATGGGCGACATGACATCCCTCCCCCGGCCCGTGCGGGCCGCCCGCGGAACCGACCTGACGGCCCAGGGGTGGCCGCAGGAGGCTGCCCTGCGCATGCTCATGAACAACCTCGACCCCGAGGTGGCTGAGCACCCCGACGAGCTCGTCGTCTACGGCGGCACCGGCAAGGCGGCCCGCAACTGGGCGAGCTTCGACGCCATGGTGCGCACGCTGACGACCCTCAAGGCCGACGAGACGCTGCTCGTGCAGTCGGGCAAGCCGGTCGGCGTGTTCCAGACCCATGAGTGGGCCCCCCGCGTCCTGCTGGCCAACTCCAACCTCGTCGGCGACTGGGCCACGTGGCCGGAGTTCCGCCGGCTGGAGCACCTCGGGCTGACCATGTACGGGCAGATGACCGCCGGGTCGTGGATCTACATCGGCACGCAGGGGATCCTGCAGGGCACCTACGAGACGTTCGCGGCCGTCGCGGCCAAGCGCTTCGGCGGCACGCTGGCCGGCACGCTCACGGTCACCGCGGGCTGCGGCGGCATGGGCGGTGCGCAGCCGCTCGCCGTCACCATGAACGAGGGCGTCTGCCTGATGATCGACATCGACCCGACCCGGCTGCGCCGTCGCGTCGAGACGCGCTACCTCGACGAGATCGCCGACGACCTCGACGACGCGCTGGAGCGGGTGCTCGCGGCCAAGCAGGCGCGCCGACCACTGAGCGTGGGCCTCGTCGGCAACGCCGCGACCGTGCTGCCCGAGCTGCTGCGTCGCGACGTGCCCGTCGACATCGTCACCGACCAGACGTCTGCGCACGACCCGCTCTACTACATCCCCGAGGGCATCGACATCGACGACGCCCGCGACTACGCCGACCGCAAGCCCGAGGAGTTCACCGAGCGCGCGCAGGCGTCGATGGCGCGCCACGTCGAGGCCATGGTCGGCTTCCTCGACAAGGGCTCCGAGGTGTTCGACTACGGCAACTCCATCCGCGACGAGGCGCGCAAGGGCGGCTACGACCGCGCCTTCGCCTTCCCCGGCTTCGTGCCGGCCTACATCCGGCCGCTGTTCTGCGAGGGCAAGGGCCCGTTCCGCTGGGTCGCGCTCTCCGGTGACCCGAAGGACATCCACCGCACGGACCAGGCGGTGCTCGACCTCTTCCCGGACAACGACCACCTGCGCCGCTGGATCACGATGGCCCAGGAGCGCGTGGCCTTCCAGGGGCTTCCCGCGCGCATCTGCTGGCTCGGCTACGGCGAGCGCGACCGCGCCGGGCTGGCCTTCAACGACCTCGTCGCGAGCGGCGAGGTGAGCGCACCCATCGTCATCGGCCGCGACCATCTCGACTGCGGCTCGGTGGCGTCGCCCTACCGCGAGACGGAGGCCATGATCGACGGGTCGGACGCCATCGCCGACTGGCCCCTGCTCAATGCCATGGTGAACATCGCCTCCGGCGCCTCATGGGTGTCTATCCATCACGGAGGGGGCGTCGGCATGGGCCGCTCGCTGCACTCCGGCCAGGTGAGCGTCGCCGACGGCACGCCGCTGGCCGCCGAGAAGCTCGCGCGCGTGCTCACGAACGATCCGGGCATGGGCGTCATCCGGCACGCCGACGCCGGCTACGACCTCGCGATCGACGTGGCTCGCGAGAAGCACGTGCACGTGCCGATGCTCGACACCGACGCGGGTCACTGACGTGGCCGAAAGCCTGGCGCTCGTCGGGATCGGATCGCTCGTCACGAACGAGCCGTCGCTCGGCGACGGCCCGCTGGGGATCCTGCCCGACGCCGCCGTGGTCATCGAGGACGGGCGCATCTCGTGGGTGGGCCCGAGCGGGGAGTGCGGCGACGCCGACCAGCGCATCGACCTCGAGGGCCGGGCCATGCTGCCGGGCTTCGTCGACAGCCACGCCCACCCGGTGTTCGCCGGCGACCGGGCGGCCGAGTTCGCCGCACGCATGGGCGGGCAGCCCTACGCCGCGGGCGGCATCAGGACGACGGTCGCCGCCACCCGCGCCGCGAGCGACGACGACCTCCGGGCGGGAGTCCAGCGCCTGGCCGCCGAGTTCCGGGCCAGCGGCATCACCACCTTCGAGGCCAAGTCGGGCTACGGGCTCACGACGGCCGACGAGTCACGTGCACTGCGCATCGCCGCCGAGTCGACCGCCGAGACGACCTACCTCGGCGCGCACGTGGTTCCCCAGGAGTTCGCCGGCCGGCCCGACGACTACGTCGACCTCGTCATCGGCGACATGCTCGACGCCTGCGCCCCGCATGCCCGCTGGATCGACGTGTTCTGCGACCGTGGGGCCTTCGACGCCGACCAGGCGCGCGCCATCCTCACCGCCGGCATCGCGCGGGGCCTCCTCCCGCGCATCCACGCGAACCAGCTGCAGCACGGCGACGGCATCCGGCTCGCCGTCGAGGTCGGGGCGGCGTCGGCCGACCACTGCACGCACGCCTCCGACGACGACCTGGCCCTGCTGGCCGGCAGCGACACCGTCGCCACGCTGCTCCCAGGCGCAGAGTTCTCGACCCGCTCGCCGTACCCCGACGGACGGCGGATGGTCGACGCCGGGGTGACGGTGGCCGTCGCCACCGACTGCAATCCGGGCTCGAGCTTCACCACGAGCATGCCCTTCTGCATCGCCGTCGCCGTGCGCGACATGCACCTGACGCCCGACGAGGCGGTGTGGTCGGCCACGGCCGGAGGCGCCCGGGCGCTTCGCCGCGACGACATCGGCCACGTGCGCGTCGGTGCACGAGCCGACCTCGTCAGCCTGAACGCACCGAGCCACGTCCACCTGGCGTACCGCCCCGGAGTCGATCTCGTCGACCGCGTCTGGGCCTCGCCCCCCACCCCTAAGGTCGGCTCATGACCCACGAGCACGCCGTCACGGTCGGCACGTCGGGCCTCACGCTCGCCGAGGTCGTCGCGGTGTCACGCGGCGACGAGACGGTTGTCATCTCGGAGAACGCCCTCACCGCCATGTCGGTGGCCCGCGCGCAGATCGAGGCGCTCGCGGCCTCCCCCGAGCCCGTCTACGGCGTGTCGACGGGATTCGGGGCGCTGGCCACCCGGCACATCGCGCTCGAGGACCGTCGGCAGCTGCAGCGCTCGCTGATCCGCTCGCACGCCGCGGGGATGGGGGCCCCGGTCGAGCGCGAGGTCGTCCGCGCGCTGATGCTGCTGCGCCTGAAGACGCTGACCAGCGGGCGCACCGGCGTCCGCCCGGTCGTCGCCGAGACGATGGCGGCCCTGCTGAACGCCGGCATCACCCCCGTCGTGCACGAGTTCGGCTCACTGGGCTGCAGCGGCGACCTGGCTCCCCTGTCGCACTGCGCGCTGGTGCTCATGGGCGAGGGACGCGCGACCGGCAGCGACGGCGTCGAGCGGCCGGTGCCCGAGCTGCTCGCCGAGGCCGGCATCGAGCCGATCGAGCTCCAGGAGAAGGAGGGCCTGGCCCTCATCAACGGAACCGACGGCATGCTCGGCATGCTCATCCTCGCCCTCGCCGACCTCGAGCACCTGTGCGACGTGGCCGACCTCACGGCGGCGATGAGCGTCGAGGGCCTCATGGGCACCGACCAGGTCTACCGGGCCGAGCTGCACCTGCCGCTGCGGCCGCACCCGGGGCAGGCCGTGAGCGCGGCCAACATGTTCCGCTCGCTCGCCGGCTCGCAGATCATCGCCTCGCACAAGGAGGACGACGACCGCGTGCAGGACGCCTACTCGCTGCGCTGCGCACCGCAGGTGACCGGCGCGGTGCGCGACACGATCGCGCACGCGCGCACGGTGGCCGAGCGCGAGCTGCGGGCGACCATCGACAACCCTGTCGTCCTCGACGACGGCACAGTGTCGAGCAACGGCAACTTCCACGGGGCACCCGTGGGCTACGTGCTCGACTTCCTCGCGATCGCCGCGGCCGACCTCGGATCGATGTCGGAGCGACGCACCGACCGGATGCTCGACAAGAACCGGTCGCACGGACTTCCGCCCTTCCTCGCGGACGACCCGGGAGTCGACTCCGGGCTGATGATCGCCCAGTACACGCAGGCCGGCCTGGTCAGCGAGAACAAGCGCCTCGCCGTGCCCGCCAGCGTCGACTCGATCCCCAGCTCGGCCATGCAGGAGGACCACGTCTCCATGGGGTGGCACGCGGCGCGCAAGCTCCGGCTCGTCGTCGACAACCTGACCCGCATCCTCGCCATCGAGCTGGTGGCGGCAGCCCGGGCCATCGAGCTGCGGGCCCCGCTGCAGCCGTCCCCCGCCACCGCCGAGGTGATCGCGCTCCTGCGCGAGTCCGTGCCCGGACCCGGACCTGATCGCTTCCTGGCTCCCGAGCTGGCGGCTGCGGAGATGCTCGTCACACGACTCCGACTCTCGTAATCCCACTACTGGGGATAGTGTCGGCCCGTGGATTCGCACATGGTTCTGCGCGCCGTGATCGGCCTCGTCATCACGGTCGCCGTCCTCGCCTTCGCGGGCAAGCGCCTGTGGTACCTCGTCTCCGTCGCGCGGTCCGGGAAGCCCGCCGTCGGTCGCCTGGTCGACCCCACCGCTCGCGTCACCGCCGAGGCCACCGAGGTGCTCGGGCAGCGCAAGCTGCTCAAGTGGACGGTGCCCGGCCTGGCCCACGTGTTCGCCTTCTGGGGCTTCCTCGTCCTGGGCCTGACGATCCTCGAGGCCTACGGCGCGCTGTTCATCTCCGACTTCGGCGTGCCCATCGTCGGCACGTGGCCGGTCATCGGGTTCCTCGAGGACCTGTTCGGCCTGCTGGTGCTGATCGGCATCGTCATCTTCGCCATCCTGCGGCTCACCAACAACCCGGCGAAGATGGGGCGCGCGTCCCGCTTCTTCGGCTCCCACACCAAGGGCGCCTGGCTGATCCTCTTCATGATCTTCCTGGTCGTCTTCACCCTCTTCTGGTACCGCGCGGCGCAGTCGGCGCTCGGGAACCTGCCCTTCGAGAGCGGCGCGTTCATCTCCGACTGGCTCGGCTCGTTCCTGACCGGGCTCAGCGAGACCACGCTGGAGTGGATCGAGACTGTCGGCATCTGGGCGCAGATCGCGGTCATCGTGTCGTTCCTCCTCATCGTGCTGCACTCCAAGCACCTGCACATCGGCGCGGCGCCGGTGAACGTCTACACCTCGCGCCGCCCCAACGCCCTCGGCCCGCTGCTCCCCATCTACTACAAGGGCGAGCCGGTCAACTTCGAGGATCCGCCCGATGACGCCACCTTCGGCAAGGGCCACATCGGCGACTTCACGTGGAAGAACTACGTCGACTTCATGGCGTGCACCGAGTGCGGCCGCTGCCAGTCGCAGTGCCCGGCGTGGAACACCGAGAAGCCGCTGTCGCCCAAGCTCATGATCATGAACCTGCGCGACACGATGTTCGCCCAGGCGCCGTACCTGCTGGCCGCGAAGGGCGAGCACCCCGGCCTCGGCGAGCTGCACGAGGAGGCCCTGGCCGCCGTGAGCGCGGAGGTCCGCGGCGAGGTCGAGCGTCCCTTCATCGGCTCTCGCGAGGGCAGTGAGCATGCGGCCGACGACGGCTACACCGCCGACGGCCACCGCACCACCGGGCTCGAGCTGCCGATCATCGACCAGGAGGCTCTCTGGTCCTGCACGACCTGCGGTGCCTGCGTCAACCAGTGCCCCGTCGACATCGAGCACATCGACCACTTCGTCGACATGCGCCGCTACCAGGTGATGATCGCCACGGAGTTCCCCACCGAGCTCAACGGCATGTTCAAGAACGTCGAGAACAAGGGCAACCCGTGGGGCATGAACGCCGCCGACCGCAATGCCTGGATCGCGGAGGTCGACTTCGACGTCCGCGTCTTCGGTGCCGACGGCGAGGACGTCATCCCGGACGACGTCGACTACCTCTTCTGGGTCGGCTGCGCGGGCGCCTTCGAGGACCGAGCCAAGCGCACCACCAAGGCCGTGGCCGAGCTCCTGCACATCGCCGGCGTCGAGTTCATGGTGCTGGGCGAGGGCGAGACCTGCACCGGCGATCCCGCCCGTCGGGCCGGCAACGAGTTCCTCTTCCAGATGCAGGCGATGCAGAACGTCGAGGTGCTCAACGAGATCAAGGCGACGAAGATCGTCGTGACCTGCCCGCACTGCCTCAACACCCTCAAGCGCGAGTACCCGCAGCTGGGCGGCAACTACGAGGTCGTGCACCACACCCAGCTGCTCAACGACCTGGTCAAGGCGGGCCGCCTCACTCCGGTCTCCTCGCCCAGCGCGGGAGCCGGCGGCCAGACCGTCACCTATCACGACCCCTGCTACCTCGGACGCCACAACGACGTCTACCTGCCGCCGCGCGACCTCATCGAGGCCACGGGCGCGACCAAGGTCGAGATGGGCCGCACGGCCGACAAGTCCTTCTGCTGCGGCGCCGGCGGAGCCCGCATGTGGATGGAGGAGAAGATCGGCACGCAGGTCAACAAGAACCGCGGCGACGAGGCCATCGCCACCGGCGCCAGCACCATCGCGGTCGCCTGCCCGTTCTGCTCGGTCATGCTCAACGACGCGGTCACCAGCCGCCAGAGCGAGGGCGTCGCCGAGGGTGTCGAGGTCGTCGACGTCGCCACCCTGCTGCTGGCGGCGAGCAAGCGCTAGATGCATTGACATGCGCTACGGCCGTCTGACACGTTCTCCACATGCCTACTTTGCCCATCCGTGACGCTTCCCCGGATCCGGCTCAGACGCCTGGTCGGGTTGACACTCTGAGGGAAATCGCCCTCAGCGAGCCGGTGGATCTCGGTGTGCCGGCAGCGGACCTCGTTCGCGCTGAGCGCGCTACTCGTTCCTGACGACGTCAGGAACGCTGCCAGGCGACGGCGCCGCCGATGCGGGTCTCGCGGAAGGTGATGTCCGGCCAGGCCGCAGCGTCGGTGGTCCACGGGTTCGCCGACGCGATGGCATAGTCGGCGAACGTGCCGACCTCGAGCGTCCCGCAGTCGTCCTGGTGCGTCTGCCAGGCAGCGTCGACGGTCACCGCACGCAGCGCCTGCTCCGGCGTGACCCGCAGGTCGGGTCCGAGCACGTCGCCACCCTCCTGCATCGTCCGGAGGACCGCGATGCTGGCCGAGCGCAGCGGATGGATCGGGCTGACGTTGTAGTCGCTGTGCAGCGACGGCCGCAGGCCGAAGTCCAGCGCGGTCTTCACCGGATGCAGCCCGTTCGCTCGCTCCGGGCCGAGGATGTTGTCGCGCAGCACTCGTCCCCACCAGTACACGTGTGCGATGAGGAAGCTCGGCGAGATGCCGCTTGCGGCCATCCGGCGGAACTGCTCGGGGTGGCTGATGGAGACGTGCTCGACGCGGTGGCGGAGGTCGTGCGGCGTGACCCCCGCGAGGACTCCCTCGTAGGCGGTGAGGATGACGTCGAGCGCGGCATCACCGTTCGCATGGACCATCACCTGCCAGCCGGCCTCATGACCCTCATGGATGTACGCCTTGATCTGGTCGAGGGTGAAGTTGATCATCCCGAACTCACCCATCCGACCGAGATAGGCCTCGCGCAGGTAGGCGCTGCGCCCCTGGTTCGAGCCGTCGCCGATCACCTTCCAGGCGACCGCGCGCACCATGTCGTCGCCGAAGCCCGGCACCACCCCCGCCTCGGCCCAGGTGGCGTTGGGGACGAGCGACGTCTGTGCCGTCGTGATCCGCGTCGGCAGCATCGCGGCGGCGTTGATCTGGTGCAGGAGGCCGACCTCGTTGACGCCCATGAGGTTGCCGGTCGATGCCTCGCGCATCGAGGTGACACCGCGCTCGGCCGCCGTATTCATGATCAGGCGCAGCGCCGACGCGAAGTCAGCCGGTGACTTCTGGGGCATGGCCCGCGCGATGGCGAGGATCCCGTTCGCCTCGCCGACCACTCCGGTCAGGCGGCCGCCGGCCCTGACGAAGAACCCGCTCGGCGGGTCCGGTGTATCCACGGTGACGCCGGCCGCCGCGAAGGCCGCGTTGTTGACGTAGATGAAGTGCATCGACGCGTTCGTCACGGCGACAGGGTTGGTCGAGCTGACCTGGTCGAGGATGTCGGCGGTGAGGTCGGGCTCGCCGGGGTAGCGGCTGGGATCGAAGAGCTGGCCGCAGATCCACTCACCGGGCTGCGCCTTCGCGGCCGCCGCCTTCAGCGTGGCCACGACATCGTCGAAGGTCGGGTTGGCGTCCTTCGAGCAGTCCTCCCAGCCGACGAAGAGCCCCGTCGACCACAGGTGCATGTGCGGCTCGATGAGACCGGGGATGACAACACCGTCTCCCCCGTCGACGACCTGTGTCTCGTCGGCCGCCAGGCCATCGAGCTCGGCACGGCTGCCGAGGGCCACGATGCGGCCGTCGCGGACCCCCATCGCCTCCGCGGTGGGCTGGTCGGGGTTGCCCGTGGCGATGGAACCCAGCACCAGCAGGTCGACCTTGTCGGCACGCGCTGGCCGACGATCGGCCGACGATCCGCGCGCCGCGAGGATGTCGCGCGCATCCGGCGTGGGTACGTGGGCGGCGAGCGACCCGGCGAAGGCCGCAGCAGTCGTCACACGCGCGGCGCAGCAGTCTGCCTGTCCGGCGTGATCGTGATCGAGCACAGGTGTCGTCATGCGAGGTCCTCCTCAGCTGCCCGGGCGCAGGCACTGCCGGCGCACCGTGTCACGTCCCGCGAATGTACCCGAGGCCCGCGGGCTCGCGTCTGGGAACGACCGGCCCGCCCCGCAGTGTTCACGCACCCCGCGAGTGGTCGCCCCCGGCCGCCTGGTCGAGCGCGTGCAGCAGAACCGGCGCCAGCGCCGCAACGCCATCGCGGGCACCGCCGGTCGACCCGGGGAGGTTCACGATGAGGGTGGCGCCCGCCAGGCCGGCGATGCCACGCGACAGCACGGCCGTGGGCACTCCCCGCGCCACCCCGTACGCACGCACCGACTCGGCCAGTCCGGGAGACTCCCGGTCGATGACCTGTCGCGTCATCTCCGGGGTGAGGTCCATGGGGGTGTGGCCGGTGCCGCCGGTCGTGACGATGAGGTCGACTCCCGAGGCCAGTCCCTCGCGCAGCGCCTCGAACACGGGCTCCCCGTCGGCGACGACGACCGGACCGGCGACCGTCAGACCGAGCTCGGCCAGCGCCTCGACGACGACCGGGCCAGAGGCATCGGCCCACGTGCCCGACGCTGCCCGTGTCGACGCCGTGATCACCAGCGCGCGACGCGGCGCCCCGCTCGTCACGGCTCGCGCACCCAGTGGCCCGACCGGCCGCCCAGCTTCTCGAGCAGCACGACCTCGGTGATCGACGCGGTGCGGTCGCGTCCCTTGACCATGTCGATCATGGCGAGGCCGCCGACGGCTGCCGCCGTCAGCGCCTCCATCTCGACACCGGTGCGATCGGCCGTGCGCACCGTCGCGGTGATCTCGACGTAGGCGGACGGCTGCGCCTCGACGACCGAGACGTCGACATCGACCCCGTGCACCGCGATCGGATGGCAGAGCGGGATGAGATCGGGGGTGCGCTTCGTGGCCTGGATGGCCGCGATGCGCGCGACCCCGAGTGCATCGCCCTTGGGCAGGTCGCCGGCGCGCAGCAGGGCCACCACCTCGGCGGAGAGGCTCACTCGGCACCGCGCGGTCGCGGACCGCGTTGTGACCGCCTTCTCCGTCACGTCGACCATGCGTGCCTCGCCGTGCTCGTTGAGGTGGGTGAAGTCGGCGCTCATGCGTTCACCCTAGTTCTCCGCGTGGCGCCCTGGATGGCCTCCATGACCTCCTCGAGGGCACGCACCGAGTGCCCCGACACGAACGTGTCGACGTAGGGTAGCGCCGCCGCCATCCCGCCGACGAGCGGCTCGTACGACTCGGCCGCCTTGCGCGGATTGACCCACACGATGTGATGGGCCAGACGCGACAGCCGGGCCATCGCCTCGCCGACGCGGGCGGCACTGTCGATCTCCCAGCCGTCCGACACGATGACCACCACCGCGCCGCGGGCCAGGCCGCGTCGGCCGTAGCCGTCGATGAACTCCATGAGCGCCTGCCCGATGCGGGTGCCGCCGGACCAGTCGGGGGCGGAGCCCACCGCCTTGGCGTAGGCGATGTCCGGGTGCGTCAGGGTGAGGGCCCGCGTCAGGCGGGTCAGCCTCGTGGCGAAGACGAAGGCCTCGGCGTGGAGGGCCTGGACGGCTCCGCGCATGAGGTGGAGGTACACCCGCGCGTAGGGCTCCATCGAGCCGCTGACGTCGGCGATGAGGACGACCCGTCGAGGTCGCTGCGTGCGGCGCCGCAGCACCAGCTCGACCGGGTCGCCCGCCGTGCGATGCGCACGGCGCAGCGTCTGGCGCACGTCGAGGCGTGAGCCGTACGCGTGCCGGCGGCTCCGTCGTCCGGTGCGCAGCGGCGGCACCAGCGGCAGGCGTTCAACGAGCAGCCGGATGAGCGCCAGCTCCTCCTCGCTGCAGGCCGCGAAGTCCTTGCTGCCGAGGCGCTCCTCGACGCTCACGGCCGCCAGCACGCTCGGGGGCTCGTCGTCGTCCTCGTCGCCCTCCGGGCGTGCCTCGCCGGGAGTCGCGCTCGTGCCGTGCGGGCCGGTCGGGGACTGCGTCTCGCGCTCAGGATCCCCCGGTCGACGGTCGCCGCTGGGCGTGCTCGACGGGGGTGGCGCCTCGTCGCTCTGCCCGCGGTAGTCCGCCATGTCGATGATGCCGCGGAACACCTGCTGGAACACCCGGTCGTACGTCTCGATCTGGTCGTGACCGCTGAGGAGGGTGACCCTCCCGATCCAGTACAGCTCACCCATCTGCCGCGGCTTCGCGATCGTCACGGCGGTGCCGAACCGGGCACTGCGCTCGGGCGTCACGGGCACCCCGGCGTTGTGCAGGACATGGCCGAAGGCCGCCACGATCTCCGGCAGTGGCGTGGTCGTGGCAGGCAGTGGCGTGGTCATGGTCGGTCGGTCAGGCACCGGCGACCCAGGCCAGCCCCTCCGCACGCGCGAGGTCCTGGTCCTCGCGGTACTTCAGGACCGAGCCCAGCGTCTGGTCGACGGTGTCGGAGTCGAGGCGGCGGATGCCCAGCAGCATGGCGGCGTGCACCCAGTCGATGGCCTCCGCGACTCCCGGCATCTTCTGCACATCGATGCTGCGCAGCCGCTGCACGGCCCCGGCGATCTGCACCGCCAGCTCCTCGTCGGCCTCGGGCACGCGCAGCCGGACGATCCTCGTGGCATGGGCCAGGTCCGGGTAGTCGATCCAGTGGTAGAGGCAGCGCCGCTTCAGGGCGTCGTGCAGGTCGCGCGTGCGGTTCGAGGTGAGGATGACGATCGGAGGGACCTTCGCGTGCAGGGTGCCGATCTCGGGCACCGTCACGGTGTTCTCGGCCAGCATCTCGAACAGGAACGCCTCGAACTCCTCGTCGGCGCGATCGACCTCGTCGATGAGGAGCACCGCCGGGAGGGGCCCCGGGTGCTCCAGCGCCTGCAGCAGCGGCCGCTCGATGAGGTACTCGCGCGAGAAGAGCGACTCCTCGGCGAGGTCACCGCCCTGGGCCTCGGCGAGCCGGATGCCGAGCAGCTGCCTCGGGTAGTTCCACTCGTAGAGCGCCTCCGACGCGTCGATCCCCTCGAAGCACTGGAGCCGGATCAGGGGGGTGCCGAGGAACGAGGCCAGGGCCTTGGCCGCCTGCGTCTTGCCGACCCCTGCCTCGCCCTCGAGCAGCAGCGGCTGCGGCAGCCTCGCCGCGCAGAACAGGGCGGTGGCCAGGCCGCTCTCGGCGAGGTAGTCGTGCTGCGTCAGTCCGGCGACCAGGGAGGACGGGTCCGGGATCGCGGCGGCGATCGTCACCGTCAGGCTCCCGCGTGGGCGGTCGGATCGGCCAGGAAGGTCGTGCGACAGCCAGGACAGCAGAAGTACCAGGTCGTGCCGTCGACCTCCGCATGGATCGACGACGGGACGGCGGCCACGGTCATCCCGCAGATCGGGTCGATCGCCGTCGCCGACGGCGCCTCCATCGCCAGCGGCAGCGAGCGGATCCGGTTCGGGACGGCCCGCTCCTCGATGATCTGGGCGAAGATCGACAGGGCGATCTCCTCCGGCGTGCGCGCTCCGATGTCGAGGCCCGCCGGGGTGTGGACGCGCTCCTTCAGGCCATCCTCGATGTCGAGCGAGTCGAGCACCGCACGACCGCGCTTCGGGCTGGCGATGAGCCCGACGTAAGGGATCCCCGCAGACAGCGCGTCGACGAGCGCCTGCTCCTCGTCGAAGCCGTGCGACGCCACCACCACGGCATCGGTCGTGCGCATCCCCGCCAGCGACCAGGTGACGACCTCGTAGCCGAGGGCGGCGCCCACGGTCGCCATCGCCCGCGCCGTGGGGCTGTCGCCGACGATGCCCACGGTGGGCGAGGGCAGGACCGGCTCCATGAAGATCTCCAGGGTTCCGCCCGAGAGGCAGGCGTTGTGAACGACGGTCTTGCCGGGCTGGTCGGGCTCGGGATCGGGAGAGATGCGCAGCAGGATCGCAGCACCGGACCTGAGGGCCTCGAGGCCCTGCGCCCGGACAGTGGCCTGCGAGCACTGACCGCCGACGAAGCCCTCGATCGTCCCGTCGGCGAGGACGAGCGCCTCGTCGCCGGGCTTGGCCGACGTGGGCCGCTCGGCCAGGACCACGCGGGCATGCACGAACGGGACGCCGTCGGCGCGAAGCGCCTCGGCCCGCTCGTGCAGTGCCCGCGTGCCCATGACGACCCCTACTCGACGGCCATGTCGACGCGGACGTTGTTGCCCTGGATCGCCCGCCACACGTTGGCCGGCGTCAGCGGCATGTCCGCGTGACGCACCCCGAACGGGCTGATGGCGTCGATCACCGCATTGACGACGGCGGCCGGCGATCCGACCGTTGCCGACTCGCCCACGCCCTTGGCTCCGATCGGGTGGTGCGGCGACGGGGTGACCGTCTCGCCCAGCTCCCAGTCGGGGCACTCGATCGACGTCGGCAGGAGGTAGTCCATGAAGGACCCGCCGAGATTGTTGCCGTCGGTGTCGAAGGCGATGAGCTCCATCAGCGCCATGCCGACGCCGTCGGCGAGCCCGCCGTGCACCTGCCCCTCGACGATCATCGGGTTGATGCGGGTGCCGCAGTCGTCCACGGCGATGAACCGGCGGATCTTGACCTGGCCCGTTCCGGGGTCCACGTCGACGACGCAGATGTAGCAGCCGTAGGGGTAGGTCAGGTTCGGCGGGTTGTAGACCGCGGTGGCGTCGAGGTGCCCCTCGATCCCCTCCGGCAGCTCGAGCGATCCGTGCGACAGCAGCGCGATCTCCTGGATCGTCTTGCCCCGCTCCTTGTCGCCCTTGACGTACCAGCGGCCCAGCTCCCACTCGAGGTCGTCGGGTGAGCACTCGAGCGCCGCGGCCGCGACGATGCGCGCCCGATCGCGGACCTTGCGCGCCACGACGGACGCCGCCGCTCCGGACACCGGCGTCGACCGCGACCCGTAGGTGCCGAGGCCGAACGGCGTCTGGTCGGTGTCGCCGTGGACGACATCGATGTCCTCCGGCGGGATGCCGAGCTCGTGGCTGACGATCTGCGCGAACGTCGTCTCGTGGCCCTGGCCCTGGCTCTGCACGGAGATGCGCAGCACCGCCTTGCCCGTGGGATGGATGCGCAGCTCGATGCCGTCGGCCATGCCCAGTCCGAGGATGTCCATGGTGCGCCGGGGACCGGCCCCCACGCCCTCGGTGAAGAAGCTGATGCCGATGCCCATGTACTCGCCCTTGGCGCGCTTCTCCGCCTGCTCACGACGGAGCTCGTCGTAGCCGGCGATGTCCATCGCCACGCGCATGGTCTTCTCGTACTCGCCCGAGTCGTACTCCCAGCCCGTCGGCGACATGTACGGGAACTGCTCGGGGCGCAGGAGGTTCTTCAGCCGCAGTTCGGCCGGGTCCATCTCGAGCTCCTGCGCGAGGCAGTCGACCAGCCGCTCGATCACGTAGGCCGCCTCGGTGATCCGGAAGGAGCACGCGTACGCGACGCCGCCCGGGGCCTTGTTGGTGTAGACCGGATCGACCTTGCAGTGCGCGTTCGGGTAGTCGTAAGAGCCGGAGAAGATGTTGAAGAACCCGGCCGGGAAGTTCGTCGGCTGGGCGACCCCGTTGAAGGCCCCATGGTCGGCGAGCACGCCGACGTCGACGGCGAGGATCTTGCCCGCCTTCGTCGCCGCGATCTTCGCGGTCATGTGGTAGTCGCGGGCGAAGGAGGTCGACATGAGGTTCTCGCTGCGGTCCTCCATCCACTTCACCGGACGGCCCGTGACGATGGTGCCGACGACGGACAGGACGTAGCCGGGGTAGACACCCACCTTGTTGCCGAATCCACCGCCGATGTCCGGGCTGATGATGCGGATCTTCTGCTCGGGCAGTCCCGCCACCATCGCGTAGACCGTGCGGTGGGCATGCGGCGCCTGGGTGGTCGTGTACATCGTGAGCTGACCGGTGACCTTGTCGAGGTAGGACACCGCGCCGCACGTCTCCATCGGCGCCGGGTGCACCCGCGGGTACATGATCTCCTGCGTCACGACGACGCAGTCGGGGTCGGCCTCGGCCGCGGCGAAGGCCGCCTCCGTCTCCGGCCCGTTCCCTGACTCCCATGTGGTCTGGCCGTGCACGTCGACGATCCGGTTGTCGGTGAAGCCCTTGTCGTCGCGGATGATCGGGGCATCGGGGTCGAGGGCGCGCTTGGCATCCATGACCGGCTCGAGGGGCTCGTAGTCGACGTCGATCAGCTCGAGCGCGTCACGGGCGATGTAGCGCGTGTCGGCGATGACGTAGGCGACCTCCTGGCCCTGGAAGCGGACCTTGTCGGTCGCCAGCACGGCCTGGGTGTCGTACGACAGGGTCGGCATCCACGCGAAGTTGTCGCCGAGGAGGGACGGCCTCGCGATGCCCTCGAGGATCTTGCCCGTGATCACGGCGTGGACGCCGGGCAGGGCCTCGGCGGCAGAGGTGTCGATGGAGAGGATGCGGGCGTGCGCGTAGGGGCTGCGCAGGATGGCGCTGTGCAGCATGCCGGGCAGGTTGACGTCGTCGACGTAGTTGCCCTGTCCGCGCACGAAGCGCTGGTCCTCGACCCGCTTCATCGACCCGAAGCCGATCGGGTTGCCGGCTGCGCTCACGGGAACGTCCTCAACAGCGGTCATGCGGTCACCTCACTCGCGGCGGCGTCACTCATGGCGGGGTTGTCGGCGGCCCACTGGATGGCCGCGACGATGTTCTTGTAGCCGGTGCAACGGCAGATCTGCCCGGAGATCGCCTCGCGGATCTCGTGCTCGGTCGGATGCGGGTTGCTGTCGAGCAGCGCCCGTCCGGTCATCATCATTCCCGGGGTGCAGAACCCGCACTGGAGGCCGTGGCACTCGATGAAGCCCTTCTGGATGGGGTCGAGCTCGCCGCCCTTCTCCAGGCCCTCCACCGTCGTGACCTCATGCCCGTCGGCCTGCGCCGCCAGGACCGTGCAGCTCTTGACCGGCGCTCCGTCGAGCCACAGCGTGCACGTGCCGCAGTTCGACGTGTCGCAGCCCCAGTGGGTGCCGCGGAGGCCTGCCTCCTCGCGCACGAAGTGCACGAGGAGCATCCGCGGCTCGACATCGCGCGTGACGTCGGCTCCGTTGATCGTGATCGTTACCTGCATGTCAGGCTCCCTGGCTCGAGGCGGCGGAACGGCGGAGGGCGCGGTGC
>CALGTB010000095.1 GCA_937902285.1 uncultured Actinomycetes bacterium | reverse complement strand
CGGGGCGCCGGCATCCCAGCTCCGCGAGTGGGCGGTCGTGGGGGAGTCGGGGCCCGCCGGGGCCCCGCAACCGCCCACTCGCGGAACGGGTGAGGGGCTAGCGGTGTCCGGCGCCGTGATGGCCGCTGTCGTCCGCGCTGCTGCTCGAGTGGTTGCCGCCGTGATGGCCGCTGTCGTCGTTGCTGCTGTGACGCTGGCCGGGTGCGGTCAGCAGGCCGGCGGGAGCCGTGCCCGGGGCGAAGGCCGCAGTGACGGCCGCGGTGTAGGCGGTGGCCGCCGTGGCGAGGCTGGCCTTGAAGGCCGCATGCGCCGCGTCCAGTTGCGGCGCGTACTTCGCGCGCGAGGTCTCGGCCGCGGTGTCGAAGGCGAGCTCCGCCGCGTCGTAGGCCGCCTTGAGGCTCGCCAGTGACGCAGCGTCGGCACCGGACTTGAGCGCGGTGCGGTAGGCGTCGCGTGCGGCGTGCTTCGCGTCGTGCAGTGCCTTCAGCTCGGCCTTCATGGCCGTGCGGATGGGATCGACCACCGCGCGCAGCGTGGCCTTGGCCGTGGACGCGGCTGCGAAGTAGGCCGTACGTGCCGCCTTCACGGCGGTGACCTGCGCGGCAGTGAGGCCGGTGAGGTCCACGGAGCCTCGGCCACTGCTCGAGCTGTGGCTCGACCCCGAGCCGTTGTCGTGGGCCATGGCCACGCCGGTGAGGCCAGGGGCGGTGGCGAGGAGCGCTACGGATGCGGTGACCGTGATGATGCGGCGTGCCGTTCGTGTCGTTGCCATGTCACTGAGCCCTTCGTCGGGGGATGTTGTGCTCACTAGGAGTCTCGTCCCGACGCGATGAAGGGAGCACCCTGCATTCGGTAAAGGTTGGGTAAGGCCCGCGATGCCTAGGCGTAGCGCAGGATCAGGCAGAACGGATGGTCGTCGGGGTCGAGGTAGACCCGGAACAGCGTGCCCGGCTGCACGCTGTGCTTGCGCGCACCGATGGCGAGGAGCTCGGCCTCGGCCACGTCGAGATCGTCGACCTCGAAGTCGAGGTGCTCCTGCTGCGGGTGCTCCTGGCCGGGCCACTGCGGTGGCACGTAGTCCTCGACGCGCTGGAAGCAGATGGTTGCACCGCCGTCGCTGCGCAGCTCGACCCAGCGCTCGCTGGACGTGTCCTCGTCGATGGGCCACCCGGTGATGGCGGAGTAGAACTCGGCCAGCCGGCGCGGGGCGGGGCAGTCGATGGCCGTCCAGGACAGGCGGGCGATGGCGCTCATGCGCGCAGCGTTCCACATCCGTCGGACATCGATGCAGCACTCACCGGCAGAGGACAGCACTCACTCGCAGAGAACCGACCTCACCCGCAGACGTCGATGATGAGTCGCGTCAGCACCCGGGCACAGTCGACGACCTCGTCGATGGCCACCCACTCGTCGGGCGCATGGGCCGCCCGTGCGTCGCCCGGCCCGTACTGCACCGTCGGGATCCCGCCCAGGCCCATGAGCAGCCGCAGGTCGGAGCCGTACGGCCCGCCGTAGACGTCGGGAACCGAGTCGAGCACGGCCGAGTGGGCGCGCGCCGTCTCGGTGATGACGGACGAGCCGGCAGGGGTCAGGCCCGAGGCGAACTGCCCGCCCCACCACGTGACCTCGACCGGATGGCCGGACAGCCACGGATCCTTCGCACATGCGGCGGCCACGGCCGACTCCAGGGCGGCGCGGGCGTCGGCCATCGACTCGCCGAGGGCGACGCCGAGCCGGCCCTCCGCCACGAGGAGGTCGGGGACCGTGGACGCCCAGTCGCCGGCGTGCACGACGCCGATCGAGAGGGGATAGGCGAGGGCCCAGCGCTCCATCAGCGGATCGACCACCGCATTGCGGCGCGCCTCGAGGTCGGCCAGTGCTGCCATGACGGGGATGAGCTTCTCGATCGCGCTCACGCCCTCGGTGCGACGCGACGCGTGCGTGGCCAGGCCGCGCACGGTGAGCCGGAAGGTCAGCGCCCCGCCGTTCGCGGGCATGATGTCGAGGCTCGTCGGCTCGGGGATGACGCACAGGTCGGCGGTGACGCCGTGCCGCAGGAGGGCGAACGTGCCGAGGCCGCCGTCCTCCTCGCCGCAGACGGACGCGAGCACGACATCGCCCTTGAGGGCGATGCCCGACGATCGGACGGCCCGCACCGCCGCCCACATCGCCGCGACGCCGGCCTTCATGTCGCACGACCCGCGGGCGACCAGGCTCTCGCGGCCCTCGACCTCGAGCGTGCGCGGGACGAAGGGGTCCCCGCTCCAGGCATCGGGGTCGCCGGGGGGCACGACGTCGGTGTGCCCGTTGAGCAGCAGGGTGGGCCCCGTGCCGTCGCCGGCGAGGGTGGCGGTCACGCCGACGGCGGCCGCACGCGTCACCTCCATGCCGGGGAAGTCGCTGTCGCGCTCCAGTCCCTCGACGTCGATGTCCCACTGGTCGACCGCCAGGCCCTCGTCCCGCCAGCGGCGTGCGAGGTGCTCCTGCACCTCGACCTCGGCCCTCGTGCCGCCCATCGAAGGGAACAGGAGCAGCTCGGTGAGGTCGGCGAGCAGGGCGTCCTCGTCGATCCGGGGGACGTGGTGCGGGGTGGCGTCGGTCACTCGCGCATCCTGTCGTCCCGCGAGCCGCGCCGCCAGCGCGTCCGTAATGTCTGAAATGCCGTAAGTTATCCACAGGAATGGGCGTTCTCTCACGGCGGGTCGGGTGTCGTGAGGGCCTCGTAGCGGGAACGCTGCCCTAGGGTGGAGGCGACCAAGGGGAGACCCCCGAGGCGGCACCAGCCGCCGGCCGCGGCCACGCGGTTCTGATCTGAGCAATTGGAGGGCCCAATGGCCGAGAGCTACACCGGCGAGGCGTACTGCGTGAAGTGCAAGGAGAAGCGGGAGTTCACCGGCCACGTCGAGGAGACGAACGGCCGCCGCTTCGCCAAGGGCATCTGCCCGGTCTGCGGCACCAAGGTGACGCGCATCCTCGGCAAGGCGTAACCACACGCACTCACGCGCCCAACGGCGCATGACGAGGCGGGGACCCGGAAGGGTCCCCGCCTCGTCTCGTTCCGGCATACGCCGCAGGGTCCGGCGGACGCCTCATGCTGAGGGCGAACACGCAGCGGTCCGTGATCCACAGAACCCCGTATACCGTTGACGCATGAGCGGTGACATCCCCTTCGGCTTCGGCACCAGCGGCGGCGGCCCCGACGAGCCGGGCGGCTCAGGACCGGGCGGTCCGGGCTTCGGCTTCGGCGCCGGCGGCGCGGGCGGCTTCGACATGAACTCCCTCGGCGCGGCCCTCCAGCAGCTCGGCGCCATGCTGCAGAGCGGCCAGTCCGGCCCGGACGCCGGCGGCCCGGTGAACTGGGCGATGGTCACCGACGTCGCGCGCAAGGCCCTCGTGCAGGCGGGCGACCCGTCGGTCTCGGATGCGGACTCACGCGCCGTCACCGAGGCGATCCGCCTCGCCGACGTCTGGCTCGACCCGGCCGTCACGTTCCCCGCCACCACCGCAGCGCCGGTCGCCTGGAGCCGCTCGGAGTGGCTCGAGGCCACCATGCCGGCGTGGCGCGTGGTCATCACGCCGATCGCCGAGCAGATGGCCAACGCCGTCGGCCAGGGCACGGCCGGCACCGATGTCGACCTCGCCGCTTTGAACGACAACCTTCCCGACCAGTTCCGCGGCATGTTCCCCGACGGCATCCCGCCGGAGATGGCCCAGATGATCGCCCCCATGCTGGGCATGGTCCAGCAGCTGGGTGCCGCCGCGTTCAGCATGCAGGTCGGCCAGGCCCTCGCCGGCCTGGCATCGGACGTCGTGAGCGCCTCCGACATCGGGATCCCGCTGACCTCCGACGCACGCCCGGCGCTGCTGCCCCGCAACGTCGACGCCTTCGCCTCCGGCCTCGGCCTGTCCCTCGACGACGCGCGCCTCTATCTCGCACTGCGCGAGTCGGCGCACCAGCGGCTGTTCGCCCATGTCGCGTGGCTGCGCCCGCGCATGATCGGAGCCGTCGAGGAGTACGCCCGCGGCATGCGTGTCGACCAGTCGCGGCTGGCGGAGGCCATGGGCGGCGTCGACGTGACGAACCCGGAGGCGCTCCAGGAGGTGCTCAGCAGCGGCGTGCTCACGCCGGAGGACACCGAGGAGCAGCGCGCCGCCATCGCCCGCCTGGAGACCCTTCTCGCGCTCGTGGAGGGGTGGGTCGACGACGTCGTCGACACTGCCATCGCCGACCGCCTGCCCTCCGCCGTTCAGCTGCGCGAGACCATGCGCCGCCGCCGTGCCGCCGGAGGCCCCGCGGAGAAGACCTTCGCCACCCTCGTGGGCATGGAGCTGCGCCCGAAGCTGGCCCGTGAGGCGGCGACCCTGTTCGCCGTCGTGCGAGCGGGCCGCGGGGCCGAGGCGCGCGACGCCCTGTGGGCGCACCCCGACCTGCTTCCGGCGCCCGACGACCTCGCCGACCCGCTGGGCTTCATCGAGTCGAGCGCGACCGAGCTCGACTTCGGCCTAGACGAGCAGTGAGCGGCGCTCCGGCCCCCGACCCGGCGCTGCACCCGGACTTCGAGGCGCTGCACCGCGATGCCCGTGCCGTCCTCACCGCCTGGGCTCCCGCCGACGCGCGTCAGGAGGGCCTGCGAGGCCAGTACCTCGACTTCCTGGATGCCCACCCCGACGCGATGTCCCGCGACTGCCGGGTGGGCCACCTCACCGCGAGCGCCCTCGTGCTCGACGAGTCACGCCGCCACGTCCTGCTCACGCTCCACCCCAAGGTGGGCCGGTGGCTGCAGCTGGGCGGGCACTGCGAGCCTGGCGATGCCTCGCTTCGCGGCTCAGCGATCCGTGAGAGCGTCGAGGAGGGCGGCATCGTCGAGGTCACGATGTCGGCAGGCCCCGTGCACCTCGACCGGCATCCGGTGAGCTGCCGCGGCGAGATGAGCGAGCATCTCGACGTCCAGTACGTGGCCACCGTGCCCGACGGCTCGCTGCCGGTGATGAGCGACGAGTCGGACGACCTGCGCTGGTTCGCGCTCGACGACCTGCCGGACGACCTGGACGCGTCGATGCGCTCGCTGCTGCGGGCCGCCGAGGCCGACGGTCGGTAAACACCCGGTAACGGACGCAAACTATTTTCCGTCCACAGGCTGGGTACGGCGTTTGCGCTGCTCAGAGCCGGTTTCCTGTCGTCATCCTCAGGTTCATGCACAGCTCTATGCACCTGCCGTCCACAGCGACACGCTGGTGCGTCCCCAGCCCACCCACACCATGTCCACAGGGCGGGTGAACGGATTGGCGCGTTCGCATTGACTCTCCGAACAGCCACTGCCTAGGTTCATGCCCGTTGGACCCCCGGGATAACACGCGCGTTCGCAAGGGGAAGGCGAACGATGCGGAGAGACCCGGGGGTCCGTCCCATTTCCGCCGGATGACGGCGCGTAGCCTTGACCGGAACCGGGCCCACGTCAGGCCCGTCGAACCGTGCATGTCCTTCCGAGGGAGTCAGTCGTGTCTGCGTTGGCCTGGTGGCTCATCCCGATCGGTGCCACCGTCCTGGCCGTCCTCTTCGTCATGCTGCGCAGCCGGCCGAGCAAGCCGACCAGCGCCGAGGACGCCATGACCAGCCTGCGGCGCATGCAGGAGGCCATGGAGCGCCCGCTGCCCGACCTGGGCGAGCTGCCCAAGGAGCCGAAGGACGGCGACGCATGACCGAGCCCCTCGAGGGCGCCGAGCCCGACCAGCAGGCGCCCACGGGCTACTGGCACGCGCTGACCCATCCGACCCGCCGTGGCTGGATGCTCATCGTGGCCGCAGGCACCACCCTGGTGCTGCTGGGCGTGGCGCTGCTCCTGCCGGTGCCCTTCGTGAAGCTGGCGCCCGGCCCGACCTTCAACGTCATCGGCCAGGTCGACGGCAAGGACGTCATCCAGATCTCCGGCACCGAGACGTTCCCCACCACCGGCAACCTCGACATGGTCACCGTCCTCGAGTCGGGCGGCCCCCGTGGCGGGCTCACCTTCGTCGATGCGATCGCATCCTGGCTCGATCCGAACGACGCCGTGGTGCCGCGCGAGCTGATCTTCCCCGACGACGAGACGGGCGAGGACGTCCAGCGCCGGCAGGCGGTCTCCTTCAGCACGTCGCAGTCCGACGCCATCGCTGCTGCACTCACCTACCTCGACCGGCCGGTCAACAGCTCGATCGTCGTCACGACGGTCTACAGCGACTCGCCGTCCGAGGGCGTGCTCGAGCCGACCGACGAGATCCTCAAGGTCGACGGAGTCGTCATCGACGATCCGGCCCAGGTGTCCGAGGCCATCCGCAGCAAGCCGATCGGCACGACGTTCACGTTCACCATCGAGCGGGACGGCACCGAGCAGGACGTCCAGGTCACGTCGGCCGCCAACCCGGACGACCCGTCCGTCCCCGTGATCGGCATCGGGGTGGGGGTCTTCTACGAGGCCGACTTCCCGATCGACTTCACGCTGGAGGACGTCGGCGGCCCGAGCGCCGGCCTCATGTTCGCCACGGGCATCATCGACAAGCTCACCCCGGAGGACCTCACGCAGGGGGAGTACATCGCCGGCACCGGCACCATCGCCCCCGACGGCACCGTCGGCCCGATCGGTGGCATCCGGCAGAAGCTGGCCGGTGCGGCCCACAACGGAGCGACCCTCTTCCTC
>CALGTB010000094.1 GCA_937902285.1 uncultured Actinomycetes bacterium | reverse complement strand
GGTCATCCACCAGTAGCTCAGGCCGGGTCGGATCTGCATGCGGTCGCGGAGGGACCGGCCCCGCCTCGGCCGCTGCCCGACCTCGTGCAGCCACGCGAGATAGGCGGCGCGAAACCGGTCGCGATCGTGGTGAACCTCCTGAGGGAGGGAGTACAGGCCCTCAGGTGCTCCGTCGGGCAGGAACTGCTGCCAGAGGGCCACCGCACCCTCGGATGCGGGCGGGGGCTCGGGCAGGGCCCAGAGCATTAGACTCGTCACAGTTGCGTCATCGCATTTGCCCGTGAGGAGCACCGTCCTGAATACGCCACGCTTGTATCGTAAAGGCGACAGTTTCCATTCCGTCGCCGGCGACTTCTCGGTCGAGGCAGTCAGTGGCCGGCTGGCGGCTATCCGAGTGGGCCTGGCGGAACTGAACCTGGATCCCTCGATGGTCGCGATCCTCGAGCGCGCCTTCGCCGACCTCGATGTGGCGCCTGCCGATCGGCTGCCTTCCACCTTCCACCTGCGTCCGCACGTCATCGAGGAGATGGCGCGCATCGATGACACCGACCTGCCCCGCTACCTCTACCACCGCTACCGATACGACGTTTTCCCCACGACCAAGGAGCTCGATCAGTTCCCGCCATGCGTCCAGATCGAGCCCACGTCGATCTGCAACTTCCGCTGCGTCTTCTGCTTCCAGACCGATCCCCTCCTGACCCAGCGCAAGAACGGTCACGCGGGGCAGATGCCGGTCGAGCTCTTCAAGCAGCTGGTCGACCAGCTCGAGGGGAACGTCGAGTTCATCACGATGGCCTCACGCGGAGAGCCGCTGATGACCAAGGGGATTGAGGAGATGCTTGCCTACGCCTCGGGCAAGTTCCTCGGGTTGAAGATGAACACCAACGCGACGTTCCTCGACGAGAAGAAGGCCCACGCGATCCTCCAGGCGGAGCCCAACACCCTGGTCTTCTCGGCTGACGCCGCCGACCCGGTGACCTACGCGCAGCTGCGGGTGAACGGCGACTTCGAGAAGGTCATGGGCAACATCGCCCGCTTCAAGGAGATCAAGGAGCGCGACTACCCGCAGTCACGGCTCATCACGCGCGTCTCCGGAGTCGCGTTCGACCGCGAGCGGCAGGATCACCAGAAGATCGAGGCGTTCTGGCGCGAGTACGTCGACCAGGTGGCCTTCGTCGACTACAACCCGTGGGAGAACGCCTACGAGAACGAGCCGAACGGCATCGAGGAGGCCTGCTCGGACCTCTGGCGACGCGCCTTCGTGTGGTGGGACGGGAAGATGAACCCCTGCGACGTGGACTACCGGTCGTTCCTGTGCCCGGGGACCGTCGGGGATGAGTCCGTGAGCGACATCTGGACCGGTAAGGGCTATACGACCCTGCGAGAGAAGCACCTCGAGCGGCAGCGCCAGTCCCTGGTGCCGTGCCGGGGGTGTGTGGCCGTCTGATGTCGCAGGAGAACCCGATGCGCGTGCTGGTCACGGGGGGCAGCGGCTTCCTCGGCAGTCACATCTCCGATGAGCTCGTGCGTCGTGGTCACGAGGTCGTGGTGCTCGATCGGCATGGCTCGGGCCGCGACGATCGCGAGTCGGTGGCCGGCGACGTGCGAGACTCCGCCGCCGTCCTCTCCGCCTTGCAGGGATGCGATGCCGTCTACCACTGCGCGGCCGTGGCTGATCTCGACCACGCCCGCAACGATCCGAGACTGGCCATCGACGTCAACGTGCTCGGGACGCTCACCGTGCTCGAGGCCGCGGCCACGGCGGGCGTCCGTCGCGTCATGCATGCGAGCAGCGTCTACGTGTTCTCCAAGGGTGGCTCGGTCTACCGCACGACGAAGCAGGCGGCCGAGAACCTGGTGCAGGATCTGGCGCCCTCGCTGGATCTCGATGCGACGATCCTGCGTTTCGGATCCCTCTACGGGCCGCGGGCAGACGAGAACAACGCGATCCTCCGCCTGGTCACGCAAGCGGTCACCGAGCGTCGGATCGACTTCTGGGGCGACGGCTCCGAGATTCGCGAGTACATCCACATCACTGATGCAGCGGCCCTCGCTGTCGACGCACTCGACCCGAGGTTTGCAGGCCAGTCGCTGCACATCACCGGCAGGGAGCGGCTCTCGACCCGTGAACTGGTCGAGATGATCGACGAGATGCTCGGGGGCGGCCTCATCATCTCGTTGCGCGACGAGCCGTTCGAGGGTCGCTACCGGCTGACCCCGTACTCGTTCGAGTCGAGTGCCGGCAGGCGCCTCACCAGTGATACCTACGTCGACCTGGGGCTCGGCCTCCTCGAGGCGATCCGGGCCGTCAGTGAGCAGCAGGAGGGGAACGGGCAGTGATCGTCGCCATCATGATCGGGCGCAAGGGCTCGTCGGGCTTCCCTGGGAAGAACACCACTGCCGTGGCAGGGCATCCGATGGCCTGGTGGCCACTGGAGGCAGCACGGAACACGCCGGAGATCGACGTGGCGTACGTGTCGACGGATGACCCTGAGATCGCCCGCATCGGTGCCGAGATGGGAGCCCGGCTCATCGAGCGGCCTGCCTACCTGGCCAGCAACGAGGCGCTCGGCGAGGATGCCTTCGTGCACGCCCATCAGGTGATCACGGCAGAGCTCGAAGCGGCCGGGGCGGCACCGGAGCTCTACGTGCTGCTGATGGCGAATGCCGTGACCATCTCGTCCGCGCAGCTGTCGGAAGGCATCACGGCCATGCGGGAGCGCCCGGATCTCGACTCCGCGGTGACGGTGTCCTGCTACAACATGTGGAGCCCGCTGCGGGCCAGGAAGATCACGGACGATGGGCTTCTCCAGCCGTTCGTGCCTTTCGAGGTGTTCGGCGACCCGGCCACTCTCAGCTGCGACCGCGACTCGCAGGGAGATGTGTGGTTCGCCGACATGGGGGTCTCCATCGTTCGACCGCGCAACCTCGATGACCTGCACTCCGGTCTCCTGCCCCAGAAGTGGATGGGCCAGAGGATCCACCCCATCAGGAACGTGGGCGGGCTGGACGTGGACTATCCCTTCCAGATGCCACAGGCCCAGTGGTGGCTGGAGAACCGCAGCGTGCAGTAGCCCTACGATGGGGTTCCCGCTTCCGGGTGGCCTTGGAGGTTTCATGTCGGTACCGATGCGGGTCCTTCTGGCCGACCTGAGTCACGTGCGCACTGGCCGTGAGTGGTCGGTGCTGCCGATGCCGGTCAACATGGGCTACTTGTCGGCCTTCGCCCAGGAGTACTGCCAGGGCGAGGTGGAGATTCGAATCTGCAAGACGCCGGAATCCTTCATCGCCCACGTGGCGGACTTCGAGCCGCACGTGGTCGCGTTCTCGAACTACATCTGGAACTCGAATCTGGCCCGATCAGCCTCCGAGTGGCTCAAGTCCGTGAGGTCCGACGTCCTCGTGGTCATGGGTGGACCGAACGTGAACACCGCAGAGCCCCAGGCGGCCCTCGATTTCATGCGGGATCGGAGGTCTGTCGATATCTACATCCCCCAGGAGGGTGAGGTTCCCTTCCTGCGAGTGCTCGAAGCGTTCAAGGCCTGCGGGATGAGGGTCGATGCGTTGGTCGAGACGGGCGTGCCGGGTACCTGGACTCTCACACCCGGAGCCGAGGCAATGGTCGTGTCGACGCTCCAAGTGCCGATCGCCGAACTGCCCGGTGGACTTGATCCGCGCACCGGACGCCTCCTCGACCTCAGTGATATCCCGTCGCCGTATCTGACCGGAGTCATGGACGAGTTCCTGGCGGATGAGTCGTTCGTGCCACTCATCGAGACCAATCGAGGATGCCCCTACTCGTGCACCTTCTGTGGCTGGGGCGACATGGCGAAGTCGAAGTCCGCCTCCTTTCCTGTGGAGAGGATCCTGAAGGAGCTTGACTTCATTGCGGCCGCCAACCGGAGCCGGATCTCCTATCTGTACATCGGCGACGCCAACTTCGGTCTCTTCCAACGGGACATCGAGATCGCCGAGCGGCTGGCCGAACTGCGCGAGTCCGTCGGCTTCCCAGAGCACGTCTATCTGTACTTCGCCAAGAACAGCTCTCAGCGGGTGCTGGAGATCGCGCGCGTCCTGAAGGGGATGACCCCCATCTCGCTGTCACGTCAGACCCAGAACGCCGATGTGCTGAAGAACATCAAGCGCTCGAACATCGACATCGAGACGTTCAACGCTCTCTCGAGGCAGGCGAAGGAACTCGGCGTCGACAGTTTCGCCGAACTCATCTACGCCCTTCCCGGTGAGAGCCTTGCCAGCTTCCTGGACGGTGTCCGCGAGGTAGTCGAGAGCGATGTCGACGGCCTGCACTTCTTTCCCGCCATGCTTCTGGACGGCTCGGAGATGGCGACCCGCGCCTCCCGTGAGCTCTACGGCCTCGAAGGGGAGTTCAGGGCGATCGACGGTTCACAGGGCGACTACGGACCGTTCGCGGCGACTGAGTTCGAGGAGATCGTCACGACGTCCGCGGTGTTCTCCCGCGAGGACTACTTCACTATTCGGCGCCTGCATTTCGTTCAGTCCTTGCTCGTCGACGCGCATGCGGGTGGCCGCGTCTTCTATGGTCTGCGCGCCCTCACGGGCGGGACGTCGCTGTTCCCGCTGCTCGAGTCGATCACTCTCGACAGCACGGATGAAGTCGGACCCTTCTGGACGCTGCTCGCCGACTTCGAGGAGGCGGCATCCGCCGAGTTGCTCAGCCCAGACGACGTCTTGGCACTGCGGTCATCGGGTGACAATGACCAGACGAACGTCAAGCTGAATCCGTACTTCTTGACACGCCTGCTGT
>CALGTB010000093.1 GCA_937902285.1 uncultured Actinomycetes bacterium | reverse complement strand
AGGCCGGCCTCCGGCGCACCGAGGGCGACTGCGCCCGGCTGGCCGGGCACCGGATCAGACTCGTCAAGGGCGGCCACCGCGCGGGCCCTGAGCTCGGCTACTCGCAGCCGCTAGAAGTGGACAAGGCGTACGTGCGCTGCGCCCGGACGCTGCTCAAGGGCTCGGGCGAGCCGTCGTTCGCCACCCACGACCCGCGCCTCATCGAGGTCATCGAGGGGCTGGCGGCGCGCTACGAGCGCCCGCCGCGCTCCTTCGAGTTCGCGTTCTACATGGGCCGCCTCGAGGGGGCCCAGGAGCGGCTGGCCGCGTCGGGGCATCGCGTGCGGGTCTACGTCCCCTACGGTCCCGACTGGTTCGCACGGCTCGTGGGAGGCTTGGCCGAGCAGCCCAGCACGATCGCCGCCGCCGTGCGGTCGCTTCTCCCGGGATGACGCAGACGATGCGGAAGGCGTGATGACCATGCGGATTGCCGTGCTCGGTGGCGGAGTGATGGGGGAGACCCTCGCGAGCGGGTTCCTCCGCTACGTCACCCCGTCGCCCGACCTCGTCGTCGTCGAGAAGCGGGCCGAGCGTGCACAGGAGCTCACGCAGGTGCTGGGCCTCGCCGTCGCGGACGGCCCCGATGCGGTGACGACCGCCGACGTCGTGGTGCTGGCAGTGAAGCCGCAGGACGTGCCCGCGGTGCTCGCCGAGCTCGGCGGCCTCGTGCGGCCGGGCAGCCTCGTGATCTCCATCGCGGCCGGCATCACCACGTCGGCCATCGAGGGGCTCGTTCCCGCGGGCGTCAGCGTCGTCCGGGCCATGCCGAACACCCCGGCGCGCGTCGACCGCTCGGTCACCGGCGTCAGCCCGGCGGCGGGCTGCACGGCCGAGTCGCTGGCCCTCGCGGTGCGCCTCCTGGAGTCGGTGGGCGCGGTCGTCGAGGTTCCCGAGTCGCTCCAGAACGCCGTCACGGCGGTGTCGGGCAGCGGGCCGGCGTACGTCTTCTTCCTGGCCGAGGCGATGATCGCCGCAGCCGAGGATCTCGGCCTCGATCCTGCGACGGCGCAGCGCATGGTGCACCACACGATCCTCGGCGCGGCCACGCTCCTCGAGTCGTCCGGCGAGACTGCGCAGACCCTGCGGCGTAACGTCACATCGCCGAACGGCACGACCGCAGCCGCCATCTCGACGATGGAGGAGCTCGGCGTGCACCAGGCCGTCGTGGCCGCGATCGCGGCCGCGCATGACCGAAGCCGTGAGCTGTCAGGAGGCTGATCGTGGGAGAGCGGCTGGGGGTGGTGTGGGACGAGCGGCTGGCCGAGTACGACTTCGGTCCGGGCCACCCGCTGGCTCCCGTGCGCGTCCAGCTGGCCATGCGCCTGGCGGCCGAGTTCGGGCTCTTCGCGCACCACGGCGTCCAGATGCTCGGACCGGTCGAGCCGGTCGACGACGAGCTGATCCTGCGGGTGCACGACGCCGACTACGTGGCGGCGGTGCGGCTGGCCTCGTCCGACCCGCACTTCTACGACGCCGAGCGCGGCCTGGGCACGACCGATGACCCCGTCTTCCCCGACATGCACCGGGCCGCCTGCCGGGTCTCTGCCGCGTCGCTCATGGCGGCCCAGGCCGTTCACCGCGGCGAGGTCGACCACGCGGTGAACCTGGCCGGCGGGCTGCACCATGCCATGCCCGGGGCTGCCGAGGGCTTCTGCGTCTACAACGACATCGCGGTGGCCATCGCGTGGCTGCTCGACCAGGGCGTGGAGCGGGTGGCCTACATCGACGTCGACGTGCACCACGGCGACGGCGTCCAGGAGATCTTCTGGAACGACCCCCGGGTGATGACGATCTCGATCCACGAGGACCCCCGCTCGCTGTTCCCCGGCACCGGTCACCCCTCCGAGACGGGCGGCCCGGCGGCGCCCGGAACCGCCGTGAACATCGCCCTGCCCGCCGGAACGAACGACCAGGGGTGGCTTCGCGCACTCCACGGCGTGGTGCCCGACCTCCTCGGTGCCTTCGCGCCCCAGGTGATCGTCAGCCAGCAGGGCGTCGACACGCACTTCGAGGACCCGCTCGCGCATCTCCTCGTCTCGATCGACGGCCAGCGCATGGCGTTCGAGGCACTGCACCGGTGGGCGCATCGCTACGCGGGCGGACGGTGGGTGGCCCTCGGCGGCGGCGGCTACGAGTGGGTCGACGTCGTGCCGCGGGCCTGGACGCACCTCATCGCCATCGCCGCCGGTCAGCCGATCGCCCCCGAGACGGCCGTGCCCGACGGCTTCCACGAGTTCGTCCTCGAGGCCCTCGGCCGGCAGGCGCCCGGCCGCATGACCGACGGCCGCCAGCCCTGGCCCAAGCCCATCGACCAGGGCTTCGACGCCGACGATCCGGTCGATGCCGCCGTGCTCGCGACGCGCACCGCGGTGTTCCCGCGCTGGGGCCTCACCGCCGAGCCGGGGCTGTGGTTCTGACCGCTGCCGGTGTCCCCGTGGCCTCGTGCGCACCCCAATATGGCCATTCAACTATCACAACCATCACACGGGCCACTAGTCTTCGGTTCGCCACGACGCCGTGTGTCTCCGGAGGGGAAGCCGGGGCGGCGCGTGGCAGAGAGTTCGGTGCACAGATGTCCACGACCCCTGATCGGGCGTTCGCTGAGGTCCGGTTCCTGACCGTCGCGGAGGTTGCCGCAGTGATGCGCGTCTCCAAGATGACGGTGTACCGGCTCGTCCACAACGGCGAGATGCCCGCGGTGCGCGTCGGACGCTCCTTCCGCGTCCCCGAGCAGGCGGTCCACGACTACCTCCGCGACTCGTTCGTGGAAACCGCCTAGCAGGGCGCTGGACCCTCGGCGGTAGGCTCAGGGAGCCAAGAAGGACAACGAGCGGGCCCTCGGGGGTTCGCCTGACCAACATCGGGCCGCGTGGTCGGCCGAGACAAGGACATTTGATGGGCTCAGTGGTCAAGAAGCGGCGCAAGCGGATGGCGAAGAAGAAGCACCGCAAGCTGCTCCGTCGTACCCGGGTCCAGCGCCGCAACAAGAAGTAGCGTCCGGCGTTCTCCGCCACGGCATGAGGGGGTCTGCACATGGGCCGCACCGTGCTGGTCACGGGCGTCTCGAGGTACCTCGGCGGACGCATGGCGACCCTCCTCGCCGCTGATCCCGGCATCTCGAGCGTCATCGGGGTCGACGTCGTCGTTCCCGACAGCCCGATCCCGGGCACGGAGTTCGTCCGCGCCGACATCCGCAACCCCGTCATCGCCAAGGTCATGGGCGAGGCCGGGGTCGACACCGTCGTGCACATGGGCGTCATCGCGACCCCCAAGCAGGCGGGCGGGCGGTCGACGATGAAGGAGATCAACGTCATCGGCACGATGCAGCTGCTGGCGGCCTGCCAGCGGACGAGCAGCGTGCGGTCGGTGGTCGTGAAGTCGACGGCGGCGGTCTACGGTTCCGGTCCCAAGGACCCGGCGAAGTTCACCGAGGACATGGAGCCCAAGCACACGCCCTCCTCCGGCTGGGCCAAGGACTCGGTCGAGGTGGAGACGTACGTGCGCGGCTTCGCGCGTCGTCGTCCCGACGTCACCGTGACCACCCTGCGGTTCGCGAGCTTCATCGGTCCGCGGGTGCAGACCGCGACCGGCGCCTACTTCTCCCTCCCGGTCATCCCCACCGTCCTGGGGTTCGACCCGCGCATGCAGTTCATCCACGAGGACGACGGCCTCGAGGCGATCCGGTGCGCCGTCCTGCGCCCGAGGCGCGGCACCTACAACATCGCCGGCGACGGGGTGCTCCTGCTGTCGCAGGCCATCCGCCGCACCCGGCGCGCGACGATTGCCGTGCCCCGGCTGTTCTTCTCGACGGTGGGGCGCAGCCTCGGCACCACCGGCCTGGCCGACTTCTCGCCGGAGGCCGTGCGGCATCTGACGTATGGTCGGGGCCTGGACACCACCGCGATGCGCCAGATCCTCGGCTTCGAGCCGGCCTGGACGAGCGAGGAGGCCTTCATGCAGTTCCTGCGCCGCGACGACGCCCGCGAGGTGGC
>CALGTB010000092.1 GCA_937902285.1 uncultured Actinomycetes bacterium | reverse complement strand
GGTCGTGGTGAGGTCGAGGAGCATCGTCTCGGTCACCTCGAGGTGGAGGCGCTTCGGGTCGGCCCCGGTCTCCGCGAGGATCTCGATGACCAGGTCGGCGTAGGCCATGCGGTCGAGAGTGGCGGCCGCCACGTTGACGGCAACCGTGAGCGGCGCGGGCAGGGTCGCCAGCTCTGCAACGGACTGGCGCAGCACGGCCACGTCGAGGTCGGTGACCAGCGAGGTGCGCTCGGCGACCGGCAGGAAGCCGCCGGGCTCGACCACGCCGTCGGGCCGCACCCAGCGCACGAGCGCCTCGTAGCCCGACACCTCGCCGGTGTCGATGGCCACGATGGGCTGGAACCACGGCACGAACTGGCCGCGGCCGAGTCCGTCGCGGATCCCCGCCTCCAGCGAGAGCCGCTTCTCCGCCTGCGCGGCGACCTCCCTGTCGACGAAGTCGCAGCGGTTGCCGCCCTTCTGCTTGGCCAAGGACGCTGCGAGGTTGGCCTCGTGCAGCAGGTGCTCGCCGTCGGTCTCCGGGTCTCCGACCGCGATGCCGATGCTCACGGTGACGACGATGTCGTGCCCGTTCACGGTGATGGCGGTGCTCGCGTCCGCCCGGATCTCCTCGGCGAGTGACAGCACGTCGGTGTCGTCTCCCGCGCCCGTGCTTGCCACGACGACCAGGATCTCGTCACCCGCACCGCGGCCGACCAGCTCCGGCTCGGGGGCCGCGGCGTGGATGCGCGTGGCCACGGTTCGCAGCACGTCGTCCCCCGCGGCGTAGGCGAGGGCCTCGTTGATCGAGGCGAGGTCGTCGATGTCGATGCACAGGACGGCGACCTGGGCATCGGCGGTGAGCTGCGACTGGAGGCCCTCGATGCGGTCGAGGATGGCGCGGCGGGTGGGCAGGCGGGTCAATTGGTCGTGCTCGAGCGCGAACTCCAGTTGGCGCCGGGACAGGACCTCGTCGTCGATGTTGCGCGCTGCGACGACGCGGCCGATCCCATGAGCCGTCGGGACGGCGCGCACGTCGATGGCGATCCACAGGGTGGTGCCGTCCTGGCGCAGCACGCGGAACTCCCGCTCGTCCGTCTCGCCTGTGAGGACGGCGGCGCGCGCACGGAGAGCCCTCTCGGCGTCGTCCGGATGGATGAGGTCGACTGCCAGCGTTCCCAGGAGGTCGTCTGGTTCGCGGCCGAGCACCCTCTTCGTGGACGACGAAGCCCAGGCGATCGAGCCGTCCGGATCCACCTGCAGCACGATGTCAGACACGTTCTCGGCGAGGAGCCGGTACCGCTCCTCGCGCTCGGCGAGCTCGTTCTCGCCCTGCACCTGCTCGTCGATGGCCTGCAGGTTCACCACGCGGCGAAGGGCACCGGAGTCGTCATCGACGAACGGCCTGCCGGTGGCGCGCATCCAGTGATGCGTGCCGTCGGGCCGACACCAGCGGATCCGCGTCTCGAGCACCGTCATGGTCCTGTTGCTCTCGGCGACCAGCGCTGCCAGCCGTGGACGGTCGTCGGGATCGATGAAGTCCGTGGCCTGATGGTCCAGCAGATCGTCGCGATCCCACCCGAGCGTCGTGCCGGTGGAGGTCGAGGCCCAGGTGATGGTCCTGTCGGCGTCGGTCACGAGGATGACATCCGTCGAGTTCTCGGCGAGCAGCCGGTACATCCGCTCGCTGTCGGCCAGTCGCTGCGCAGCGGCGGACCTCTCCGTGACGTCGCGCCACGTGAGGGCGATGCCGTCACCGCTCCTGATGGCGCGGATGTCGTAGCGTCTCTCCTCGCCGACCCTCTCGTTGCCGTAGGCGTAGTCGTCGAGGACGGTGGGCTCGCCCGTGTCGACCGTGTGCAGGTACTTCGCGGCAGTCCCGTCGGCGACCTGTCCGGGGAAGAGGTCGAACATGCAGGCGCCGATGAGGTCCTCACGGGAGATGCGGTTGTAGGCCAGGGCCGCCTCGTTCGCCTCGAGGTAGCGGAGGTCGACCAGCCGTCCGTCGGCGTCGCGCACGGCCTCGAGCAGGATGAAGGGATCGATGAGGCTGTCGATGGTGGCGTGCATGCGATCCCGGTGGTCCTGTGACTCCTGCGTGCTGCGCTCCAGGTCGGCCATGTCGCGCAGTCGGCTCAGGCCGTAGCCCAGGTCGGCGGCGAGGTCCTCCAGCAGGCTGGTGGCCATGCTGCCGAAGGAGCCGACCTCGGCGGCGTAGACCATGAGGACGCCGTCGAGGTCGTCGCCGACGATCACCGGCAGGCAGATGGAGCAGGAGAACCCGCGCTGCGCCGCGGCGGTCTGCCAGGGCCCGTAGGTGGAGTCGGGGGCGAAGTCGTTGACCACCTGGGTCTGCCGGGTGCGGATGCACCGGCCGGTGGGACCCTGCCCGAGGGGACCGTCGTCCCAGGAGATGCGGATGTCGTCGACGTAGTCCTGGCGTGTTCCGGCCCGGGCGACCGGCTGCACGGATCGGACGTCGTCGTCGACCGGTCGGCCGTACCAGCACAGCAGGTAGCCGCCGGTGTCGGCGATGGTGGTGCACATCTGCTGCAGCAGGGTGCCCTCGTCGGTCGCCCGCACGAGGACCCGGTTGGCCTGGCTGAGAGTGCTCAGGGCGCGCGGGACCGAGGTGTCCCGGTCTGGCACCACCTGACCCATGGGCTCATTATGCGCGCTATTGAGTGATGTTGGACACCTGGCGGGATGACCGGGTGCACGGGGGGAGGGGACACGCGGGGGACGCGCCGGGGAGGGTTGACGGCTGTCAGGGGCCGGGTTTAGCGTGTGCTCGTGTTCGAACAGATGTTCGAACGTCGGTCTCAAGGTCCGGATTCGCGGCTGGACCTTGGGTCACATCTCGGCCGCCGGGCCCGCCTCGACCCCGGTCCCGGCGGCCGAGGTCACCACAGGACGGGAGGGGCGGGGCGATGAGCCGCCGCTACCACTCGGAGTCCGTCGAGGTGACCGAGCACGGCAACGGCGATCCGGCGGGATTCCGCTGGCGGGGCCGGCGGTACACGGTCTGCGTGATCGTGGCCACGTGGGTCGAGGCGATGCCCTGGTGGGTCGACCAGGCGAGTGGCCAACGGCCTGCCCAGCGGCAGGTCTGGCGGGTCGAGGCAGCACCACGAACCGGAACGACCGGGGTCTACGACCTGTACCGGGCCTCCCGCACCTGGGGGCTCGAGCGGGTCATCGACTAGCCCCGATCCCGCTACCGATCCCGCTACCGACGACCCAGGAGCACCCCATGAGCGTCTTCCGACCGGCCCCGCGCGCAGCCGACGACCTGCTGGCCTCCGCGCGCCGCAGCCTCACCGAGGCGAGCATCGCCTCCACGCCCGGCGAGCGCTACGCCGCCGCGCACCTGGCCGCCCTGCGCGCCGCCGCCGCGGTGCTCGCCGCCCGCAGCCGGCCCTCGGCCAAGCGCG
>CALGTB010000091.1 GCA_937902285.1 uncultured Actinomycetes bacterium | reverse complement strand
TGGGCCAGGTCATGAAGCTGGTTCAGCCGCAGGTCAAGGGACGCGCCGACGGCGGCCAGGTGGCCGGCCTGGTCAAGGCCGCGCTCGGGATGTAGGGGTCAGCCGGACGACGGGGCGCCGGTGGCGGCTGCCGGGTCGGCAGGAGCCGGATCGACGGGTGCGGGGTCGGCCGATGCGCCGGGGTCCGCGGTCGTCGCCGGGTCGGAGTTGTCGAAGGTCGGCGGCTCGGGCTCGTCGGACTCGGTGACCGTCGGCGGCACGTAGACGTAGTCATTCGGGCCCGCCGTGGTGAAGCCGAACTTGCTCTTGATGTCGAAGTCCTGCGGCTCGGTGCCCACCAGCGCGGCCTCCATCGCGTCGCGCCAGATCGGGCCCGGAAGCGTGCCGCCGAAGACCTGGGCGTAGTACGTGCCTGCGATCGTGACCGCCTTCATCGGGTGGGCGTAGCCGCCGCGCGGGTCGCCCACCCACACCGCGGCGGCGAGCTGCGGGGTGTATCCGGCGAACCAGACGGCTGCCGAGTCGTTCGTGGTTCCGGTCTTGCCGGCGACCTGCCGCTTGTCGAGCGCCATCGACTGGCCGGTGCGCCCGGGGATGCCGCCGTTGACGACCCCGTTGAGCATGTACGTCACGTTGTCGGCGACCTCGCGCTTGATGACCCGCGAGCAGTTGCCGCTCGGCACCGGGAGGGGCGTGCCATCGCGGTCACGGATGTCGAGGATCACCACGGGATCGCAGTGGATGCCGTGCGCGGCGAAGGTCGCGTAGGCGTTGGCCATCGCGAGGGGCGTGACCTCCATGGTGCCGAGAGTGAAGGACGGCACACGCAGAAGGGGCTCGCCGTTGCCGAGGGTGACCCCCATCGACTCGGCGATCTCGGCCGGCCGGCACAGCCCGGTGCGCTCCTCGATCGTCATGAAGTACGTGTTGGTCGAGTAGGCAGTCGCCTGCGCCATGGCGAGGGTGCCCGAGGTCGTGGAGTTGCGGACCGTGACCGGCTCGAAGGGCTCGCCGGTGGTGCAGTTCTTGAAGTTCTCGAACGTCTTGGGGCTGTACGAGGGCACGTACTCGTACGGGGAGATGCCGGCCTCGAAGGCCGCCGCGAGGGTGAAGATCTTGAACGTCGAGCCGGCCTGCATGCCGATCGTGCCGCCCATGTCGGTGCCGACGTTGTAGTTGTAGGTCGTCTTGCCGCGACCCGACGTTCCCCACTCCCGGTTCTGGGCCATGGCCAGGACCTGCCCGGTGCCCGGCTGCACCATCGAGATGGCAGCGGCGCGTCGGCTCTCGTCGTTGGTGGGGATGTAGCGCGTGACCGTGTCGAACGCAGCCGTCTGCGCCTTCGGGTCGAGGGTGGTGCGGATCGTGTAGCCACCGCGGCGAAGGAACGCCTCGCGCTCCTCGGGCGTGTTGCCGAAGGTCGGGTCGGCGCGGATCGTCTGCACCACGTAGTCGCAGAAGTAGGGGGCGTAGGAGGACGTGCACCCGTTCGTCGCCAGCGAGGGGTTGAGCTGGCGGGTCATGGGCAGCAGCGCGGCGCGATCGGCCTCCTCGGTGGTGACGAAGCCGAGCTCGGCCATGCGCTTGAGGACGACGTTGCGCCGGGTGGTGCTGAGCTCGGGGTTGCGCAGCGGGTCGTACGCGGTGGGCTGCTGGACGATGCCGGCCAGGGTCGCGGCCTCGGGCAGGGTCAGGTCCGAGGCCGGCTTGGAGAAGTAGCGCCGTGCCGCGGCCTCGACGCCATAGGCCCCGGCGCCGAAGTAGGCGATGTTGAGGTAGCGCTCGAGGATCTGCGCTTTCGTGAAGATCTTCTCCAGGCCGAGTGCGTAGCGCACCTCGCGGAGCTTCCGGGTGGCGCTGTCGCCCCGGGCGGCGTCGAGCTCCTCGGCGCTGGTGGCCTGGTTGACGAGCACGTTCTTGACGTACTGCATCGTCAGGGTCGAGCTGCCCTGCGCGATGCCGCCCGCATCGACGTTGGTGGCGATGGACCGGAGGACGCCGCGCAGGTCGACGCCGTTGTGGTCGAGGAAGCGGGAGTCCTCGATGGCGACGGTGGCCTGGCGCATGAGGGGGGAGATGCTCTCGAGCGGCACCTCGACGCGGTTCTGGTAGTACAGGGAGGCGAGCAGCGACCCGTCGGAGGCGAGGATCAGCGAGCGCTGGGGCAGCGGCGGCGTGCTGAGGGCATCGGGGAGATTCTCGAAGTTCTTGATGACGTCACGCGTCACGGTGCCGACGCCGCCCACGAAGGGCGTGAGCATGAGGCCCACGAGCACGCCGGCGATGACCGCGCTCACGAGGATGCCGCCGATCCGGGCCAGGATCCCAAGTGGCCCGGGGCGGTGTCCGGGAGGCTGGAGCATGCTCATCAGACGTCCAGAGTAGGCGGGATGGTTCCGTGAGACACGCAGGGGCGCACCCGCCACGGCTCAACAGCCCCGTACGTCTCAGGACATTGCGGACATAGCCTTTTCGGGCTAGTCAATTATAGCCTTTCTGTGGTTATCTGCAGGGCGTAACGTCCGCCGACACGTGAATACGGGAGGGGTGTGCGCGCACGATGACATTGGACACCGATTGGGCCACTCAGGCGGCATGTCGTACGACCGATCCCGACTCCCTGTTCGTGCAGGGGGCAGCCCAGAATCGAGCCAAGGCCATCTGCGTCGCGTGCACCGTGCGCACCGAGTGCCTCGCCGACGCCCTCGACAACCGGGTGGAGTTCGGGGTGTGGGGTGGCATGACCGAGCGTGAGCGTCGTGCGCTCCTGCGTCGCCGTCCCAACGTCACCTCGTGGCGTCACCTGCTGCAGACCGCGCAGGACGAGTACGAGCGCCAGCACATCCTCACCGGCACGTCTGAGCGCGTCGGCTGACGCTGCTCCCCCCGCTGCGAATCCGGCTCGCTAGA